>CALFAM010000338.1 GCA_937948815.1 uncultured bacterium
GTCGTGCAAGTTGCCTATCCGCCCCCCATGCTTTGGTTTCGCCGCTCGACTCTGAGGACTGATTCCATGGAAAAGGGGCGGCGGATCGCGCTCGAGGATGTTGCTCAGCAAGCCAAGGCCCTCGAAGGCGGCACCGCAAGCTGGATGCGCACTGCAAGACTGACGGACTTGATGGATCCTCTAGGCGACGGCTCGACGTCAAGTATTTCTTTGTTCATTGGTTCGTCTGGCACGCCTCGGCCGGGGCGTGTGCAGATTGATTCCGTCGTCCGGAAGCCTGTGGGTTGGGAGATTGGCCTAGAGACCCCTGATGGTCGGGGAGCCGTGATCGAGGTGGACAGCCTCTTCAACTTGGTGTCCGAGCGGATGATCGAGCTTCCGGCGCTGCCGGGACCGGATCTCTGAGCCAATCAGGCGAGACGGAAGTGCGTACGCCCCGGGTCGTGGATCTGGGGCGCACGCACTGCGCTTGGGGGAAAGGGCCCTGAGGGCTCATGGGGGTTGAAAGAGCCTTGGCCGGGCGATGGCCCGAGGGTAGGTGACAGCCTCGGTCGGCTCCGCGTGGGTCGGCCGTGGCGGCCTGGGGAGCGCACAAGTCCGACTCGAAGACATCGACTCGTCCGGTGAACACGAGCACGAGCTGTGAGCCCTGACGCGTGGTGTCGCGGCGCAGGGCCGGAGCGAGGCTGTCAATGGATACTTCGTGCGGGAAGCCTTGCTGGATGCAGTTTCGTGGGGCCTCCGGCGCTGGGTCTCGTCGTGCCGTGCCGCGAACAATCGTGTTCACCGGATCCCGGGAAGCCGAGAGCGACCCTTGGCTGGCGGCGCTCGGAAGGTGGCTCAGGGAATCGATGCCGACCAGGCGGATAGGTCGCCGGCCTCGAATCCATCGCTGAAGATGTCACTCACCTCGTAGGCACCGATGTCCGGCATGGCATCGCGTGATGCACCGCGTTGATCGGTCGAAGGTGCGCCGACGTCGGTACCCGCATCGATCGCTGGGCTACCGGGCCCAAGGGCCATCGTTCGGGTCGGCCCGCCGTTCACGCCATGGGGGAGCAGCGCTGGGTCGTCCCAGATCACGGTGGCGGTGGCAGCAATCTCTTCCTGGCCGTTTGGGCGAAACCGGGGGAACTGCATGTTGCCACCTCCGTCGGCCACTGGGAAGCGAATGTTCCAAGGGTTGAATTCGTTGCCGCCCACGTTGTCGTAGAGAATCGTGTTGCTCATCGTGATCTGGTTGCTGGCGCTATTCGAGATGCCGGCACCGAAGCAGACGTCGCAGGGCGCATCGTTGCCAGCAATCGTGCTGTTGCGGATGGTCACCACCGCGCTGCTGTCGATCGACATGGCACCACCCAATGACGCGCGTGCGAGGTTGTTCACGAAGGTGCTGTTGACCATCTCACCGCTGGCACCCGGGCCGATAAAGAGGGCGCCATTGGCGCGTGCCTGGTTGGCGATGAAGCTCGAGTTGTGAATCGAGAAGGGGCCGCCTTGGAGGTAGGCACCACCGGCAAAACCAAAGGTGTCGAGCGGATTGGTGTTGCCCTGGAACGTGGATGCGTTGATCGCGGTCAGGCTGAGGTCGTCGTACATGACGGTGAACAAGCCCGCTCCGAACGCATTCGCGCGGTTGTTGGTCAGCCGGGCACGACAGAGGGTGACGGTCCGCTCGCCGCCGTCGATGCCGATCGCGCCGCCGTTGCCACCGTTCCCAGGATTTCCATTGGTGCCGGTGGCGCGATTGTCAATGAAGTCGCTCTCCACCACGGTAACGGTCTTGCTGCCCAAGGAATAGACCGCGCCGCCGTTGCTGCCCCGATTGTTCTCGAAACGCGAGCGGTACAGGATCACCTCATTCATCCCGGTCGCGTAGATCGCGCCGCCTCCGTCGTCCTGGGCCGTGGCAATCGCCGTGTTGTCTTGAAACCAGCTGTCGATCACCACCAAGCTCACGGCTTGCCAGGGGCCGCCGGAAGGTTTGTAGACTCCGGCGCCGCTGCCGCTCGGCGTCGATCCGTCGGCAATGCCGATGTTCTGCAGGGTCAGGGTGTAGGTCAGGTTCTGTGGATTCTCGACCTGGATTACGCGCCGCGCGTTGCCGCCGCTCAATGTCACCAGGCCGCCACCATCGAGCGCTGTCTCGCGGGTCACCACGAGAGGCGCATCCAATTCGATCGTTACCGGATCCGAGCCGGCGTTGAGCAGGATGGGTCCTCCTTCATCGAGCGCGGCTTGGATCGCTGCTGCCGTCACACTTCCCGGTGTGCCCAAGCCGACCAAGGTCGCCCCCATCATCGGTACCGGCATCGCGGGCGGCAAGCAGGTGGGCTCCTGGCCCGCTACCAACGGTTGGCTGCCGAGTAGACCGGAGTAGGCGATGAGAAGCGAGAGCGTCCAGACACGGGGCGAGGAAGAGAGCATGGAAGTCAGCATCGTTGAATAAGCCTATCGCCATCTGCTCGTATCTGCTCGCGCTGCCCACTGCGCGGTGATCGCCAGGGTTGCTTCCTCACGGGTCCCCGAACCGCAGCCGTTGGTGATCATGGGTCGTGTCGAACGGCGCGTCTCGTTCGAAGACGCTCGGAAGCCTTCGAGTCGATGGGGTGAACGGCTCCATGGAAAGTGACGTTGAAACATCTTGTCTCGACTTCACGATTGCCGCGGGCGTGCCGACCGGCGAGCGGATCTTCGACCGAGCCGAGCCTTTCGTCTTCGATACCATCGCATCGACCACGCTGACGCTCTGCGGGCAGAGCTTCACGCCAACGACCACGATGAGCGTGGCCCCTCCCGTCGCGTCCACGAGCCAGCCGACGACGATCTTGGAAGGGAAGCCGGCCGCGCCGTTCCTGGGCCGGAGCCATGCCTTCAGCATGCTCGGCAACCACCTCGATCAGGCCACGGTCACCGGGCCGCTCAGCCGAGATCGAGTCCCGGAAGATCGAGACCTTGTTCCTCGGCACAGGTGCGGGCGAGGTCATAGCCAGCATCGGCGTGGCGCATGACACCGGTGGCGGGATCATTCCACAGCACGCGGCCGATGCGGCGGTCGGCGTCTTCGCTGCCGTCGCAGCAGATCACCAACCCGGCGTGCTGCGAGTAGCCCATGCCGACGCCACCCCCATGGTGGAAGGAGACCCAGGTGGCGCCCGAAGCCGTGCTCAGCAGAGCATTCAGGATTGGCCAGTCAGACACCGCGTCCGAGCCGTCGAGCATGGCCTCGGTCTCGCGGTTGGGGCTGGCCACGGAGCCGGAGTCCAGGTGATCGCGGCCGATTACCACCGGCGCGGAAAGCTCACCGGTGCGCACCATTTCGTTGAACGCGAGGCCGAGGCGGTGGCGATCCCCGAGGCCGACCCAACAGATGCGCGCGGGGAGCCCCTGGAAGTGGATGCGCTCGCGGGCCATGTCGAGCCAGTTGTGCAGGTGTTGGTCGTCCGGAATCAGCTCCTTGACCTTGGCGTCCGTCTTGTAGATGTCCTCGGGATCGCCGGAAAGCGCGACCCAGCGGAAGGGGCCCACCCCGCGGCAGAAGAGCGGGCGAATGTAGGCAGGCACGAAGCCGGGGAAGTCAAAGGCATTGGCCACGCCTTCGTCCTTGGCGACCTGGCGAATGTTGTTCCCGTAGTCGAAGGTCGGAATGCCCAGTTTGTGAAAGGCCAGCATCGCCTCGACGTGGATCGCCATCGAGCGTCGCGCCGCGGCTTCGACCTCGGACGGCGCGTCTTGGCGACGGCTCTGCCACTGCTCCATGGTCCAGCCCGTGGGCAAGTAGCCGTTGATCGGATCGTGGGCCGAGGTTTGGTCCGTCACGGCGTCCGGCCGGATGCCGCGGGCGATCATTTCGGGCAAGATCTCAGCGGCATTGCCCAACAAGCCGACCGAGATCGCCTGCTTCGCTTCGACGGCTTCGGCGATCCAGGCGAGGGCATCTTCGAGGCGATCGGCCTTGCGGTCGACGTAGCCAGTGCGCAAGCGGAAGTCGATACGGCTTTCGTCGCACTCGACTGCCAGCATGCAGGCTCCTGCCATGGTGGCGGCGAGCGGCTGGGCACCACCCATGCCCCCCAGGCCAGCGGTCAGGATCCAGCGGCCGCGCAGATCGCCGTCGAAGTGCTGGCGACCCATCTCGACGAAGGTTTCGTACGTGCCCTGCACGATGCCCTGGCTGCCGATGTAGATCCACGACCCGGCGGTCATCTGGCCGTACATCATCAAGCCCTTGCGGTCGAGCTCGTTGAAGTGATCCCAGCTCGACCACGCGGGCACCAGGTTGGAGTTGGCGATCAGGACTCGCGGGGCATCGGCATGGGTTTGAAAGACGCCGACCGGCTTGCCGGATTGGACCAAGAGGGTCTGGTCGTCTTCGAGGCGCCGAAGGGTCGAGGCGATGGCGTCGAAGCTCGGCCAGTCGCGCGCTGCGCGCCCGACGCCGCCATAGACCACGAGCTCCTCGGGGCGCTCGGCAACGTCCGGATCGAGGTTGTTGTGGAGCATGCGCAGCGGCGCTTCGGTGAGCCAGCTCTTGGCGCTCCGCTCGCTGCCGCGCGGGGCACGGATCTCACGTGTCGGGTCGAGACGGTCGTTCATGGCTTACCTCACTTTGGGGCTTTCGTTCCCTGGTATCCCTGATTCGGTGGGTCCTGATGCCGCGGAGCGGGCTTTCGGTGCGGTCGTGATCGGCGTCACGCGGGGCGGACGGCCCGCGCCGGATTGGCTGGGCTTGTCGCGCCCGGGCTTGTCGCGCCCGGGCTTGTCGTGGCTGGGTTTGTCGTGACCGGACCGTTTCTGCACGCGGTAGCGCGCGCCCAGGTCGTAGCGGCTGCTCGGGTAGGTCAAGATGGCGTAGGTGACCACCCGCCCGCCGTTCCAGGTACGCCGTTCGAGGCGCAAACACGGCTCGGTTCGCGCGATGGCGAGTAGCTCGGAAGTCGCGGCGTCGGGCATCGTCGCCTGGACAATGTGCTCCATCTCTTCAGGCTCGAGGGTACGAAGGAGATGCTCCGAGGGCGTGGTGCGGGTGAAGTCGACGTCGAGGAAGTCGGGCGCGGCCTGGGGGCTGACCCAGCGGTCCTCGAGCTGAATCGGCAGATGGTCGCTCAGGTGTACCAAGGTGACGTGGAACACCGTCTCTCCGACAGCAAGCTCCAGGCGCTCGGCGAGCGTTGCGTCGACCTTCACGCGTTCCTGCCAGACGATCTTGGCCCGATGCTCGCGGCCGTCGGCAGCGATTTCCTCGGCTATGTTCCGCAGCTCGATCAGGCTGGCGTGGCGTGGCGGTGCGGCAACGAAACGACCGACGCCGGCAACACGGTCCAGGGTCCCTTCCTCGGTCAGCTCACGAAGCGCGCGGTTGACCGTCATGCGGCTGACGCTGAGCTCGGCGACGATCTGGTTTTCGGACGGGATCCTTCGACCAGGTGGCCAAGTACCGGTGCTGATCTGGGAGCGAATACGGTCTTTGATCTGTTGGTAGAGGGGGACTGGCTTGCCGGCATGATGGGTGCCATGATGGGTGCCAGCCTCGTGTGCCTGCGCGGCCTCGCGTGTCTGCGGTGTCCACGCGTCGTCGGCCCCAGGCTCCGGGCCGAAGCGCAGCACGCGATCCACGCGTCCACGACTCATGGTGCCTCTCCTTCTCGACCCCAAGATGCCCGACCCCCGACATAGCGCCCCACGCATGGCGTGAGGCCGAGGTTGGCCACCAGGGCGGCGGGCTTGTCGGTGGCCCACACGGCAAGATCAGCGCGCTTGCCGGCTTCGACCGTACCCACGGTTCCGGCGACACCCAGGGCCCGCGCGGCCTCGCGGGTGACGCCCGCCAGCGCTTCCTCCGGCGTCAGGCCGAAGAGCACGCAGCCCAAGGTCAAGGTTGCGAGGAGAGAGTGGAGTGGTGAGCTTCCGGGGTTCAGATCGGTCGCCAGCGCGATTGGCACCCGGTGCTTGCGGAGCAATGCGACGGGCGGCGCCTGCTTCTCGCGCAGGAAGAAGTAGGCGCCCGGCAGCAGGACGGCTGTGGTGCCGGCTTCGGCCATGGCCCGCACGCCGTCTTCGTCCAGGTACTCGAGGTGGTCTGCGGACTGACCGGCAAAGCGGGCGGCAAGGCGCGCGCCACCCAGATTGCTGAGCTGCTCGGCGTGGAGCTTGACCGGCAGGCCGTGATGACGGGCAGCTTCGAACACACGCTCGACCTGGGCTGGCGAGAACGCAATGTGCTCGAGAAATGCATCGACTGCGTCGGCCAGGCCGGCTTCGGCGACCGCGGGCAGCATCGTGTCGACCACGTAGTCGATGTAGGCATCGCCGCGCCCCGTGTACTCCGGTGGAATGGCGTGGGCGCCGAGAAAGGTCGTATGCACCGTGACCGGCTGCTCGCGACCCAGCCGCCGTGCGACCTCGAGCATGCGTAGCTCGGTTTCTGTGTCGAGGCCATAGCCCGACTTGATCTCCACCCGGGTGACGCCATCCGCCAGCAGCCGGGAGAGTCGGGGCAGGGCGGCCTGATAGAGGGCTTCGGCGCTCGCCGCTCGCGTCGCGCGGACGCTGGCATTGATGCCTCCTCCGCGCTTGGCGATCTCGGCGTAGTCGGTGCCGGCCAGTCGCGCCTCGAATTCGTCGATGCGGTCGCCGCCCCAAACCAGGTGGGTATGGCAGTCGATCAGTCCCGGTGTGATCAGCCGGCCTTGGCAGTCCGTCTCGGTCGCGGCGCGGACATCGGGTCGCCTGGCCTCGTCACCGACCCAGGCGATCTTCCCGTCCTGGATGACGATCACGCCTCGATCGATCAGTCCGTACGGAGTTTTCGCGTCCGCTGCCAGCGTGGCAATGCGCGCGTTGTGGATCAGGAGGTCGCAGTCAGTCCCATTCATGCAGATTCAGCCGTGCGAGCTCAGCCCTGAGAGATCAAGCCATGGGGAGCACCAGCTCTAAGGCGCCCTCTCGTCCATCGGGCGTCGCGTCATTGAGTCGGGTGAGGGTTCGAATTTCTTGCGCCGTTTTCCATGGCAGCTTAGACTTGTCTATACAACCTGCTCCGAGCATAACGCATCGAGGCTTCAAGGACACTCATGCAGCGGTTTTTCGTCGAACACCTCTTCACCGGATCCGCCTGGGTCGAAGGAGCTTGCGTCGAGGTCGACTCGGCGGGCGACATCGTCTCGGTGACCGCGAACGGCTCGTCTGATGGGATACGGCTGCCGGGTTGTGTGGTGCCGGGCGTCCCCAATGTGCATTGCCATGCTCATCAGCGTGCGATGGCCGGGCTCGCCGAGCGGTCCGGTCCCGCAAGCGCTGCTGCATCGCGTCCGGGAACGGAATCGACTGCGGCAGCCCGTGACTCGTTCTGGACTTGGCGCGAGGTGATGTACCGGCATGTCGGCCGCATGAGCCCGGACGACCTCGAAGCCGTCGCAGCGCAGCTCTACGTCGAGATGCTCGAGGCCGGTTATACCGCGGTCGGTGAGTTCCAGTACCTCCATCACGATCCGAGCGGGAAGCCCTACGCATCGCCGGCTGAGATGTCCTTGCGCTGCCTGGCAGCGGCCGAGGCAGCCGGGATCGGGCTCACCAGCCTGCCGGTGCTGTACACCAGCGGCGGCTTCGGCGGCCAGGCAGCCAGCGCGGGGCAGCGACGATTCCTCTGTACGGTCGACACCTTTCTCACGCTCGTCGAAGCGCTCGAAGAAAGGTGCTCGGCCAATCACACGGTGGGCATCGCACCGCACTCACTGCGGGCAGTATTGCCGGAGGATTTGGCGGCTGTGCTCGGCGGGTTCAGGGGCGAGGGGCCGATTCACATCCACATCGCCGAGCAAACCCGAGAGGTCGAGGACTGCTTGCGGTGGAGCGGGCAGCGACCGGTGGCCTGGTTGCTCGACCACGCACCGGTGGACGGCCGTTGGTGCCTGATCCACGCCACACACATGGACGATGCTGAGGTCGCGGCGTTGGCCCGGCGCGGTGCGGTGGCCGGGCTGTGCCCGACGACGGAAGCGAACCTCGGCGATGGATTGTTCCGCGCCGCAGACTTCCTCGCGGCCGGTGGCCGGCTCGGCATTGGCTCGGACAGCAATAGCTCCGTCAGTCCGGTCGAAGAGCTGCGTTGGCTCGAGTACGGCCAGCGGCTCGATACACGTCGGCGGAATGTGCTGGCGGGAGGCGCGGGCCGCAGCACCGGCCGCAACCTTCTCGAGCGGGTACTTGCCGGCGGCGCGCAGGCCAGTGGTCGGGCCATCGGCCGGCTGGCTGCCGGCTGCCGGGCCGACTTCGTGGTGCTCGACACGGATCACCCATTGCTCGTCGGCCGCACCCAGGATGCGTGGATCGATAGCTGGCTCTTTTCTGGAAATCGGTCATTGATCCGCGAGGTATGGGTCGGCGGCGCACGTCGCGTCGCCGACGGACGACATCTCGACGCCGAGGCCGTGGCAGCACGCTTTGGCGGCACCATGCAGGCTTTGCTGAGGAGATCTTGATGACGCTTTCCGATGTGTCGCCTGTCCGGATCCGAACGGCTGCGGGGGCGCTGACCCTCGATCAGCTGCGCACCGTCGCCCACCAAGACGTTCACCTGTTCTTCGATGACGCGGCTTGGCAGGCGGTCGAGACCTCAAAAAAGACCATTGCTGCGATTCTCGATTCGGGGGCCACGACCTACGGCATCAATACCGGATTCGGACGCCTGGCCCAGACGCGTATCGCCAGTGAACAGCTCGGCATCTTGCAGCGTAACCTCCTGCTTTCGCACGCCACGGGTGTCGGTGAGCCTCTCGAGGACGATGTCGTCCGCCTGATTCTGGTGCTCAAGGCGAATGCACTGGCCCAGGGGTATTCGGGGGTTCGCCCCGAAGTGGTCCGCATGCTGCTCGCCTTCCTCGAGCACGACCTGATGCCGGTGGTTCCGGCGCAAGGCTCGGTGGGTGCATCCGGTGATCTGGCCCCGCTCGCGCATCTTTGCCTGCCCATGATCGGTGAAGGCGAAGCGCGCCTCGGCGGCGAGCGGTTGGCGGGTGGCGAGGCACTCGCACGCGCCGGCCTCGAGCCCTTGGTGCTGGAGGCCAAGGAAGGCTTGGCACTGCTCAATGGCACCCAGGTGTCGACCGCGCTGGCATTGGTTGGCCTGTTCGCGGCCGAGCGCAATGCTGCGGCTGCCTTCGTTTCGGGCGCGCTGTCCGTGGATGCGGCCAAGGGCAGCCGAACGCCGTTCGACCCGCGGATCCAGGCCGTGCGTGGTCAAACTGGACAAATCGCCGCCGCGGAGATTCTACGCACGCTGCTTTGCCAGAGTGACATCGGACGCTCTCACGTCCACTGTGATCGGGTCCAGGATCCGTATTCCCTGCGTTGCCAACCCCAGGTCATGGGGGCGTGCCTGGATCAGATGCGCTTTGTCGCGTCCATCCTCGGGCGGGAGGCCAACGCCGTCTCGGACAATCCCCTGGCCTTCTCTGCGGACGGGGAAGTTCTTTCGGGCGGTAACTTCCACGCCGAGCCCGTCGCCATGGTGGCGGATGGGCTGGCGCTGGCGATCGCGGAGATCGGCGCGCTGTCGGAGCGGCGAACGGCGCTGCTGATCGACGCCTCGCTCAGCCAGCTTCCGGCGTTCCTGGTCGACGAGCCGGGCCTCAACTCCGGCTTCATGATCGCCCATGTCACCGCGGCGGCCTTGGCCAGCGAGAACAAGAGCCTTGCCCACCCGGCCTGTGTCGACAGCTTGCCGACGTCGGCCAACCAGGAAGATCACGTCAGCATGGCGACCTTCGCGGCGCGGCGTCTGGCGCGCATGAATGCCAACACCCGGCGAATCGTCGCGGTCGAGCTCATGGCGGCAGCGCAGGGCATCGACTTCTGCCGGCCGTTGACCACCAGTGATCCGCTGGAGCAAGCCCTTGCCCAGGTGCGCAGCGTCGCGCCTCGGGTGACAGAAGATCGCTTCTTCGGTCCGGAAATCGAATACGTTGCCGAGCAGATCGCGGCCGGCGCGTTCGATGCGCTCTCTGGCGAATCCGTCAGAAAGTTCGTCGGCTGAGCCGGCTGTCGACCGCGCGGCGTGTGGCCCAGTGCTACAGGTACACCCAGTTGAGGTTCTCGCGTCGCTGCCGGTACAGAAGACCGACAAAGTGAACGCTGGCGAGCATCAGGAAGGGAGCAGCCATGAATGCGACCAGGAACCCTGTGGCCGCGCTCGCCGCAAAGGCTGCTTGTCCGGCCAGCAAGACCAGCACGCCGAGCAGGAAGAGCTGAAGCAAGAAGATCAACGCGGGACGCCCGGACATCAGGAAGGCGCGAATGTGGAGGTCGGGTCGAAACGCCAAGGTCCAGCGTTCGTAGATTGCGATCGCCCCGGCCGTCATGAGCCACAGGCAGATGCAGACGCAACCAATCAGGAGCGCCCAAGCGACGCCGAGGAGCGGGTGCACTTCAGTCAGCCCGACGCCGGCAACCAAGAGGCCGAGGACATTGAAGAGAATGGACGGCACGATCCCCGCGGCGAAGACGCAGAGGATCTCACCAACGTGCCGGAAGAAGCCGCCGAACTGGGGGGATTGGCTCAACCTGTCGCCGCCACGTGCCGTTTCTCGAATGACCTCGAAGATCATGGTCGGCAGCACGACCATCGAGATCAGTGCGCCGATGATCGGAATTAGCGGCACGATGGTCAGGATGATCAGTGCGATCAGCGCGAATCCTCGGAGCGGATAGAAGAAGCTCGCGACAAAAGCGGACATTGATAGCCCCTGCTGAGCCGATGGAGCCTTGGCCTTTGGGTTGGCGTACGGATTGATCGGCGCGGACGCCGGATCGCTCGGTCGGCCCGCAGCGTTGGCGTCCACGCTCGCGTGCCCTGCTGTCGAGGCACCCGGGTTCGGCGCTGTCTGGTATGGGGCGCCCTGGGGTAGATCGCCCTGGTAGACGTCACCTTGATCGACATCACCCTGGTAGACATCGCCGCCCTGTGGAGGTGCCGCGGGAGGAGCATCCACACGTGGCGCCAGCGGGATGATGTCATCGTCCCCGGCTGGTGGCGTCGGCGGTGCGTTCACAGCTTCGGGCGCGATCCGTTGGCCGAGCGCCGTGGCCAGCTCGACGATCTCGCACGGAAGGCTTCGTGGCACCTGGCCCTCCAGAAAGTCGGCGGTGGCACGATCGATGGTCAGATCACCGGCTTGCTGGCAAAGAAGTCGACCCAACAAGCGTACGTTCGAGACGCTCGAATGGGTGCGCTCGATCGGAAAGGCATCGAGCTCGATCTTGTTCGGGGTGAGCAGGAAGGGCTGGGCCTGGCCGCGCAGGCTGAGGAGGACGTAGAGCTCCTCGTGATCGCGCTCCCGCTTGGTGAAGATGGCCAGGCCGGCAAGGGATCCGTAGGTGTGCTTCTGACCATGGGGGAACAGCTCGAAGCCGCCCGTTGCCGCACGCATTCGAAAGCGAATCAGTGGTTGGTAGGCGGACTGCGGCGGTGTCGAAGGAACGTCGAATACATCAATTGCCATTTGAAATACTCCTCAGCTCGACGCGCGCCTTGCTTGAAGGGCGATCGAATCCAATGGACGGCAGCATTTCTGCCGAGCGAGCCCCATGCCGAAAACGCGGGCTGCCGCGGCCCCGCTGCTACCGAGGCATGGCAATAGGGCACCATCGACGCCCGATTGATGGCGTGGCTCCAGGCACTAAGCGGGCGGTCAAGGGTTTTTCTACCTGCCGGTCAGGTTTAGCATACGGCTATCCCACCGAGTACATTCACCCTCGCGTGATGCGCTCCGGGCGTGCTCGTGAGGGTTGGTCCGCTCGGTCGCGATCTTATTGCGGAGCACGGTGCGAGAAGACGACGCCATCACAGAAGTTACCGATGGCTGTGGGAATGTCTTGGGACGCGACGGATACGCTGTGGCAGCGCGGCAGCATGCGGGCATAGAGATCGGAAACCTCGGCTGGATGAACGGGGTCGTCGCCTCGTACGAGGAGCGTCGGCACGTCGACCGTCGCGAGATCCGCGGCGGTTCGGAAAGGTTGGGTTCCCGAAGCAATAAACCGACTCGTGGCCGCAACGCTTGGTCCATCAAATGTTTCCGTCATGGCCAGGGCCTTTTGGCGGATCGGCGCCGGCAGGTTCTCGTAGAGCGGTCTGAGGACACCGACACCTTCTGCCGGCGCACGGCTCGCCACGGCGTCCATTCCTGAGAAGATCTCCTCTTGTTGTGCCGTATAGCCTTCTTCTTCGCCCGCGTAGCATGGCGTGACGAGAACCAGTCCTTCGACTCGGCTCGGATTCGCGAGGGCGAAGGCGATAGCCGCGCCCGCACCGCTCGACATGCCTCCGACCACGGCCGTGTCGACGTGCACGTGCGTCAACAGCGCGCGGACATCGGCGGCCAATCCTTCGAAGGTCAACGGTGCCGAGCCTTGCCCTTTGCAGCACCATCGAAGGTCGGGCACGATGATCCGGTAGCGTTCGCGAAGCGGTGCAACCAGCGGAAGCGCGGCACGATGATCGGCCATGCCGCCGTGCAACATGATGATGGCAGGTCCTTCGCCTGCTTCCTTCGCGCCGAGGCGCATGCCTTCACTTTCGAAGAAGAATTCGCGCATGGGTCGTTCCTCCGTGCTCATCGGGCTGTGCGGCGCGTTCGTAGCCGCTCAACGATTTCGTGTAGAACGTCCAGCGTCCACCGCCTGCGTCCCAAAGCAGGTCGGTGGTCCATCGGCTCGTGGCGTCACCGAGACGCGGTTCTCGACCGGGACCGTGCTTTCGAGCAGAACACCGCGCAGCCGACATCGTGCGCAGGTCTCATGAGGAGAATGCGACAGGTACGACGAATTACCCCTCGATCAGCGCGCGCTGTCGGTGGCTGTGCGAATGGATAGCTGTCGTTCGGGTCCGGTGTTGATAGCACACGTGTGACAACCACCGACCGGGGCCTGTTCGAGGCGAAGCAAGCGCCGAGCTAGCCG
The DNA here is from genome assembly GCA_937948815.1 of uncultured bacterium. Taxonomy (GTDB): domain Bacteria; phylum Acidobacteriota; class Thermoanaerobaculia; order Multivoradales; family J023; genus J023. The sequence continues at coordinate 12,958 of CALFAM010000338.1, forward strand.
GATTCGGTCGCCTCGACGAGGCGTCGGTATTGCCTCGGCGTCAAGCTCGTCTCGGCGCGAAACCCTCGATTCATGTGGCTCTGATCGCAGAAGCCGCAGTCGAGAGCGGCACCTGCGAGGTCGAGACTGCGTCCCTGGAGAACGGCCTGCTCGATCGCCTCTTGCATACCGATGACCTTCCGTTGGAGAACGATCCGACTCAGCGTGCGGCCTCGGCAGCGCTTGATGACGCGGGCCAGGTGGCTCGGATGAAGGCCGAGCTCCGCAGCCAAAGCGGTCAGCGTCGGCGGTTCCCGCCAGTGGGTTTCCAGCCAAGGGTCGAGCCCCTCGAGCCAAGGTGGATCGGACGCGGTGCCCGCCTGCTGTCCCGCGTCGAAACTGAGCACGATCAAAAGCTGCGCGAGATCGTCGAGGGAGGCCGGCCGGCGGGAGTGTCGTGGGTCCATGCGGTGGCGAAGCTCGCGAACCGCAACCCGGCCCCGGGGCGATGGCTGCGTGGCCAGCGGCCGGCGGCTCGGGAGCCGATCGGCGGTGCTGTCGGGCAGCTCGAAGTCGATGATCAGGTGGCGACCGGCTTCTTCATGATGCTCGCCATGCGCGACGTTGGGCGGATAGAGAATCAGCGTGCCTGGCGTTCGCAGGTGCTGTTCCTGGTCGAAGGACTCGACATACCGACCGCCCAGGACGAAGCAAAGATGTCGACGGGCGTGTTGGTGCGCGGGCAGGCGGGTTCCGGCCTCATAGGTGGCCTCGCGGAGGTAGACACCATCCGTCGACTCGGCTTCGCGACGAGCGCGGCCGCGGTATCCGTATCGGTGGGTACGATCGGCCTGCGTCTGGTGCGGGCTGGACATCGAACGCGAATACGGCGGGTTCACCGTCCGGGTTTCGCCGGCAGGGGTGCGTCGCTTGATGCAAGTCTGGTCCAAGACGGGCTTGTCGCGTCTGCCTAGGCTCGTGGTCATGGCCGGTGAGCGGGCGAGGACACGTCCGAGATGCCGGCAAGGAGATGACGACCATGTTTGCGAGATCGAAGCGCGTGATCCTGCTCCCGGCACTCTGTCTGCTTGCAACGGCCCCAGCGCTCGCTGCGCAGCGAAAGGCCAGCGAGCCTCCCTGGTACGAACCCTACCGGCTGGCTGCTTTGGCGCTTGGCGAGGGGCGCCTGTCGGACGCCGCGAGCAAGCTGCTCGATGCTGCTCTCGCACCTCCGGATCCGGATGCGGAGTCGGTGCTCTTCGCGGCGACGCTGTGGGTTTCTTCCGGAGACATTGACCGGGCCACCGCAGCGGTCGATCGCGCGATCGATGCGGGCTGGCGTGATGCCGATCTCCTCGAGCACCTGCCCGCCCTCGCGCCGGTGCGCGAACGGGAAGGCTGGGATGCCCGCATGGCGCGAGTGCGCGCGTCGATTGTCGAGCACCGCGCCGCCGTGGCAAGGCCGGATCTCCTCGATGAGCTCTCGACGCGGTGGCAGCGTGATCAGTCCGCGCACGAAGCATGGGCACGTGCATCGCAAGCCCTCGGTGACGACGCGTCCGCAGCGGATCGGGAGCGCGCATTTGCGCCGCTCGAAGCGGTCCTGGAGGCGAACCAAGAACGGCTGTTGGAAATGGTCGATACGGTTGGGTGGCCGGGGCAGACGCTGGTTGGTGAAGACGGAGCCAAGCTGGCCTGGAGCCTCGCCCAACACGCGCCGAGCATTGCGTTCAAACGGTACTTTCTCCACCATCTCGCCGGTGCCGTCGCGGATGGCGAGGCTCCCTCGGCCCACTATGCCGAGCTGCACGATCGCATCGCCCGAGATACCTGGGAGAAGCAGCGCTTTGGCGCATCGTGGAACGCGGGCGAGCCTGATCCGATGGTCGATGCTTCGCGGGTCGATCGTCGGCGTGCCCGCTTGGGTCTCCGCCAACCGATCGCGTTCTATGGGGCAGCGCATGAGGCCGCGTATACCGTACTCACTGAAGCCGAGGCCGCGGAACGGGCTGCGGTCGCACGGAGAGCTGCCGCCGACCACATGGCTGACTTCTGGCAGGCCGTGGCTGCGGACGACCGGGCTCGTGGCCGAGCGTCTTTCGTGGCCGCGAGCGCCTTCCACGGGGACCTCGACAGCGAGGTTCTGTTCCGGGCCGCGGTCGCGCTTGCCGGGCAGCCGGATCCGTCATCCCATCGCCTGAGTCTGCGGGTGTTGAACGTGCTCGTCGGTCGCCCATGGCGCCACCGATTCACCCTGCCGAGCGATCCCCGCCTACAAGCACTTCACACGCTCGGAGGCTGGTCGAACCTGTTGATCGAGCTCGACCGCTCCGCGCCCCGTCCGTCGTCGATCAGCGGAAGGCGCTGAGCTCGACGAGATGGAGCCCCGGGTTGGCGCTGTTATAAAGCAGGTTGATGCGCAAGAAGCGCGTCTCGGTCGGGGGAATGGAGTGTGCGTAGCCGTCGATGTCGGCGACTTCGGTGTTGGTGCGAAAGTCGACGAGCTCGAACCAGCTCACGCCGTCGAGGGAACCGTCGATGGTGTACTGGTAGTAGCGCCTACCGTCCCAGAAGTTGTAGACCTGAAGCTTGCTGACGCTCTCGGTCGCGTCCAGGTCGACCATGACCCAAACGTGCTCATCGGTATGGCCACCCCACTGCTCCCAGAGGGTGACGCGACCGTTGGTGGCAAGTGCCGCGCGGCCAGGCGCCAGCGACTCATTGCTGGCCCAGGTGTCTTTGCCAGTCGTCAGACTGGGGAGGTTGACGATCTGGAAGTAGGTCTCGCGAAACGCCTGGCCTACTGAAGCATCGTGCTGGTCGAAGAGCTGGGCGCGAAGCGTCGTCGTCCGATCCATCGTGACGGGATCCGTATAACGGGGCGAAGCCGGGCCGGGCTCGGTGCCGTCGAGGGTGTAGCGGATCGTATGCCGCGGGCGAGTTGCCGATAGCGCGATCGTGAGTGAGTCTTCGAAGCGAAGCTTCTCCCAACTTCCGACCGGCAGCTCCTTCCACAAACCGCTCGCCGACGCGGAGATCGGCGCCAGAACGTAGCGCTGACGAAGAGGCAGGCCAACCGGCTGGTTGTCTGCGTCGAAGGCTTGCACGAACAGTGTGTGGGAGTCGGTGAGCGTGAGCGGCTCCTGCCAGAGACGAGATGCTGGGTTCAGCTCACGGCTGTCCAGGGCGTAGCGCAAGGTGATGCCGTCGAGGGCTGGGTCGACATCGACCGTGACCGAATCGCGGAACCAGCGATGTTCGAGGAAATTCCCTTCACGGACGGCGCGCAAGGCCATGCCGGTTTCGCGCACCGAAAATGGGCGGAGCATCTTCGAAAGGGTTTGATCCGTATGCTCGAGAGCATTCCGAAAGCGCTCGAAGCTCGGGGGTTCGTTGCTCCACAGGCGTGCGGCCATGGCCGGTAGTCGCCGACGAAGGCGTGGGAGCTCATTGACGGCATGTTGCTCCCAGGCGCACAGGGTGGCGCCGAGGACACGGTTACTCGGGCGGATCTCTGAGCCACTGAATGTGTCCGAGTCGATCGCCCAGCTCTCCCAGCGGCGAACGTTCCAATGGCGGTAGATGTAGTCCGGTTGCCACTTGCGATTGTTGACCACATAGAGAGGCTTGAAGGATGCGTTGACGACGCGGAAGCCATCGTCGACGAGGTGCTGCGGGTCGTAGTACTGCGACTCCCAGGCCATCACGATCAGATCGCGGGGCAGAGCGAGGGCGCCATCGGCACTGAAGCCGGCCCACACCATCGTTTCCTTGCCGTGCGCCTGGACCATGCCGTGCAGCCGGATGAGGAAGTGGCGGAACAGCTCGTCGAGGTTGGGGAGGTCGTGCGCGGCCATGTAGGCGACCGTCTCCGGATCCTCGCCCATGCCAACGAAGAAAGCTTCGTCACCACCGATGTGAATGTACGGAGAATGGGTGAAGACGGCGGCCAGCTCGCCGATGAGCACTTCGAGGGCAGCGTAGGCCCGCTCGCTGCCCATGCTGATGGTGAACGGATTCTGGCTCGGATCACCGATCCCAAAGGTGTCGGGCATCTTGGCGACCATCTGCGTCGCGTGCCCAGGTACGTCGATTTCAGGAATCAGCGTGACGCCGCGGTCGAAGGCATAGGCATTGAGCGCGCGGAGCTGCTCGAGAGAATAGCTGCGGCCCTCCGTTGCCAGATCGGGGAAGGCGGTGGAAGGGAAAGTGAACGATTGATCGTCGGTGAGATGAAGATGGAGGTAGTTGACCTTGTACCACTTGCAGAGCTCGATGATCTCACGGAGTGTGTTGACGTCGTGCCACTTGCGGGCGAGATCGATCATCACACTGCGGTAGGGCCGGGCGGGCTGATCATCCACCTCCATTCGGGGTAGCGTGTGTTGGTCGTCGATCGATTGCAGCAAGGTGACGAGTCCCATGGACACGGCTCGGTAGCTGCCACCTTCGACCGTGATGCCGTTGCCGATGCGGAGAGCGTACTGATCGCCGGAAAGGCTAGGGTCGATGGTCAGGCGCAGCGTTGGGGCCTGCGTGCCGGGGTCGCCGTGGAGACCGGTGAGTCGGTAGAGATCGCGCTGAAAGATCGATGTCAGAGGTTGAAGCTGTGCATCGTCGACAGACAGATCGAGGCCGGCAGCGATGCTCAGGTTTCCTACCTCGAGTCGGACCTCGGAAGGTTGCGGGATCACCGTTGGTGTAGTGATCTCGGGCCGGTCTTCGGTACGACAGCCCAGAAAGGCCGCAAGGGGCAGGAACGCGATTGCCGCGGCGGCACGGTGCGACAAGCGCATGGCTGCTCGTCGCGGACGCGAGCGGTACTCATTCACCATTCGTGCGCCCTTGGTTCGGGGCCTGAAACACGATCTCACCGCCGATCACAGTCTCGCGAACTCGGATGTCTCGAATCGAAACGGACTCGACGGCGCGTGGATCGTCGGACAGCACGACGAAGTCCGCGCGCTTACCGACTTCGAGGGTGCCCGCCACGTGTTCTTCGAAGACCGCGTAGGCATTCGATGCCGTGTAGGCGGTGAGTGCTTCTTCGACGGTGATCTTTTCTTGCGGTTGCCAACCGTCGGGGTGCGCGCCGTCGATGGTGCGGCGGGTCACTGCGGCGTAGATGCCTTCGAGTGGCGACAAGGGAGCCACCGGCCAATCGGATCCAAAGGTGAGCTTCACGCCGGCGTCGAGAATCGTTCGGAACGCGTAGGTCGTTCGAATGCGTTCGGTCCCGATGCGCCGTTCCGCCCAGCGTCCATCGTCGATCGCGTGGTACGGCTGCATCGAGGCGATGATGCCGTGTGCGGACGCAGTATCGATGGCGGCGCGGGTGGGATGCTGAAAGTGCTCGATACGGTAGCGACGATCCGCAATGTGCTCGCCCGCGACGGTCTGAAAGTCCGCGATCAGCTGGTCGATGGCCCGATCTCCGATGGCGTGGATCGCGAGGCGGCGTCCTGCCGCATCCGCGCCAGCGATGAGCTCGTGCAGCGTGTCCGGGACGGTCAATGCCAGGCCATAGTGGTCCGGCTCGTCGGAGTAGGGCTGATGGAACCATGCGGTTCCTGCGCCGAGAGAACCATCGACGAAGCCCTTGAATCCTGCCCACGTGAGCTTGCTTGCGTCACTCGATGAATCTGGCTCGGCTCGTTCGTTCATCGCGGACCAGTGTTCGAGCGGTGTGTAGACATGGGCGCGGATCTTCATCACGCCGCGATCGGCGGCGAGTCGGAAAGCGTCGAGCATGGCGGCTTCCGTCGGGCCGGCTGTCACGGCGTGGACCTGCGTCAGGCCGACGCTCAAGGCGTGGGCTTGTGCACGCTCGAAGGCGCGCAGAATCTCCTCTTCTGTTGGCTCGGGAAGGACGTTCATGACGAGATTCAGCGCGTTGCCTTTGAGGATTCCTGTCGGCTCTCCGTCTGCATCACGGACGATCTGGCCGCCCTCAGGATCCGGAGTTCCGGCAGAGATTCCCGCCCGCTGCAATGCGACGGAGTTTGCCAACGCCATGTGACCGTCGAGCCGAATCACGAAGACCGGTGTGGCAGGCGTCTGGTCGTCGATCCATTTCCTGTGAGGCAGCTCGCCGCCCCACAGCTGGTGATCCCAGTTGCCGTTTCGAACCCATTGATCGGTCGGAAGCGACTGGGCATGGTCCGCGATGCGTGTCGAGAACGCTTCACGCGTCGCGGCGTCGCGTAGATCAACACTGGCGAGTCCCGCGCCGCCGTCGAGAAAGTGAACGTGGTTGTCGATGAATCCAGGCATGACGAATCGACCTTCCAGATCGATTGTCTCGTGCGCGGGGACCGGGTCATGGCCGACGTAGGAGATGACGCCGTCGCGGATGGCCAGCGCGCTGGCGTCCGGCGCGCCCGCTGCACCGGTCCAGATCACGCCGTTCACGTAGAGTCGATCAGCCACGTCATCTGAGGCAGCTCGCGAATGACTCTTCGGGATCGAGCCCTCACCGCATCCGACTGCGATGCAGGCGAGAAGTAGGGTGGTCGAGCACTTGATCATCTGGGGTCGCTCCTCTCGAATCTCGCGTGTTCCCATTCCTCGATCACGTCGTGGCAGAACGATCCGGACACGAAGTGTCGACGCTGCTTCTGAGAAGAGCGCCGGGTTGACGACCCCTCGCCGCCCATCGGGTCTGGCTACCGCTAGGCTGGCTCTTCGTAGTGTAGCTCGACGACTTTGAAGTCGTCTCCGCCGTTTTCTTGCCGGTAGTTGTCGACGAGGAAGACCTTGCCGTGCTCGAAGAGCAGTGAGTAGAACTCGTTCTGGTCGTAGAGAATGACCCGTGAGGCGTCGCACATCGTGGGGCAACGGAAGTGCCGCGAGAGCTGTGAAGCGAGTCGTTCGATCAGCGGGAGGGCAGCGGTGCTTTCGACAAGGACGATGAGGCCGAATTTGAAGCCTTCTTCCGCCTCTTTGTCTTCGAAGTATTCGAACTTTGCCTGGCCAGCTCGGGCGTCTTCCCAGTCGGTGATGCCTTCATAGACCAAGAGCACCTCGCGGTTTGGGTGCTGAGCTTCGAGAAAGTCTTGGAGCTCTTGGTAGTCGAACGCTCGGTCGAATGCGATTTCCATGACTTTCCTGGCTTCAGAAGGTTTTGTGGGCAGCCCGGCGGGATGGCTCGTGTGAGGATGGAAGGTCGTAGCCTCAGAGCCGTTCGAGTCTTTGTGCGCGTGCGGGGTCGAGGGTGCGAAGCTTCTGGCCGAGCGCTCCAGCCTTATTGTCGTCGCCCATGCGATGATAGGCATACAGTAGGCGTTCCATCAGCTCCATGTCATCGGGGCGTCCAGCCAGCTCATTCTCGGCTTCTGGTATCCATGCCCGGCACCGTTCCCAGCTCGCCGAGTAGGGAAGCTTGCCAGTTCGGTGCCACGAGCCTCGCGACGGGAACGCGACATTTGGTGGTTCCGGAGGTGGCGTCGTCCCTGGAGTCACCACGTCTGGAGTCGCCTCCCATCGAAAGTCGAATCGCGACTGAGACGGCTCCCCGATCGGTCCGTCTAGCTCCAGTCGAAGCTCCGCTCGTTCCCAATACATGCTGCCCAGCAGCTGCTCGAGCTTGCGCAGCCAGACATCCCACTCCTCTTGGGCGTCTTTGAGCGAAAGGCCGAAGTGAACCATCTGAATTTTGTACAGCCCTGGTCCTGGATAGGCCGCAGCAGTGATCGCGAACATGTTGCGGGTCAGTGGCGGATAGCGATCCGTTTTGGGAAGGGCACGGACAGCCTCCTGGTTCTGCTCGACGCGCGACCGGAACGCAGGGTGCGACTCCCCACCGACGGGGCAGAAGATGCAGCCGTAGGCTGTTCCGATCATGCCCATTCTTAGTGTACTCCTGGCTGGTTGCCATCGCGTCGTGGTCCAGGCCGTCCTGGGGGGCAATCACAGAGGGGGCCGACGGCTTCCCTCAGAGCGCGTCCACGTGTCGTCGCAGATTCGTGCTCTTGCTACGGGGCAATCTCATTGACGATTCGGTCGCCGCTTCCGGTTTTGATCTTGGGCAACGGTCTCTCATGCTCGGCGCACCGTGCTCGGGGCGGGCAAGTCGACTGAGATGGCGACATTATCAGCCCGACTTCGCGAGGGACTCGAGACACGGAACACCACATCTCGGGCACGTGGAGCACTGGAGATGTGTGAGCGAAAGGTAGGCGAGGGGGGGGGGCAGGCTGGGGGAGAATCGGGAGCACGAGCACGATCATGGACCGCTGCGCTCGTGAGGTCCGACCGGGCGTCCAGCTTCTTGCCGCGAGGCCCGGTCGGGAATGCAGCCGCTAGCAGCTCGCGAGGCAGGCGGTCAGCGCGTCATCGCAGGCTTGAAGGCCAGCGCTTCCGCAGCTCGGCGTGAACACGCACTCATCGACGCAACGGTCAGCTTGTGCGTAGCAGCCGTAGGTGCACTGATTGCTCAAGAAGCTCGGCTCGGTCGGACGCTCCGACAGGAGCCAGGCGGCGCCTTGAGGCGTCGGCTCGAAGCTGGCGAGAATCACCTGCTCCTCGGGGATGGGCATGAACACAGCCTTGTCGGCGCAAGGAGCAGTCTGCGCAAATGCGATCGGTGCGGCGAGGAGACAGACGATGAAGAGGGTGGCGATCGTGACTCGGTGCTTCATGAGGTTCTCCTGGTTGATCCGAGATGGAACGGTTGCACACCACGAGGCGTGCGCTTGTAGAAAGTGAATAATAGCAAATCGTCAATAAGATTGCATGAAGACGAAGCTCGCGAGCCGAACGCGGCAATTTCGATTCGCTTTGGGGTGGGTCGCCGTGGCTCTGTGCAGGATTTTTCGACCGGAAAGCGAGAACCTACCGTGGCCGGTGCGGATCGGCTATGCTCCGCGGCCGGCGCCCGCGGGGCGGCCGGAGAGACGAAAAAGCGAGGTCGAGATGTACGTCGAATCTGCCATGGTCCCCGATCCGACCACCACCCGCCCGGAGGTTTCATTCGAGCGACTGCTGGCAGGGTTGGTCAGCCAGAGCAAGTCGAAAGCGGCGGTGCTCGACGGAGAAGGTCGTTTGGTGGGCGTGGTGGGGATTCACGACATCTTGAAGAAAATCGTGCCGCACTACGTCGGGCTCGACGCCAAGCTCATGGAAGTCATGCACGCCGGATACTTCGGAGAGCGACTGGTTCGCCTTCAGGGGATGACCGTGGGCGACTTGATGAGCACCGAGATCGACAGTGTGGCACCGGATGACCCGCTGATCAAAGCGGTGTCGATGATGGTCGAGCGCCGCCGCAAGGCGTTGCCCGTCGTCGACGACGATCGGCGCTTTGTCGGCTTGGTGACCCGGCGCAGCATCCTGCTGCGTGTGGCAGGGGCGACAGGGCTGATCGCCAACCCCCAGCAGCCGTCTTCGACCTGATCGAGAGAACACGATGGAACCTGCGATTCATGGTGCTGCCACCACGGCGGTGAGCGGCAGCTTCGAGTATTGGACGGCGTGCGCCGTCTTCGTCGTCTGCTTGGGGCTGATCGTCTCCGAGAAGATTCACAAGACCAAGGTCGCGCTGCTCGGCGGCGCGACCGTCTTGGTGCTCGGGCTGGTCACCCAGGAAGAAGCCTTCCACTCACCGCATCTCGGCATCGACTACAACGTCATCTTCTTGCTGATCTCGATGATGATCCTGGTGGGCATTCTCGGCCGCAGCGGTGCTTTCGAGTGGACTGCCGTCAAGCTGGCCAAGGCGACTGGTGGGCGCCCCTGGCCGATCCTTGCCGTCTTCCTGGTGCTGACCGCGATCTTCTCGGCCCTGCTGGACAACGTCACCACGGTGATGCTCTTCGCACCCGTCACCCTGCTGATCGCGGACGAGCTGGACCTCGACCCGGTGCCGTTTCTGATCACCGTGGCGCTGGCGTCGAACATCGGTGGCACGGCGACATTGATCGGTGATCCACCGAATCTGATGATCGCCTCCCGCGCCAAGCTGACCTTCATGGATTTCGTGATCAACCTGGCACCGATCGTGGTGGTCATGATGGTGGCGTTGCTGATCGCCGTCTACCTCCTCTTCGGGCGCAAGCTGAAGGTCGACGACGCGCGTCGCCAGCACATCGTGTCGATGGACGAGAAGCGCCTGATCAAAGATCCCGCGCTGGTCAAGAAGTCGGTCTTCGTGCTCGGTCTGGTGGTGGTCGGTTTTGCCCTCCATGGCAGCCTCGGATTCGAGCCGGCGACCATCGCCCTGGCTGGGGCGGCGTTGCTCTTGTTGATCTCCCGCCTCGATCCCCACGACGTGCTGGCTGAGGTCGAGTGGCCGACGATCTTCTTCTTCATCGGGCTCTACGTGATGATCGGCGGGGTGGTGAAGGTCGGGATCATCGGTGATCTCTCGCGTCTGGTCATCGACGTGACCCAGCCCTCGGAAGACTCTATGAAGGTCACCGCCATGGTGCTGCTGTGGTTCTCGGCCGTGGCTTCGGCGTTCGTCGACAACATCCCGTATGTGGCGACCATGGCGCCCTTGGTCATGGACATGGCTGGGTCCGTGGTGGGCGAGTCGGGGGTCGGTGGCCACGGCGCCGGTGCCGTCTCGACCGAGGTGCTGCACCACCCCGTGCTGATGCCCGTCTGGTGGTCCCTGGCCCTGGGCGCTTGCCTGGGAGGCAACGGCACGCCGATTGGTGCGTCGGCCAATCTGGTGGTTCTGGGCATTGCTGAGCGATCGGGGCAGAAGATCTCGTTCTTGCGATTCATGGCGTACGGAATGCCCACGATGGTCGTTACCTTGGTGATCGCCACGGTCTACGTGCTTCTTCGCTACTACTGATCAAGGCGCCCGACCGAAGGCATCTTTCGGGCGTCTCATAGTGGTCTATTGACAACTAGTCGATCGACTCTTATCGTGGGACGATCATGGCGAAGCCAACCCGACAGTCCGAACGTTCCAGCCTGCCGCTCCAGCCGCGGGACTACCTGATCCTCCTCGCTCTGGCCGATGGTGAGCGCCACGGCTATGGCCTCATCAAAGAGATCGAGAACCTGACCGAGGGAGGCGTCCGGATGGACCCCGCCAATCTCCACCGTGCGTTGCAGCGCCTGGTGCGTGACGGCTGGGTCCAGGACCTGGGCCGGCTGCCCGCCGCCGAAGAGCGGCGCCGCTACTACGCGATCACCGAAGCGGGGACGCGGCTGGCACGCGCCGAAGCAGCACGCCTCGACAAGTTGTCGGCTGTCGCGCGGACGCGGTTGATGCCCGGCTCGGAGGCGAGCCGATGAGTCGCCGGGCGACCCAGCGCAGCGTTTCGGAGCGGATCTACGGCTGGCTCTTGCGGCTGATGCCGCGGGATTTCGACGCCTACCACCAGGATGCCCTCGAGACGTTTCGCGACCTCCAACGCGAGGCCCGCGACCGTGGGCGGACCGCTCGCCTGCTGTTGCTCCTGCGCCTCGGCTGGCAGGCGGTCCAGGCCGGGCTGGTGGCGCGCGATCGCTCGCCGCTTCAGGCCACGGCAGCCCGCCAGCGATCGCGTGGCGGGCTCATGGGCTTCGGACGGGCGCTCGTGGACGATTCGCGCCTGGCCCGCCGATCGCTGTTCCGGCGGCCTGCCTTCGCGCTCGCCGTGGTCGGCGTGCTGGCCCTCGGCATCGGTGCGGCCACGTCGGTGTGGAGCGTCGTCGATTGCGTGCTGCTACGTCCCATGCCCTACCCACAAGCGGAGCGTCTCGTATTCTTCGACCATGGCTCTCATCCGGGGCCGGCCTTCGACCGCTGGCAGCAGGAAGCACGGGCGTTCAGCCTGCTCGGTGCCGGCACGGACGATCTCCGCGACCTGACTGGCGATGGGCCGCCGCGCGAGGTGGCCGTCGGCCTGGTGAGCGCCGATTTCTTCGGCCTCTTTGGTGCCGGTCCGCGTATCGGCCGCCTGCTCGACCGGGAAGACTTCGCCCCCGGTGCGCGCCAGGCGGTGCTCGGACATGGCCTCTGGCAGCGTCGCTGGGGCGGCGACCCGGGCGTCGTCGGGCGCACGATCTCGCTCGAAGGGGAGACCTGGACCGTGGTCGGCGTGATGGCTCCCGACTTCGTGCCGCCGGAGAACGTGGTCGGCAGGCGCGTGGATGTTTGGCTGCCCCTCGATTTCACGAGCGAGGAGCTCACGAGCTGGTCGAACTGGTCCCTGGGGGTGGTCGGCCGTCTCGGCCCGGACACGGACCTGGCCTCCGCGCAGGCCGAGATGGATGTCTTCGCCCTCCGTTTCGCCGACGAGCAGCCGGATGCGCGACGGAACCGCGAGGGCGAGCCGCGGATGGTTCCGCTCGTACCGCTGCGCGAGGCGACGGTCGGTGCCGTGCGCGAGGCGTTGTTCATGCTCTTCGGCGCCGTCGTCCTGATGCTCCTGGTGGGTTGCGTCAACGTCGCCAGCCTGTTCCTGGCTCGCGGCTCCGAGCGCGGCCGGGAGATGGCGCTGCGCCTGGCTCTCGGTGCACGCCCGCGACGGGTCGCGGGCCAGCTTCTGGCCGAGAGCGTGTCGCTCTCGTTGCTCGGGGGCGCGTGCGGTGTCGCCCTCGCGTTCGGCCTGACGCGTGCTTTCCGCGCCACGGTGCCGGGAGATCTGCCACGGCTCGGTGAGGTCGCCGTCGACACGCGGGTGTTGGCGGTCGCGCTCGCGGCGGCGCTGGTGACCGGCGTGCTCTTCGGCCTGGCACCTGCCTGGCAGGCGGCGCGGTCGCGCGTCGAAGGAGCGCTTTCCGCGTCTGCATCCGCGTCGACCGGTGGCCGTCGAACCCGTCGCGCCCGGGGCGTGCTGGTGGTGGCGGAGGTTGCGATGGCGCTGATCCTGCTCTCCGGCGCCGGCTTGCTCGGCCACAGCCTGGTGCGGCTGATGCAGGTCGACCTCGGCTTCCAGCCCGAGCAGATCACGCGTCTGCAGGTGCGCTTGGGCGAGCGCTACACCGAGGAATCGCGTCTGCAGGTCACCCGTGAGCTGCTGAATCGCGTCGAAGCGCTTCCCAGCGTGACCGCGACAGCGTTGGGCTGGTCGGTACCGTTCGACTATGTGGGCAACCACCGATGCTGCTGGTTTTCGCGCTTTGCCACCGACCCCGAGATCGAGCCGACTGGTGCCTTCGTTCACCCGGTCTCACCAGGGTATTTCCACACCCTTGGCGCGCGTCTGCTCGCCGGGCGGGAAATCGGCTGGCAAGACACCGAGGCATCACCGGTGCCGGTGGTGATCAACCAGCACATGGCGGAACGCCTGTTCGCAGATCAAAGCGCGATCGGGCGATCGATGACCATGGGAGAGGAGACCCTCATCGTGGCGGGCGTGGTGGCCAACGTCAAGCGGTGGGGCGGCGCGGCGAAGCCGGACGCGGCGGTCTACGTGCCCTATTTTCGGTACGGGATCGAAGACGAGGATGTCCGCCTGATCGCCCGCACGGCGTCGGAGGCGACGCCCGGCCTCGCCGACGCGCTGCGCGAAATCGTCTGGTCGCTCGATCCGAGCCTACCGGTCGGCGAGGTGGTGAGCCTCGAGCATCGGATCTCGGGCTCTCTCGCCGAGGCGCGATTCATGGCCGTGCTGCTGGGTAGCTTCGCCGGCTTGGCCTTGGTGCTGGCGGCGGTCGGCCTGTGTGGCGCCCTGCTCTATGGCGTCAACCAGCGCAAGCGGGAGCTCGGCATCCGGCTGGCGGTCGGCGCCCGCCAGGGTGACCTGCTGCGCCTGGTGCTCGGGCGCGGGTTGGCCCTGGCGCTCGCGGGACTCGCCATCGGCCTGGGCGGCGCGCTGGCACTCTCCCGGATCCTGACCAGCATGGTCTTCGGCATCACAGCGACCGACCCCGCAACCTATGTCGGGGTCAGCCTCCTGCTGTTCGTGGTGGCTGCTCTGGCTTCCTACCTGCCGGCCCGACGCGCGGCCAAGACCGACCCGATCGAGACCCTGCGCGCCGACTGACGGGGCGAGTCAGCGTCGGTTTCGTCGCATTGCCTTGCTCGTGAAACGTACTCGCGAGGTAAGGTGAGAGGTGGTTGGCGCGTCCAATGGGCTGTGGGCCAGCCCCGTCGAGCCAGACTAGCCAGGAGGATTCTGCCGAGCATGATCAAGCAGACCGCTTGGCCTGTACCGGTCTCTCGAAGGGCGAGGCTGCGCCACAATGCCCGGTTCGGTGGACGAATCGGGCTGCTGCCGAGGAGAAAACCATGACCCAGTCTGATCGTGACGACCTGCGCTCGCGCTTGACCCCCATGCAGTACCGCGTGACCCAAGAGGACGGAACCGAACCGGCGTTCCAGAACGACCACTGGGACAACAAGGAAGCCGGGATCTACGTCGACGTGGTGAGTGGCGAGCCGTTGTTCAGCTCGCAGGAGAAGTTCGATTCGGGTACGGGTTGGCCTTCGTTCTGGGCGCCCATCGACGCCGAGCACATCGTCGAGAAGACCGACCGCAAGCTGTTCATGAGCCGAACCGAGGTGCGCTCGCGCGACGGCGATAGCCACCTCGGACACGTGTTCCCGGATGGCCCGCAGCCGACCGGCATGCGCTACTGCATCAACTCGGCGAGCTTGCGCTTCATCCCAGTGGCCGATCTCGAAAAAGAGGGCTATGGCGACCTTCGTCGCCTGTTCGACTCCTGAGCGGACGCGCGTCGGGAACGCTAGTGTTTGCCGCTTCGCGGGCGCGCCATGAAGATCACGTGGCGCCGCCCGCGTTTCGCGTTTCGCGCATGCACGCGGTGGACGGTGACCTCGAATTCCGTCCGCCGCAAGCGATCCGCGAATCGTGGATCGTTGTCTGCGGACCAGATCGCGAGCACGCCTCCTGGTGTTAGCGCACGGCGGAGCCGGCTCAGGCCACGCTGCTGGTAGATACGCTCATTGCTGTCGAGGGTCATGGCCTGCGGGCCGTTGTCGATGTCGAGCAAGATGGCGTCGAACGCCCTGCTTTCCCCTGCCACCACGTCCGCGACATCGCCTTCGGCAACCTGCACGCGCGGGTCGTCGAGGGGATGCCCAGCAAGACCGCCAAGCACCTGGCGATTCCAAGTGATGACCGCGGGAAAGACCTCGGCAACGATGATCTCGGCGCGTGGATCCTCGCCAACCGCGTCGAGCGCCGCGCGAACGGTATAGCCCATCCCCAGCCCGCCGATGATCAGGCGCGGCGCCTTGCGGCCGGCGAGCTCGGCAATGGTGAGGTGGGCGAGCGCCTCTTCTGACGCATACGCGCGGCTGGACATCAGGTCGTAGCGGTCGATCTGGATCGAGAACAGATCACCTTGTTTGTAGAGGACCAACTCGCGACCGTCGGGCGTCGCCATGCAGTCGAGGATCTCGAGCGGCTTCACGGTGTGCCTCCGAACGAGCTCTCAGGCGCGTCGGCCGGGACAGCGTCGCAAGCGGGCGTCGTAGACTGCGGCCACAGATTGATCAGATCGGGGGACTGATTCATGGTTTCACTCGCGCTCGTTGTCTTCGTTTGCGCGGCCCTTCTCGGGGCAACGCTGGTCTTTTGCCACTTTCGTTTCGACACCTTGCCGATGGTCGTGGTGCTCAGCCACGGCGCAGCTGCGGCGCTCGGGCTGGTGCTGCTCGTCGTCGTCTTCATGCGCGATGGCGGTGGCCCGATCCGGCTGGCCCTCGTCGTGCTGTTGATTGCCGCGCTCGGCGGCTTCGCCAACCTGGCGCTGAATCTGCGCCGCGCCAGCCTCCACCTGCCATTCGTTGCGCTCCACGCGGTATTGGCAGCGACTGGACTGGTCCTCTTGGTGCTCGCCTGGCTGGGATAATGGTCGCGGGGTGGCGTCCACAACGTCACCAGGGTGCCGGTCGGAGCGATACCGTCTAGACCGTCGCTTCGGTGCGGCGGCTGACCAGTAGGGCGGCGAAGCCCGGCAAGAAAGCGAAGAACCAACACAAGAGGTGCCAGGCGAGGTTCGGGCCATCGGGATCGGGCCGTGTCCAGATCCCGGACACGGCCCAGAAGGCCAGCCCGGAAAGCACGGCGGCGACCGTGCCGCGGATCAACGCGTGGACGACGGAATGTGCGCCAGCGCGGAGCCAGCGCGCAACCAGCGCGGTCCCGAGCCACAGGGCCATCCATGTGATGAACAGCGAAGCGAGACCGACCCATCGATAAAGTGGGTAGAAGCTCGCCGAGATCGCGATGCCGAGCACCAACTCGGCGCCCACGGCCCGGCCCATCAGGCCACGAACGTTGGACGACAAGGCGAGCACGAGGCCGAGCGCGGCGAAGATCACAGCGCCGTGGACGACGCCGTGGATCATCTTGCCGGCTGGGATCCATTGCGCCCAGATCCAGTCACCGATGGTGCTGAGGATGGCGAGGAAGAGGGAGCCGATGAGCGCTGCCCGCACACCGCTGAAGCTTGATCCTGACATGGTGGTTCTAGCCTAACGCCTCCAGGGTTTCCCAGCGTTCGTAGGCCACACGAAGCTCCTCCTCGAGCTCGGCGAGCCGACGTTGATGGCTGGCCACCGCATCGCCGTCGCGGCGGTAGGTCTCGGGATCTGCGAGCCGTGCGTGCAGGCCGGCTTGCTCGGTTTCGAGGGCTTCGATTTGCGCGGGCAGGGCTTCGAGATCCTGCTTTTCGCGGTAGCTGAGCTTGCGTGGCCGGTCCGCGCGCGGTGGCTTGCGGCCCGACTTGGCGCCCTCGGACTTGGCAGCCTTCTTCTCGGCCGCCTTCGGCTGGGCGCGAGGTTTGGGGGCCGGTTGTGGTCGCTGTTGAAGCCAGTCGCTGTAGCCCCCCGCGTACTCGCCGACACGGCCACCGCCTTCCATCACCAAGGTGCTGGTAACCACATTGTCCAGGAAGGCACGATCATGGCTGACCAGCAGCAGCGTGCCCTCGAACGACACGAGCAAGGATTCGAGCAGCTCGAGGGTCTCGACATCGAGATCGTTGGTCGGCTCGTCCATGACCAGCAGGTTGAAGCTACGCGCGAAGAGGCGAGCCAGCAGCAGGCGGTTGCGCTCGCCTCCGGAGAGAGACGACACCGGGCTGCGCGTCTGCTCCGGTGGAAAGAGAAAATCCTGGAGGTAGCTGATGACATGCCGCGGTTGGCCGCTCACCACCACCCGGTCATTGCCATCCGCCACGTTGTCGGCCACCGAGCGCTGCTCGTCGAGCTGGTCGCGGTGCTGGTCGAAGTAGGCGATTTCGAGCTGGGTCCCGTGGCGAACCGTGCCCTGGTCCACTTCGAGCTGGCTGAGGAGCAGCTTGAGCAGGGTGGTCTTGCCGGAGCCGTTCGGCCCGAGGATGCCGACCTTGTCGCCGCGAATCAGGGCCGTGGAGAAGTCGTCGATCAGCGGTTCGCCGCCGTCGTAGGCGAAGGATACGTGCTTGGCAACGATCACCCGCTTGCCCGAACGGCCGGCGTCATCGATGCGCAGGCGGGCCTGACCGGCCGTCTGGCGGCGCGCCTTTCGCTCCTCACGCAAGCGTTCGAGTGCGCGGACACGGCCCTCGTTGCGTGTGCGTCGTGCCTTGATGCCCTGGCGGATCCACGTTTCTTCTTGCGCCAGCTTCTTGTCGAACCGGGCATTCTGCTCAGCCTCGACCGCCAGCTCATGTTCCTTGCGCTCGAGGAAACGGGCGTAGTCGCCGGGCCAGTCGCGGAGGATCCCGCGGTCGATTTCGAGAATGCGGGTGGCCAGCGCGCGCAGGAACGCCCGGTCGTGGGTCACGAAGAGCAAAGCACCCGACCAGCTGCGCAGAAGCTCCTGGAGCCATTCGATGGCCGGAATGTCGAGATGGTTGGTGGGCTCGTCGAGCAGGAGCAGATCCGGCTCGCTGATCAGTGCACGGGCCAGCAGCACACGCCGCTTGAGACCGCCCGAGAGGGTTTCGAAGCGTCCGCGATCCGGGAGCTGGAGCTTGGACATCACGGCCTCGACGCGCTGCTCGAGGTGCCAGCCTCCCACCGCTTCGAGCTGATGCTGCAGCGCTTCGAGCTTGGCGAGGTCGGCCGGGTCGCTCAGGTCGGCGTGACTGAGGCGGTGATAGGCCGCGAGCAGGTCACCTGCTTCAGGCAGGCCGGAGGCCACGACGTCGGTCACCTCGCCCGCCAGATCCTGCGGCACCTCTTGACTCAGCCGTGCGATCCGGGTCGATGGCTTGCGGGTGATGCGACCGCCGTCGGCAGCCAATTCGCCGCCGAGCACCTTCATCAGGCTGGACTTGCCAGCGCCGTTGCGTCCCAGGAGCGCGATGCGCTCGCCGGCATCGATCTCGAAACCGACCTGGTCGAGTAACGGGACGCGGCTGCCAAAGGCAAGGCTGAGCTCGTGGATGCTGATCAGTGCCATAGGGGGGACTCTCGGCCGTGAGTCTATTCGTTTCGGGGGAGGTTCGCAGAATAGCGAAGCGCCCATCGAGCGGTGCCGATGGGCGCTTGGGTCGGTGGGTAGGCCGTGCTGTCGCGGCCCGTGCTCACCGGACGACCGACGATTCGGTCGCAGTGGCTGCGTGGCGGTTCGTCTGGTTCGTCAGGGAACCGTGGTCGACCAGACCGTGGTGTCCCCAGATTCGAAGCCGTCGCTGAAGACAAAGTCGATCGGGCCGCTGCCCGCAAACGGTACGTCCAACTGACCGGGGTTGCCGGTCTTGAACAGCCCCAGGGTGTAGGAAGCCGGGCTCGGGGGCTGATTGGCGTCGAACCAGAAGCTGAACATGGTGCCCCAGCGCAACGCGTTGGCATCCTCGTTGAGGGCGAACTCGTCGGTCGACCAGGAGATGGTGCCGGCGTTCATGTCGACCGTCGGGGTCCAATCGTCGGTGTCGTAGGCTTCGCCCGAGTGGTGTTCGATGTCGTGGAAGCCGACGCTGGTGATCGTCGTCGAGGTCCCGAAGTCGACTGTGAAGCTGCGGGCGGCGCGGTCCGAGTTCATGTTGTGAATCGCGAACTCGTAGTGCCACTGGCCGCCGCCGAGGTCGGTGACGCGACGCGCGGCGTGGAAGCGCTGCACCGGCGCCGATGGCGTGTCGACATTGACGATCTCGACCATCGGATCCTCGGCCTGCCAGGCGAAGATTGCGGCGGTTTCGCGCACCGTGTTGCCCGGGAAGCTCATGTCGAAGCTGCCGTCGATCGTCACCTCGCGGTAGGAGGCATTGTTGAGGCCGTTGCCGGCGCGGGCATCATCGTCGACCACGTAGTGGCCCTCGACCCAGTACTTGGCGCCAGCGACGGTGAGATCGGCCTCGGCGATCTGGATGCGCTTGCCGATGGTGCCGCCATCGCCACCGCCCGTCACCGGGAAGACGAAGGTGCCTTGGGTGGGATCGACCTCGGAGCGGCGACCGAGCGGGTTCGGGCCACCGGTACCGTTGAGGCCCGAGCCGTAGATGTCGGTGCAGCCAACACCGAGCTGATCGCCACCGAGCGGAGGCTGGGTGCACTGCACGGGGTTGCCCGCGCCGTCGCTGCCTTCGCAGTCGCTAGCGGCTGGGGTATTCAGCGACAGGAAGCCGTGCTTGAGCCAGCTCATGCCGATCTGCTCGAAACGTCCGTTGCTCAGGCGGTAGACGTTCTGGGCGATGACCGGATGCTGGTCCGGCTCGAGGGCGCCACATCCCGGACTGTCGTCGCACCAGTTGCTGGGCATGGTTCCGACGTTGCAGGAATCGGTGCCGACGGAGTAGGCCCGAACGCCGCCCGAGGAACCCCAGTTGGTGGTGTCGGTCAGGTTGCGCACCGTGACATCGGGGCCCGTGCTGAAGCCGCCGCGGGTCGCCGGCGTCGTTGCGGCCGGTACCGCGTCGATGCCATCGGCCACCGCGGTCGAAGCAGTGGTCTGCAGGCTGAGGGTCGTGGTGAGGACAATGAAGACCAGCGCCACCAGGGCAACCGGCATCCAATTTCGAAGCGAACGCTTGGACATGAAGCTTCCTCCAACAGACGGGTGACAATCATTGGCGATCGGAGCAAGCGCCGTCCTGGCCTCCCCTAGGACGCTCCGGCGTTCGTCGATCGTTGGATCGAGAAATGGTACCGCGATTCACGGGACCGGTCGAGCCAGGTAACCGCGACAGAGGCATTGATCATGCCTCTGTCGCGACGACATGGCGATGGTTTCTGGGGCAGTGCTTTGGGGGCCGTGTCTCCCTCGTCGAGGACTGTCGCTAGGGAACCGTCATCGACCAAGCAGATGTGTCGCCGACCTCGAAGCCGTCCGTGAAGATGCCGTTGGCGCCACCACCGGCGAAGGGTACGTCGATGGCACCTGGGCTACCAGTCTTGAACAGGCCGAGGGTATGGCTGGCGCCGTCCGGTCCCTGATTGGCGTCGAACCAGAACGTGAACATTGTGCCCCAGCGCAAAGCGTTGGCGTTGGGGTTGGTGGCGAAGGTGTCGGTGGACCAGGTGATCGTTCCAGCACCCGCATTGACCGCCGGGGCCCAGTCTGTGGTCGAGAAGGGCTCGTTGGAATGGTGGTCGATGTCGTGCATGCCGACGTTGGTGATCGTCGCAGCGCCGCCGAAGTCGACGGTGAAGCTGCGCGCCGAGCGATCCGAGTTCATGTTGTGAATCGCGAACTCGTAGTGCCACTGGCCACCGCCGAGATCGGTGACGCGACGTGCCGCATGGAAGCGTTCGATCACCGCGCCAGGAATGTCGGCATTGACGATCTCGACCATCGGATCCTCGGCCTGCCAGGCAAAGATCGCGGCCTGCTCGCGCACGGTCGGCCCGACCTCGCTCATGTTGAAGCTCGACGAGTTGATCGAGACTTCGCGATACGAAGCGTTGTTGAGGCCGTTGCCGGCCAGGGCATCGTTGTCCGCGACGTAGTGACCTTCGACCCAATACTTGGCGCCAGACACGGTGAGCTCGCTCTCGTCGACCTTGATTCGCTGGGCGGAGTTGCCGCTTGCACCGCCGCCGCCTGGCGGGAAGGGGTAAGCGCCGGTCGCCGCGTTGACCTCGGAGCGCCGCCCAAGGTCCTGGTTGCCATTGAGAAACGAATCGTAGAAGTCGGTGCAGCCAACGCCGAGTTGATTGCTTCCCAGCGGTGGCTGGGTGCAATTGATCGCGTTACCGTTGCCGTCGTTGCCCTCACAACCACTGTCGAAACTGTTGGTGGAGAGAAAGCCATGCTTGAGCCAGCTCATGCCGATCTGCTCGAACCGGCCATTGCTCAGGCGGTAGAGGTTCTGGGCGATGACCGGATGCTGATCCGGCTGCAGGGGGCCGCAGTTGGGAAAGTCATCGCACCAGTTCAGGGGCTCGCTGCCGATGTTGCAGGAGTCCGTGCCGACCGAGTAGCCGCGTGTACTGCCGTCGGCACCCCAGTTGCGGATGCCGCTGAGATGAATGATGGTGACATCCGGACCGGTTGTGATGCCCATCGATCCTGGGTCGGGTTGGCTGACGACAGCGCGACCGAGATCGGGTGCATCGGCGTTTTGTGCGGAAACCGAGAATCCGACGGCGGCGGTCGCGGCCACGAGCACTGTCGTCATGAGGCCGACGGGGCCCCAGTTGCGAAATGAAGACTTGGACATGGAGAACTCCTCCTCGAAAAGGCGTTTCTAGACCTATCTACGGTGAGCCCCGGGCGAAGGTTCGGTTGACCATCTTCGCCCGGGATGGCGGCCAAGCGCCGAGGCAGGGCCCCTCCCGTTGCCCCGACGCGGCCCTCGTTCGCAGGCGATCCCTGACCGCATGCGAGTCTGTTCAGGGGACGGTCATCGACCAGGCGGACGTATCGCCCACTTCGAAGCCGTCCGTGAAGATGCCATTGCTACCGCCAGCGAACGGCACGTCGATCGTTCCAGGGCTACCGGTCTTGAACAGGCCGAGGGTGTGACTGGCGCTGTCCGGGCCCTGGTTGGCGTCGAACCAGAACGTGAACATCGTGCCCCAGCGCAGCGCGTTGGCGTTGGGGTTGGTGGCAAAGGTGTCGGTCGACCAGGTGATCGTGCCGGCGCCGGCGTTGATGGCCGAGGCCCAGCTGGTGGTCGCGTAGGGCTCGTTGGAGTGGTGGTCGATGTCGTGCATGCCGGCGTTGGTGATCGTCGCGGCACCACCGAAGTCAACGGTGAAGCTGCGCGCCGAGCGATCCGAGTTCATGTTGTGGATCGCGTACTCGTAGTGCCACTGGCCGCCACCGAGGTTGGTCACCCGACGTGCCGCATGGAAACGCTCGGTCACGGCGCCGGGGACGTCGGCGTTGACGATCTCGACCATCGGATCCTCGGCCTGCCAGGCGAAGATCGCGGCCTGCTCACGGACGGTCGGGCCGACCTCGCTCATGTTGAAGTTCGACGCGTTGATCGACACCTCACGGTAGGAGGCATTGTTGAGGCCATTGTTGGCCAGCGCGTCGTCGTCGGCGACGTAGTGCCCTTCGACCCAGTAGGTGGCGCCGCCGATCGTCAGCTCGCTCTCCTGGACCTGCAGGCGCTGGCCAGCGTTGCCCCCGCTACCGCCACCACCTGGCGGGAAGGGGAAGAGGCCGGTCGCGGGATTGACCTCGGAACGACGGCCGAGCGGCTGGCTACCGTTCAGGCCAGCGCCGTAGAAGTCCGTGCAGCCGACACCGAGCTCGTCAGGGCCCTCGGGTGGCTGGGTGCAGCTGACCGGGTTGCCGTTGCCGTCGTTGCCCTGGCAGCCAGGGTCGAACGAATTGGTCGAGAAGAAGCCGTGCTTGAGCCAGCTCATGCCGATCTGCTCGAAGCGATCGTAGTTGCCATTGACAGCTCGCAAGCGGTAGAGATTCTGGGCGATGACCGGGTGCTGCTCCGGCGTCAGCGGACCGCAGTTGGGCGCGTCGTCGCACCAGTTGAGCGGCTCACTGCCGATGTTGCACGAGTCGGTGCCGACCGAGTAGCCGCGGAGCGTGCCGTCGGCGCCCCAATTCTGGACCGAGCCGAGATTGATGATGGTGACGTCGGGGCCGGTGGTGATGCCACGCGAACCGGGCGTCGGCTGATC
>CALFAM010000339.1 GCA_937948815.1 uncultured bacterium
CCCCTCGCCCTCACCTCGAACCAGCTGCGCTTCGGCTTCGAAGGGGTCACGGCGGATGGCGACGGCAACGTCTACGTTGCATTCCAGCGTGAATGGCGCGACGCCGGTGATCCGGACGGTCGGGCGCGGATCGGCCGGTACGACGGCGCGACGGGAGACTGGACCTTCGCCTACTACCCCCTCGATGCCGCCACCTCACCCAATGGTGGCTGGGTCGGGCTGTCGGACCTCACGTACCTAGGAGACGATACCTTCGCGGTCATCGAGCGTGACAACCAGGGCGGCCCGGATGCCACGATCAAGCGCATCTATACCTTCTCCACCGCGGGCGTCGATTTCGCGCCCCACACGGCCACGCCAGGCCTGCCGGTGGTCACCAAGACCCTGGTCACCGACCTGATCGCCGACGGCTACCTGGCCACCACCGCCGGCCCCGTGCTCGAGAAGTGGGAAGGTCTGCTGGTGCTGCCCGACGGCACGGCGCTGATCGTCAACGACAACGATGGCTTGGATGACGCGAGCGGCGAGACCCAGCTGCTCCGTCTCCCACGACTCTTCGACGAAGACGCCGGCGATCCGAGTGACGTCCAGCCCTTTGTCTGTGTCAACTCCGACACCACGACCTGCCTGAACGACGGTCGCTTCGAGGTCTCCGCGACCTGGGAAGACTTCGACGGGGACCGCGGTGTCGCACGGGTTGCCGATGCCGGCACACCGGACTCGGGCATTCTCTGGTTCTTCAACGAGGACAACTGGGAGGTCTTGCTCAAGGTGCTCGACGGCTGCCCGGAGAACGACCACTACTGGGTCTTCTCGTCAGCAACTACCAACGTCGCCTACACGCTGCGCGTGGTCGACACCCACACGGGCAAGGTCGTCACCTACGACAATCCCCTGGGACGGCCGGCCCCGGCCAACACCGACACCCGCGCGTTCGCCACCTGCCCGTAGCGTTGCCGACACGCTTTGATCGACGCAGAGCGCTGAACCCGAGAGGGGCCCACTGCGGGCCCCTCTTTTTCGCTGTGCGCGCCGCTTCCGCGGTGGAGCTCCGTCAGCAGGTCTCGTCTCAGCCTGCCTCATCCAGGCCGAACGCGTAGCGGAATGGCTCCGGGTCGTAGTACTCCCGGAAGAGTTGAATCTTGCCGTCCTGGACGTGAAACAGCCCGCCATAGGTTTGCTCGTAGGTCCGCCCAGTGGACACGATCTCGGCGCGACCGCGGAACGATGCGAAGACCATCTCGGGATCGATCATCGGGTAGAACACGAGCTCCGACGTGAAGTCGGCGCCTCGGCTGTTGTCTGGCCAGCCCGCGTAGTGCGCGATCAACGCCTCCTTGCCTACCACGCGCTTGGGAAATCCTGCGGGTGAGAACGGCATGTCCTGCACGGCATCGTCGGCCCACAGCGTGGCGAAGTGGTCCATGTCATGGGTCTCGAGCGCCGCAAGAAACGCTGCCACAGCCTTCTCCGTCTGCTGCCGGACGACGTAGGCCGGCGGCCGTCGTGAGGCGTTCTCGCTCGCCGGGCCGAAGACTTCCCGCGTGCCCTGCTCGCCCTGCAAGTCGAAGGCATGGTGGGTGATCTGCCAATCGCCTTCCTCGAGGCGCAGTCTGAAGCGGTAGCCACCGCGGACTTGCCATGTGAAACCGGCGACCCAGTGATCGGCCACGACGTCGGCGGCTGCCGTGGCCTGGTCGCCCGCGAGCGTGACCTGGACATTGTCGATTTGGTGATGCGTCCGATCGAAGCCCGGCAGCACGCCAGCCCACTGGTTCATCAACGCGCGCCGACTCTTTCGCTCAACCTCGCCGCCTGTGAGGCTGGTGTAGTCGAGCTCGATCTCGTCACCATAGAGTGTCTCGAGAGCCTCGAACGCCCCCCGATCCACCAGCACTCCGACGCTCTGCACAATGGTGCGGATCGCGGCTTCGTGCTGCTCGGCGTCAAGGGAGGTATCTGCCCAGGGTTGAATGAAGGTGCGCGGCAACGGCGTCGCTCGCCACCCGCACGGCTTCGGGCTGGTCGTAGAAGTCGAATTGGGTGACGTCGTCGAGTCAGATCGTCTGCGCCCGTGCGCCCATGCGGCTCGCGAACTGCTTGGCACCTTGTGGAATCGCTGCTGCCTCGGAGTGAACCAGCAGGGTTGGCTTGGTGAGCGTTTCGGCGGAACGCAGGCCGTCGTAGGCCAGCCACGGCTCCCAGGACTGGACGTTGAACCGGTTGTCGTAGGCCGGAGTCAGACCGCGATCGGTCTCGGTATAGTACGGCGCCCGGAACCTGAGCGCGTCTTCGTTGGTGAGGCTGGTCGCCTCGATCAATACCGGCTGCTCGGATGTCTGCGCATCCCGCGCGACTTGCCGCAGCGCTGCGACGCCATCGGCACCGCCGTACACGGCTTCGACGATCGCCGCATCGTGCAACCAGGGCGCCACGAGGGCGACGGCGCGAATGTGATCGTTCTTCTCGGCGGCATCGGCCATGTAGCCCGACGATGCGCAAATCCCGAGTCCCGCGATCCGGTCGGCATCGACCGCTTCGAGGTCGGCGAGGTAGGCGACCGCGGCGAGGATGTCCTCGGTCTTGCGCGCCGGATCTTCCAGAAACGGCACGGCATCCGGCGACTGCCCCCGGCCGCGGAAGTCAAAGGCGAGTGCAACAAAGCCGCGCGCGGCCAATGCTGCGGCATAGGTTCCCGCCATCTGCTCTTTGACGGTCGTCCAGGCGCCGGTGACGACGACTGCGGGCAGTGTGCGTCCTGACATGTCGGTCACTGGAAGGTAGAGATCGCCGGCCAGCGTCTGGCCGTGATTCGTCTTGGGTTGGCTCGTCTCTTCGTGGCTGGCGAACCGAACCGCTTTCTTGGTGACGTTCATGGTGGCCTCCATCAGCTTCGCGGGTGCGAAGGGGGTTGGTCGTGATGGAGAAACCCTACGGCTCGACCGCCCTCCCTGCCTTGCAGCAAGCTGCTGAAAATTTGAACGTTCTTGCTCCGATCGAGGCCAGCCTTCGCTACAGCAGCGATCGTTCTTCTGCTTTGCGCGTGGTCCCGCTGAGACGTTTGAAGACGCGCGAGAAGTGCACTTGATCGGAGAAGCCACAGGCCAGGGCGATGTCGGCGATCGGCCGGGTGCGGTCGGCCATCAGCTTCTTGGCCTGCTCGACCCGGTAGGCCATCACGAATTGGTATGGCGGCTGGCCGATGGTGCGCTTGAACAGGCGCGCAAAGTGGTACGGGCTGATGCCCGCGACGTCGGCCATGTCCTCGAGGGTGATGTGGCCGCTGTAGTGCGCCGCGACGTGGTCGAGGACCCGCTTGTAGTGGCGTGGTGTGAAGCTGGCCGAGAACGCGCGCTCTTCGTCACGCTCGACGCCGTAGCGCTGAATCAGCTTGATCAGAAACACCCGCGCCAGGCTCTCGAACATCACCTCCGAGCCGACCGTTTACTGCAGCGCGTCGGCGAGCATCACCCCCGCATCGGTGAGATCGGCATCGAGGAACTGCGGCACGTTCTCGAGTTGCGCTTCGGTCAGGAGAACGCCCAGCTCGGCCTGCGCGAACCGCTCGAGCTTCGCGGGCTCGAGCGTGATCACGATGACCTTCGAGCGCGCATGCCACCGCCAGCCGCTCTCGACACCCGCCGGGGTCACGACCACCTCATTGCGGTGGAAGGTGAGGTCGCGGTACTCCCCCCGACCGCCAGTTCTCGACCCGATGCGGCTCGTCCCGCAGGTTGATCAAGATGTGGTGCTGCGCGAAGACCTCGGTCGGCATCTCGCCGGGCTCTGCTTCGAAGTACTCGAGAGCCAGCAACTCCGAAGCCAGCGGACGCACGCGGTCGTTGCTCCGCACGAGCGGCGACGATGGGTACACATCCTGATAGCGCCTCGGCACCCCACGAGCCTACTGGATCGCCGACCGCGTTGCGCTCTGAGGCACGAGCCGTCGATGCTCAGCGAGGTTGGGGCAGATCCTCGCGAATGGCAGCCACGAGGGCCCGCGTACAAGAATTGTCCGGGCCGTAGGCGGCCTCAATCGCAGGCCGAAATGCCCACGCCGCGCTGTGGGCCCGAACCGATCGATAGTTTGCAATCAGGTCCTTCGTATGGGCGGCCAGCGCACAGCGCCGAGATAAGAAGGGCATCACCTCGCTCGACAAAGCGACCGCTTCGCTCCGAAGCGTCGTCCACTTTTCGAGGTCGCCGGCCAAGGCTGCTGCTTCTGCACGGGCGGCGTGAAGAAAGGCCAACGAGGTCCGCTTCGTTCCCTCTCGACTCTCTTCGAGCGCGATGGCCTTTCGGAGCCATGCATCCGCCTCGCCGTGTCGCCCTGTCACCAGGGCGAGATCAGCCAAGGCATGCATCACGATGACCCGTGCCGCTTCGAGGCTCATGGTCGAGGACGACTGCCCCAACACGTCGCGCCGTCGTTTGCTCAGCAGACTCTTGGGGTCGAGCATGCCAAGGCCTTCGAGAAACCCTCGATCGAGCGGCACGTCTTCGGCTTCGAGCGACTTCAGAGCTAGACGCAGCAGTCGCCCCGCTTCGTCATAGTCTGTCCACGCCTGCCGATAGAGCGCCAGAACCGTCGCGGTTCCTGGGGCCGGAATCTCCCATCGTGCTTGGGTCTCGGCGAGCGCTGCCTCCAAGACGGCAATCGCCTTCTCAGTCTTGTCATTCTGACGATAGGCGCGGGCGATCGGCAGAGTGCTCCGCCTCGACGCGAACCTTCGCCACGGGCGCTTTCTTTCCAGCTCGATGGCCAGCCTATAGTGCCGTTCCGCTGACTCCGGGTCGGCAAGCTCCCTGGAGTAGAGCGAAGCAATTTCGTCATGACGACGGGCGGCGCCCTCGGGGCGACGACGACCCTCTTCTTCGAAAATCGCGATCCGTTCTTCGACCAGGCGACGATGCTCATCCTCTTCACCCCGGCGGCGCGCAATCCAGCTCATCTTCCCCAGCGTGCCATGGAGCACCATCGACTTTGCGCCGTAGGCCTTCTTCTGCAAGTCGAGAAGTCGACGGTACGTCGCCCAAATCTCCTCTGACGGGAAAGCTTGGCTCATGAGATCGGAGAGATGCTCCAATCGGCGCCGCTCGCTGAACGCATGCGGTGCAGCCAGACGATCGTAGAGCGCCTTCGTGGTTTCCCATCGGTCTTGCTCGCCGGCCCTGGCCTTGAAAAGCTGTTCGAGAGAAAGAGACACAGACCAATCGAGCCGGCGGGTTCGCTCGGTCTCGTCTCGGGTGTCATCTTTCCGAGGCTTGCCAGGTCCCCGGGCAGCGAAAGCGATGCCGAGAACGACAGCGGTCTCGTACGCGCGAATACTGTCTGCCGGACGTTTGAGCTCACCATAGATCGCGCCGAGGTTGCGGGCCGCCTGGTCTGCCATCGGTGTCTGCTGGCCGTCGCGCCGCATCAGCTCGACGTAGGCTTCCAAGTAGGGGAGTGCTCGATCCCGACCGTGCGCCTCACGCGCCACAACGAGGCGGCGGTGCGCTCGCTCATGCGCGAGCATGATCTCGTCTGCGAGACCTGCTTCGAGCGCGACCGCGTGCGCTCGATCGACAGCGGCAAGCGCGGCCGGAAGATCTCCTGCGCGGGCCGCACGCGACGCATCGGAGTAGTGCTGCTGCCGCGCCCGTTCCGCTTGCTCATCCTGCGCGAAGAGTCCGAAGCTGAAGAAGATGGATAGTGCGAAGGAAAGAAGCAATGGTACGCGCACGATAGAACTCCTGAACCGCAAAAAAGAGAGAGCCTGTCACTCTCCGATCACCCGCAGACCAGGACGCACTTCGTGCCTGGCTCACGTCGTACTCGGCGCAAAGCGCACAGCTTCGTGCTCAGCGTCTCGATGTGAGAACGAAACGCTCGGCTACCCGGCGGGCGGGATCGCTGAGCTCGCGTGCGCCTGGTCATCCTACGCGACACGCGCAGCGGGCATTCGTGGCAGCCGATCAGGCCAAACCGGCTAGGGCTCTTCGAGGAGGCTCTCTGCCAAGTCTTCGCCGAAGTGGCGCACGAGAAGCTTCTCGTAGGTGCCGTTGGCCCGCAGCTTCTCGAAGTGGCGATCGTAGGCTGGCCCGAGCTCAGAGCCCTTGGGAAAGGCAAAGCCGAGGTTGGTCCGCCCGGACAAGGCTCCGGAGATGTGGAGTCCGGGGAAACGCTCGAAGTACTGCAAGGTCTGCCAACCGTCGCAGATCAGCGCCTGAGCCTTGCCCGTCGCAACACTCTGCCACAGGGCGTCATCGTCCTTGACGTAGACCTTCTCGACGCCTTCCTGCTGGCTCAGCAAATCCTCGTGGATCGTGCCGCGGATGACCGCGACGCGGACGCCGGCGAGCCCTGCGATTCCGTTGGCCGCCCGGTTGGTACTGGTCGCTTCCACCACGACGGACCGCCCGGGGAAGTACGGAAGCGAGAAATCCATGACTTCGCGGCGTTTCTCGGTGATCGTGATGGCGGCTGCGCCAACATCGCACTCTCCCTTCTCCACCGCTGCCAAGACATCGGGAAAGCTCTGTTTCCAGCGGATTTCGATCGTGTGGTCTTCGGCGTCCGCGAAATGGCCCAAGAGGTCCGTCTCGAGCCCGACGGGTCCTTCGGCGGTATTGGCGAGAAAACCATTGAGCGGGCGCGCGCAAACGGAGATTGACTTCGCCTGCAGCGCGCTCCCCACCGTAGCGGCGGCCAGGGTCGCCACGATCCATCGAACAGCCCGCGATCTTTCGACCTTGGCCATCAAGCAGTCTCCTATGGTGGATGCTCAAACTTCTGACAGAAGTCTACCGCGTCTGGTCGGGCAAACCTCGCTCATCTTCCGTGAGCCGTCTCACTCCGTCGCAGATAGGCGTCGATCGCGGCAAAGCCCAAGGCGGTCACCAGGGCGACTGCGGCGTTGCCGAGCCACAGGATGCGGTATCCGTAGAGGTCGTACACCAATGTTCCGACAATCGGCGCCAGAACGAAGGTGATCGAGAAGGCCGCGGTCAGGATTCCCATCGCCCGCCCCATCTGGGCCTCGGGCACCCGATCGGCGACGAACCCTTCGATGATCGGATGCGTGAGCATTTCGCCGAGGGTGATGATCGCCACCGCGAGCAGCGCGAAAAGCACCCGCGGATCGTAGGGGATCAGTGCAAAGCCGATCGTCACGGCCACGCAACCCGACGCCACAACGGCCAATGGTCTCCGGCCGCTCAAGCGATGTACCAAGACCATCTCGAAGAGCACGATCAAGATGGTGCTGAATGCCAGGACCGCTCCGACCATCGCCTCGGAGTAGGCAAAGTCCTGATGCAGGGTCAGCGGATACGTCCCGAAGAGTTGCACGAACACCAGATCGAGCAAGACCGTGCAGCCGAGCGCTGCGACAAAGACCCGGTCGCGCCACAGGGATCGCGCCGGGGTTGGCTCACGCTCACCTACGTCAGCATCGGCCGCACGCACGCCTGCCGCAACCGGTGCGGCCCCAGCCCGATCAGCTCCAGCGACAAGGGTCTCCGCAGAATCGGCCGCAGCGCTGTCCACCTCCCCAGCTCGGGCTACCCCGTCTCCCTCGGTCTGCGGCGCGGTTCCGCCATCCCTTGTTTCACGGTGTGCCGGCTCTCGGGGCCGCAGCCAAAGTGTCACCGCGATCGCGGCCAATAGGCAGGTCGCGCCGTCGGCCAAGAACAACCATCGGTAGTCGACGGTCGCGAGCAGGCCGCCGACAGCCGGACCGATCGACATTCCGAGATTGATCGCCAGACGCCGCAAGGCAAAGCCGCGCGCCCGGACGTGCGGCGGTATCGAGAGCCCCAAGTCAGCGCTCGAAGGGGTCCGAAAGCCTTCCGCCGCGAGACTGGTGAGGAAGAGAATCGCCGCGATCGACCGCGGCTCGGTGGCCATGCCGAGACCGAAGAAGCCGATTGCGGCGCCGCCGAGCGTAGCCTGCATCGCCCGAACGGTACCGACTCGCTCCGCCAAGCGCCCGCTGAGGATCGCGCCCATCGCACTGCCCACGCCATAGACGGCCAGGAACAGCCCGGCCGTGCGCACCGACATACCACGCTGCGTGGTCAGGTAGAGCGTGAGGAACGGCAGCACCATCGTGCCGCTGCGGTGAATCAGCGTTACGGCCGACAGCAACCACACGCGACGGGGCAAGCCCGCAAAAGCGTCACGGTAGGCAGCAAGCACCGGGCGGAACATGATCCGATGCTGCCACAGTCAAGGGGCTTCGCGGGAGCCGCGGGGCGTGATCAGTCGAGGGTAGCGGCTCGTGCCCGCACATCCGTCGACAAGCGGAAGGCAGCCATCTCCTCACCGTTGCGCACGTAGAGCACGCCATTGACCACCACCGGATGGTTCCAGGTCTTGCCCGGCACGCCTTCCATCTTGGCGATCTCCGTGAAGCCACCAGGCTTCGCTTCGACCAGGGCCACCTCACCGCGCTCGGAAAGCACCAGCAGCAGATCCTGGTCGGCCAACAGCACGAGCTGTCCCGCGCCATACCGCCCGCCTTTCCAGGCGCGTTCTCCGGTGGCCAGGTCGACGCTCGCCAGGAGTCGGCCATCGAAACCGTAGAGATGATCGCGGTGGACGACGAAGTCGTTGAAGTAGGGCTTGAGGCGAGAGCTCGTCCAGCCTTCGGCAACCGCCCAGCGCCCCGCCTGCTGGCTTGGCGCCAGCTTGCGCACGCCCATGCCGAAGCCCGTGCCGACGAGCACGTCGCCGGCTGCCGTGACCACCGGCTGGACGATCCGCGCGCCGCCGGGCACCTGCCAGGCGTGGGACCAAAGCACCGCGCCGTCGGCGAGGGCATGGCTGGAGATGCCGGCATCGGTGAGCAGGAGGAGCTGCCGTACACCGTCGAGGGTGGTCAGGTGCAGGCTGCTGTAGCTGAGCGGTCCAGCTGGCGCGAACCAGCGCGGTTCGCCCGTTGCCGCATCATAGGCGACGACCGACTTGGCGGCCGGGTTCGTGTCCTGCTCTCCGCCCGCGTGAACCACGACCATGCCATCGATGACCAAGGGCGAGCTCGAGAACCCCCATTCCGGCGTCGGTGCGCCGGTATCGGCGGCGATGTCACGCTGCCAGATCGACGCGCCCGTGGCGGCGTCGAGGGCATTCAAGAGACCGGTCGCGCCCAGCGCATAGAGCCGACCACCGTCGAGGGTTGGCGTCGCGCGGGGCCCCGCGCCGGCCAGCGCTTCCCAGAAGCGTACCGGGTCGCGGTGGAGCCAGACCGTCTCGCCGGTGGAAGCGCGATATGCCGCCACCACCTCTTCCTCGCCATGCTGCTCCTGGGTATAGATCACGTCACCGTCGACGGCGAACGATGACCATCCAGGACCCACGGGGCGGCGCCAGAGCTCGGTCGGCGGCTGCGTCTGCCAGTCCGTGGCAATCCGCAATCCGTTGATCACGCCATCGCGACGGGCGCCACGAAAGCCCGGCCACGCGGCGGGCACCGGCGCCGCGTCAGTCGTTGGCAAATCGGCTGCCAGTCCACTGCCTGGTACGGTCGGGGCGGTCGCGGGCTCGGTGGTGGCGCGGCTGGCCAGGAAGCGCTCCTCGAGCGTCGGCTGCCAGCGCCAGGCAAGGTCGGCACCCATGTCGCCATCGACGCCTTCGCTGCGCAGCAGCGTCCAGCCGCCCGCAGCGACGATGATCACCGCGGCCATGGCCCGCAGACGCGCGGGCTGCAGCCAGCTCTGGGCGATCGTGACCGTGATCACGAATAGCAAGCAAACGATCGGCAGCCCGTAGACGAGCATCGGCATGAATGCCGTCGAATGACCGAGCACCAACACCGCACCGACCACGATCAGCGGCAGAAACGCGCCCAGGAGGCGATCCGGCCGCGGCGCACGGCTGGCAAACAGCCACCATCCCAGAAAGAGCACCAATGCCAGAAGCGGCGCGCCCATCATGCCGAAGAACTGAAGGGGCGTTCCCGGCGCGATCCAGCCGGTTCCATACGCCGCAAACCACTGCACCAATACGATCAGAAAGCCTGGCCAGAGCCGGAGCGGGCGCTCGATCAACCCGCCTTCTTGCATACCCGTCATCTTGCATCGCTCCTTATTCGCTATCATCGGCGACAGCCGCAATATCAGTACCCGTACATTATAGACTGGTACACTAGTTGGCAAGCACGACGATCGAGCAATGGACCATCGACCAACCGACAGCGCCACCGACTCCCAAGCATTGGCCACCCTGGTGGGTGAGTTCGGCAAGGCCTACGGACGCTGGATCCACGACGTGGTGCAGGCCGAAGCGGGCACCACGCCGGCCCGGGCGCGGCTGCTCGCGGCGCTCCAATGCAACGGCGCGTGCAAAATGGCGCAGCTCAGCGACCAGCTCGGCGTCACGCCGCGCAACATCACCAAGCTGGTCGATGGCCTGGAAGACGAGCGTCTGGTGGCACGCGCGGCGCATCCGGACGATCGACGGGCGACGCTGATCCACCTCACCGAGGAAGGCGTGCTCGCCGCCAAAGAGACCATGCTCGCCCACCACACCGCCTTCGAGAGCCTCTACGACACCCTGACGCCCGACGAGCGCACGGCCATGGGTCGCATCCTCGGCAAGCTGATCGCCGAGCTGAGCCGCCTCGAGTCCGATCGCTAGCCGCGCTGCCTCGCGCGGTGCTACCAGATCATTCGTACACCAAAGGTCGTGAGCGCCCGATCGCGACTCACCAGGGGTAGGTTCTCGATCTCGCTTTGGGCGGCCAACATACGATCGAACGGATCCCGGTGCGCTTGGGGCCAGCCTCCAGCGCGCTGCGCGTGCGCGACAGTGACTGGCAGCTCGAGGAATCCCGCTCTCCGGATCCACACCGCCACGTCACGAACCAGCTCACTCGCGGCTGCCAGACGCCCCAGGCGGTACTTCGTGCAGATTTCCCACACGCTGGCTGCGGACACCATGATCTCGTTCGCCGGATCCGCCATCAGCTCGCGGGGCGTCTCGGGAAGATGCGGATCATCGAAAACCCACCACAAGAATGCATGCGTGTCGAGCAGCAGCCTCACGACTCCCAGGCCTCGAGCTCTGCGTCCGGCAGCGGCTCGAAGAACTCCTCACCGATGGTGCCGACCAGAAGGCCCGGGCGACGCTGGGCGGGTCGCTCGAGCGGTACCAAGCGGGCATAGGGCCGGCCGCTCTTTGCGATCACGATTTCTTCGCCCGCGTGCACACGCTCGAGGAGCCTGGATAGATGCGTCTTCGCTTCGTGAACATTGTAGGTCTCCATCGCCCCAAATTAGTCCACCGATCGGACTAAGTCAACCAACCGGGTCGATTCGCGCCCCACCGTGAAGCCTGCGGAGGCAGACGCTACTGCCAGCGAAAAATGCGCAGGGCGATCGCGAAGCTGATCAGCGCCCAGGCCAAGAGGATGACCATCTCCGGGCCGACACTCAGCAGGCCACCGCCATCATTGGTGATCACGCGCAAGGCGTCGTTGAGCGCGGTGAGAGGCAGCATTTTGAGGACGGGATGGAGAAAGTCGGGAAAGCGCGTGTAGGCGAAGAAGCTGCCGCTCATCATCCACATCGGAAGCATCACCACATTCATCAGGCCGGAGGCCACCTCCACCGTCTTGGTACGGGCGGCGACCAGCAGCGAAAGGCCGGTAAAGGACGCCGAACCAACGATCGACACCAGCATGAGCGCCCACAACGAGCCGCGCACGGCGACGCCAAACGCCAACCAGCCGACCGCGACCAGGAAGATCATCTCGACGAGCAGCAGCACCAAGCGCGACAGCATGACCGAGAGCAGGAAATCGCGTCGGCGCATCGGAGTGACGGCGAATCGGCGCAGCAGCTTCTGGCTGCGCATCATGACGATGGCGAAGCCGATCCCCCACATGCTGCTACCCATCAGGTTGAGCCCGATCAGGCCCGGGATCAAGAAATCGATATAGCGTGAGCCGCGCTCCTCGACCGCTTCTTCGGAGATGGTCACCACATCCCGGCGCCCGGCCGAAGCTTGCAACGCAGCATCGGTCAGCAAACGCGCCGCGCGACTGGTCGGTCGCGTGGGATCGAGCCTGTAGCGCAAGGTGTCCGGGCCGGAAGTACCGGGGGCGACCGGCGCCGTCGTTTCCACCACCAACTCGATCTCACCCTTGCGCAGCGCCTCTCCGGCGGCCTCCGGCGTCAGTGATTCGACGGTCAGGTCTTGGTGGTCGGCCAAGCTTTCGACGACCCAGTCGGCGCCCGGGCCATGGACACCGATCGGCACAGACGCCGGCGTATCGCTCCGAAACGCCAGTCCGAGCACCACCGCCATCAGCACCGGAAAGCCAAAGACCCAGAACAGGATGCCGGGCTCGCGGATGATCTCGAGCAGACGCGCCCGGGTCAGGTGAACGAGCGGCATCGGATTGCCGCGACGGGGACGCTGGGGGGAGCGCTGATCAGGCATCGCGCAGGGCCCTGCCGGTCAGGTGAACGAAGACGTCTTCGAGCGTCGCCTCGTGGGTCGCCAGGCGAACGATGGCGGCGTCACGCCTCGCCGCTTCGTCCAGCAGCGCTGGCAGGGCGACGGCAATGTCCGACACGGTCAGTACATGGGTGTCGCCACGAAGCGTGCCTGAGCGGACGCCGGCCAAACGCTCGAACGCGTCCGCCTCGAGCTCTGCGGCCAGCGTCACCTCGACGATCTGATCCGCGCCCAGCGAGGCGATCAGCTCCCGCGGTGCACCGAGGGCAATCACCTTGCCCTGGTCGATCACGGCAATCCGATCGCACAGCCGGGCCGCTTCCTCCATGTAGTGAGTGGTCAGGAAGACGGTGCCGCCGGCGTCCCGGAAGGTCTCGATGACCTCCCAGATGGCCCGGCGGGCCTGCGGATCGAGGCCGGTGGTCGGCTCGTCGAGGAAGATCAGGTCCGGGGAGCCGACCAGCGCACAGGCCAGGCTCAGGCGCTGCTTTTGACCACCCGAGAGCTTCTCGACCCGCGCCTGCCGCTTCTCTTCGAGATGAACCAAGGCGATGGACTCTTCGACCGAGCGGCCTCGAGCATAGAAGCTGCGGAACAGCGCGATCACCTCTTCGACCGTCAGCTTCTCGGGTAGATGGGTCTCCTGGAGCTGGGCACCGATGCGTTGACGCAGCGCATCATCGCCCGGGTCACTCGCGCGACCGCTCCATGGTCGACCGAAGATCTCGACCGTGCCTGCCGTGGCTGGGTTCAGCCCTTCGAGGATCTCCACGGTGGTGGTCTT
>CALFAM010000340.1 GCA_937948815.1 uncultured bacterium
CGAAGAAAAGGCTGGCTCCGAGAGCGAAGCCGACCAGCGACCGAATCCCCTCCAGCAATCATGACGAGCGCAACCTGCGCCACCAGAAAAGTGAGAATGCGATGACGACACCAACCACCGAAGCCGCTGCCCCAAAGAAAAAGCCACTCCGCTTGACCGGCCGCCATTTCCGCCAGCTCGGCATGCGGCAGGGTCCCGAGCGCGCCCTCGCGCTTGACGCCGCCCGGGCGCTCAGCCAAGGCGGTCTGTGCGACGACGACGTGCTCGCCCGGCTGGCCGAGGTCATCGAGACCCCGGACGCCTTCAGCGAAGACCCGGACTTCGCGCCCCTGGCCGAAGCCCTCGTTGCGCGCGCCGACCTGGTTTTCGAGGAGCGCGAGGAGCCAGCGCCCTACCGCCAATGGGGTGTCGACCTCGAGCCCGAGTCGATCCAGCAGATGAAAAACGCTTGCCGCCTGCCGGTCGCGATCCGCGGCGCCATCATGCCCGATGCGCATCGCGGCTACGGCCTGCCGATCGGCGGCGTGCTGGCCACCCGCGGCGCGGTGATTCCCTATGCGGTCGGCGTCGACATCGCCTGCCGGATGAAGCTGACCGTGCTCGACATGCCGCCCTCGGCGCTCGACGACCAAGGCGAGCGCTTGCGCAACTGCATCGAGCGAGAGACCCAGTTCGGGATCGGCGCCTCCTTCAAGCGCCGGCGCAGCCATGCGGTGATGGACCGCGACTGGTCGATCACCCCGACCACCCGCAAGGTGAAGGACAAGGCCTGGGCGCAGCTCGGCACGAGCGGCAGCGGTAACCACTTCGTCGAGCTCGGCGTGCTGACCTGCGACGACGACCGGGCCGGGCTGCCGGCTGGCGACTACCTGGCCCTGCTCAGCCACAGCGGCAGCCGCGGCGCCGGCGCGACCGTGGCGGGCCACTACAGCAAGCTCGCCATGGCCCAGCGCCCGGAGCTGCCCCGTGAGCTCAGCCACCTCGCATGGCTCGATCTCGACTCCGAAGACGGCCAGGCGTATTGGGCCGCCATGGAGCTGATGGGCCACTACGCCGAAGCCAACCACGCCTGCATTCACGCGGCGATCCATCAGCATCTCGGTGTCGAGCCATTGCTCGACATCGAAAATCACCACAACTTCGCCTGGAAGGAAGTCCACGATGACGAGGAAGTGATCGTCCACCGCAAGGGCGCGACGCCGGCGGGCGAAGGGGTTCTCGGCGTGATTCCCGGGACCATGGCGGACCCTGCTTTCGTGGTTCGTGGCAAAGGAAACGCTGCGTCCCTGGCTTCCGCGGCGCACGGCGCTGGCCGGGTGATGAGCCGGACGAAGGCCAAGAAAACCCTCGACTGGGCCGCCGCCCGGCGCTACCTGACCGAACGAGGTGTGACCCTGATGTCGGCCGGGCTCGACGAGGTGCCGATGGTCTACAAAAACATCGAGACGGTCATGGCCGAGCAGCAGGATCTGGTCGAGCCGCTCGCGCGCTTTGCCCCTCGGCTGGTCAAGATGGCGCGGGCGGGCGAACGGCCGGAAGACTGACGGTACAGGGACGAGGAGCACCCGCACAGCGTCCTGCTTTCGTTGACCGACTTCGAGGCCGATGCTACGCTCGACCGATCTCTACTCGGTCGCGCTTAATCGCCACCCACAAGACCGGGGCAGGAAAGCCGAAAGCATGATGAAGGGCAATGACAATGCAGGTTCGCTCAACCTCAGCAATGAGGATACGTCTGTCGAGCTCGACTCGACCTTCGACGTGGAGCCGACCTCGGAGCAGACCAAGCTCGACGCTTTCGAGCCCGCAGCACAGCTGTCGGCCATGGGCGACGCGGACGTCATCCTGATCGCCCACCCAGAAAACAGTGGTCTGGGCGGTCGATTCCGCGTCCCGCCGCACACCTCCCTGATCATCGGCCGCAGCAGCGAGTGCGACATCAGCCTCAGCGAGGTCCGCTCCCTTTCTCGGCGTCACGCCACCCTCACGCACGATGGCCACCGGGTCCGCGTCGAGGATCTGTCGTCGACCAATGGGACGTTCGTCAACGATCAGCTGGTCGAGAGTGCCCGCGCACTCAAGAGCGGTGACCGTTTCCAGGTCGGTGCGGCACACTTCAAGTTCCTGCACGAGGAAGATCCGGAACACGCCTACCACGAAGCCATTCACCAGCTCGTGGTGCGCGACGGCCTGACCCAGGTCTACAATCGGCGCAAGTTCGAAGAGGAAATGCAACGCGAATTCGCACGCGCGGTTCGCCACCATCGCCCATTGACCCTCATCCTCTTCGACCTCGACCACTTCAAGCAGGTCAACGACAATCACGGCCATCTGTGCGGCGACTTCATCCTGCAGCAGATCGCCCAGCAGGCCTCGCGCTTCCTGCGTGCCGAGCAGATGCTGGCGCGGATCGGCGGCGAGGAGTTCGTGATTGCCTGCCCCGAGATGGGCGTGACCGGTGCGGTCAAGCTGGCCGAGCGCCTGCGTGGCCACATCGCCGAGTCGGTCTTCGCGTATGGCGAAGAGACCGTTCGCATCACCTGCTCCTTCGGCGTCGCCCAACTCGTGCCGGCGATGTCGAAGCCCGAAGAGCTGTTCAACGCAGCCGACCAGGCCATGTACCAGTCCAAGGGACGCGGTCGAAACTGCGTCAGCTGCTACGTTCCGACCATTTGAGCCAACAGCCCACGCAGGGGCACCCGGCCGAGCGTCCATCCTCGCGGCCAACCCTTACGATCCTGTGACGCCAAACGCGAATCGCCAGGGGTAGGCTGCGCGGGCTCGGCCCACGCGCCTCTGCTAAGCTTCCCCGCCGGCCGAGCTGAAATGTTCCCGGTCGCCTGGCGCACGTGCTACGAGATCTCCATATCAAGAACCTGGCCGTCGTCGCCGACGCCGCCATACGATTTGGCGCCGGCTTCAACGTCGTGTCCGGTGAAACCGGTGCCGGAAAGTCCATCGTGGTCGACGCCCTGGCGCTGCTCGCGGGGGCGCGCGCCTCGAGCGACCTGATCCGCAGCAACGCCAAGACCCTGACTGTAACCGGCGTCTTCACACCGGAAGGTACCGGCTGGCGCGCCTGTCTCGACGATGTCGGAATCGAGCCCGAGGGCGATTCCGTGGTGATCCGACGCGAGATCAGCACGGCCGGGAACAACCGCGTCTTCGTCAACGATCAACCCGCCACCTTGCGGCTGGTCCAGACCCTCGCCCCCTTCCTGCTGCGCATCCACGGGCAGAACGAAGAGCTCGGACTCGTCGCGCCGGATCTTCAGCGCACCTGGCTCGACCGCTGTGGCGGCGCCAAAGCCGAGGCACTGCGAAAGAAGGTCGCCACCGCCTTCGCCGCCTGGGAGCACCTGGCCGAACGCATCGAACGGCGCAGCGGCCAGGAGCGAGCCCGCCACGAGCGGATCGACTTTCTTCGCTTCCAGCTCACCGAGCTGGACGAGGCGAACGTCGAGCCCGGCGAGGAGACGGTCCTGCGCGCCGAGCGCAGCCTCCTGCGCAACGCCGAGGCGATCTGCAGCGGCCTCGACGCCGCGGTCGGCGGGTTGTACGACGATGACGAGGCTGCCTACGGTCGCCTGAGCGAAGCGCATCGCCACCTCGACGAGATCGCCCAGTGGCAGGCGGACGCTGTTGGCTGGGCAGCCGAGCTCGACGAGCTGCGCATCCGCACCAACGAGCTGGTCGGTACTCTGCGCAGTCGACGCGATCAGCTCGAAGCAGATCCGCGACGCCTGGACGAAGTCGAAAACCGGCTTGCCTTGCTCGAGCGCCTGATGCGGAAGCACGGCGGCACCTCCGAAGAGGTGCTCGCACGCCAGGCCGCCCTGCGCGCCGAGCTGGACGAGCTGGAAGCCGACGAGGCGGATGAAGAAGGTCTGCAGGCCCAGGCGCAAGCTGCCCTCGACGACTACCGCCAGGCAGCCGACACTCTCTCCGCGGCGCGTGCCAAGTGGGCCGAAGGGTTGGCCAGCCGTACGCGCCGCGAGCTCGCCGACCTGGCCCTGGGCCGTGCCCGCTTCGAGATCGACCTCGAGCACAAGCCGCGCGCCTCCAGCCCGCTCCAGATTGCCGGCCGCGCGGTCGAGTTCTCCAGCCATGGCTACGACCAGGTTCGCTACCGCTTCTCGCCCAACCCTGGTGAGCCACTCAAGAGCCTGGCCAAGGCCGCCTCGGGCGGCGAGCTCTCCCGGCTGTACCTGGCCGTGCAGCTTGCCTCACGCAGCAACCGCGGTCGCCGCGCCCAGGGCGCGACCTTGGTCTTCGACGAGGTCGACGCCGGGATCGGTGGCGCCGAAGCCGCGGCCCTGGGCGACAAGCTTCGTCGATTGGCCGTGGGCGGCCAGATCCTCGCCGTCACCCACCTGCCGCAGGTGGCCAGCCAGGGTGACCAGCACTTCAAAGTCTCGAAGGTCGTGCGCGGCCGGCGGACCCACACCAAGGTCGAGCCCCTCGAAGGCGACGCGCGTACCCAGGAGGTCGCTCGCATGCTCGCAGGCAGCGAGATCACCGACCTCTCGCTCTCCCATGCACGCGAGCTGATCGCCGGAAGCGCTGGATGACCGACGCCCGCATGCCGGAGCCCCCACCCCGCGATCAGCCAACGCCTCGCTGGCGCTGGGGCGATGCGACCGCGCCGCTGGTGGCGCTGCTCGGTCGTGGCGGTGTGCTGGCCATTCCCACCGAGTCCAGCTACGGCCTGGCCGTGTCACCAACGAGCCAGAAGGGCGCCGACGCCGTATACCGGATCAAGCAACGACCGGCGAGCAAGGCGCTGCTCGTCGTCGCCGCCCGCTTCGCAGATCTGGTCCCCTTCGGCATCGACGAGCAACAGGCCGTCATTCGCTTCGCCCGAACCCATTGGCCCGCACCATTGACCGTCATTTCACCCCTCTCTCCCCATGCCCCACCCCTGCCCGCGACCGGTGGCCTGCCCACGCTCGCCATTCGCATTCCGGCCCACGAACGGCTGCGCGACCTACTCGCCGCGCTCGGGCCAGTCACGGCGACCAGCGCCAATCTCGCCGGCCAGCCGCCGATTCTCGTACCCAAGGATCTCGATGCCTTGCTCGTCGGCCACGATGCAATGATCATCGACGACGGTACGCTGCCAGGGGGCCCACCCTCGACCCTGGTGAAAGATGGAGGCGACAGCATCGAAATTCTGCGCCCCGGCGCGCTGGCGCTGGACGACCTTGCCCATCCGCCTGCTGATCTGGCCCGCTGACCGGGCAATCTGACGGAAACTTCCGACCGTGCCCCTCGAGCCATGCAACGAGCCCCAACCATGATGTTCTCTCCCAAGACCGTGGCCTCAACGAGAATCGCCCTTCCGTGCATGCAGCCAGCCACCGACATGAGGCGGCTGATGCGGACCATCACGACATCCGTCTTCGCCCTTGCGTTGTGGCTGACCAGCGTCGTCGCTGCGCGCGCCGCACAACCGGTGATGCCTGTCGACCAAATCGTCCGCGGCCAGACGGGCTACGGCATCTCGGTCTTCCAGGGCAGCGAGCGGGAACGCTTCGAGGTCGAAGTCATCGGTGTCATGCACAACCAGACGGCCGAGCTCAGCTATGTGCTCGCGCGACTGTCCGGGCACGACCTGGAGACATCCGGCGTGGCAGCAGGGATGAGCGGTAGCCCGGTCTACATCGACGACAAGCTGGTTGGCGCGGTGGCCTTCAGCTGGAACTTCTCGCGCGGTGCCATCGCCGGGATCACACCGATCGAAGGCATGCGCAAGCTCGGCACCGCCTACTCCGATCTCGATGCCGGTGCCAGCCCGTCGTCAACATCTCCTCGCGCCACCTCTTCC
Source organism: uncultured bacterium (assembly GCA_937948815.1). GTDB lineage: Bacteria > Acidobacteriota > Thermoanaerobaculia > Multivoradales > J023 > J023. The sequence continues at coordinate 5,828 of CALFAM010000340.1, forward strand.
CGCGCCGAATCGGGGCCCACGAACGACGCCCTCGCCCCCAGCCACCCGATGCCGCGTAGCCTGGTTCCGAGGAACTTGGTGCCGAGCCTCGAGTCGCTCATCACACGCGAGCTGGATCTCGACTTGCTCGATCGCGCGCTCGAGCGTCTTCGCCCGGCGAGCAGCGACGGCACACAGCCGGCAATGCTCTGGCAAGCCAGTGGATTCTCCGACACGGCGGCGGCGCGCCTTCGCCAAGCCGTAGGCACGCTCAGCACCAACGGCTCGCTTTCCCCGTGGAGTCAGGGCGCTGGTAGAAGCAAGGCTTCGCAAACAAGTGCAGCGAGCGCGGACGTCACGAGCGCGGAAGCGCCCGGGATGGGCGCGCTGCAAGGCGGCGATGCCATCGCCATGCCGCTGATCACGGGTGACCTCGGGCTGGCCGCACATGGCACGATCACCGAAGTCGACGGCGATCGCTTGGTGGCCTTCGGGCACTCGGTCTTCGGCCTGGGTCCCACCCGCGTGCCGATGGCGCGTTCCGAGGTCTTGACCGTCATTTCCAGCCTGTCCAGCTCCTTCAAGCTGTCCAACGCGGGACCGATCATCGGCGCCTTCAACCAGGACCGCGAGGCAGGTGCCCAAGGCATCATCGGCCTCGACGCACCGATGATTCCACTCACGGTCGGCCTGCGTGGTCTCGAGCAACGCGACTACACCATGCAGCTCGCCGACCTGCCGTCGCTCTTTCCCACCCTGGTCTCGATCGCGGTATTCGGCGCGCTCAACGCCGGCAGCTACTCCGCGGGCGATATGGGGGTGGATCTCGGTGCGCGGATCCGCTTGACCGGTCACGATGACCTGGTGCTCGATCAGAGCTTCGACAGTGACAATGCCGCAGGCGAAGCCCTGGTCTACCTTCTCGGTGTCGTCGCCTACCTGGTTGGCAACGATCTCGAGGCGGCACGGATCGAAGGCCTCGACGTGACCATCGAGCAGAGCCCGCGGCCGCGCGTGGCGAGCATCCTGAGCGCGCACACCAGCCGCACATCGGTGGCACCGGGCGACGAGGTCACCGTCACCCTCACGCTGCAGCCCTTCCGCGACGCGATCACCCGCCACCAGGTGCCGGTGACGATCCCGAAGAACACGCCCGATGGTCGCTACATCGTTTTCATCGGAGACGCTGTTTCCGTCGACGGCGCGCTGCAGACGGTGGCACCGAGGACGGCACGCACCTTCGAGCAGGCGCTCGACATCATCGGCAGCTACCACAACGACCGCGAGCTGGCGGTCCTCGGTCTGGTCGGCGGCGCCGGACTGAGCGTCGACGGTACGCTGATGCCGGGCCTTCCCGGTTCCATGCGATCCCTGATCGCCGACAGCGGTCGCCCGCGAACCAGCCTGAGCTTGGTGGTCTCCGACCACACCATCCTTCCCGCGCCCACGCCCCTGACCGGCGTGGCCCGCATCGACTTCCAGGTCCGCACGCCCCAACGCTGACCGCCCCGATTCCACTGGAGTGCTTTTGATGACGCGTATCTCTCTTTCTTCTCTTCGGGTACCCGGCTCCCGGCATCGGCACGGAGGCGTGCTGCGGTCGACGCGGACGTCCACGCGCACGAACCTGCTCCTCCTGTTCGGCCTGGTCTTGTTCCTGCTCGTTCTCGTACCGACGCTCGCCACGGCCACCGAAGTGAAAATCTTCCGCGCGGATCAGCGCCAGAGCTTTGCTACCGGAACCCTGGATCGGGTCGCGCTCGATCCAGACGGCGCCCTCTCGCTGGCCACGCGCCTCGACGATCTGACCACGATCGAAGAGCCCTTTGCCTACTCGGCCGCGCCCCATCCCGAGGGTTGGGTTGTCGGCACCGGCTCGAGCGGCAAGGTCTTGCTCATGGACCATGAGGGCGCGGTGCGGACGCTCTTCGAGACCGAGGCATCCAACATCTTTGCGGTCTGGACCCATCCGAATGGTGACGTCTACGCCGCCAGCTCCCCGGAAGGTGCGGTCTATCGGCTACCTTCCGGTGCCACGGCCGACGAGGCCAAGAAGGTCTTTGATCCCGACGCCACCTACATCTGGGACCTCACCAGCGACGGACAGGGCGGCATCTTGGTCGCCACGGGGCTACCTGGGCATGTCTACAGGATCGGGCGCGACGGCGAGTCAGAGCGCTTGGTCGACACGGGCGACCGGCACGTGCGGACCGTCGTCGCCGGGGACGACGGTACCCTCTGGATTGGTACGGCCGGCCGTGGCCGCATTCTGCAACGCGATCCCGATGGCAGCATCCGTACGCTCTACGACGGCGCGCAGCCCGAGGTGGTCGATCTCGCCCTTGCCGGCAAAGGCTCGGTCTACGCCGCGCTGTTGGCTTCGGAGTCGAGCCTGGTCGACCTTTCTTCCACGAACGGCTCACAGGCGGCCAAGAGCGGGGACGGCAGCGAGGGCACGGTAGAGGTTTCGACCCAAGGGCAAACCACGACCGGGTCGCGACCAGCAGGTTCCTCTGGCGCCCGCAGCGTTCTGCTCCACCTCACTCCCAACGCCGCTCCACGCCAGGTCTGGACCCACGCTGACGATACCGTCCACAGCCTGCTCTGGCAGGCAGGCTCGTCAGACGGCGACGGCGTGCTGTGGCTGGGCACCGGCGAGGAAGGCCGCCTCTATCGCTGGACGGACCGGCGCATGATTCTCGAGCACGATCTCGAGCCACGCCAGGTTACGGCCCTTACGCCGCCCTGGGGCGCCTCGGGCGGACGCAAGGCCCCATCCGGTGTCGCCGTCCTGACCACCAACGACGCCGCCCTGCACGTGCTGAAGGACGCGCCGGGCGCCGAGGGCACCTTCACCAGCAAAGTGCTCGATGCCGGCAGCACCGCGGATTTCGGGACCTTCTTCTGGCAGGGCGATGTGCCCGAAGGCACCCGTCTCGAGCTCGGTCTGCGCACCGGAATGGCGCAGTCACCGGATGGCACCTGGTCCGACTGGAACACCCTCGACGTCACTGCCTTGCGCGGCGATGAGGAGATCGTGCTCGACAATCTGGCCACCGGCCGCTATCTGCAATGGCGCGCGACGCTCTACGGCAATGCCGAGAAGAGCCCACGCCTGGCGCGGATCGAGATTTCCTACCGTCAGCGCAACCAGCAGCCCGAGATCAGCGAGCTGGAAGTGCTCGACCCAGGCAAGGTGTTGGTGCCCAGCAGCTTCAACCCGCAAAACCAGACCTACGAGCCCTGGAGCCCGAACCGCGACGGCATCTTCACGTCGCTCAAGGACAGCGATGGCAAGGACGACAGCAGCCGGCTGAAGACCCTGTGGAAGCGCGGCTACCGCACCCTCCGATGGAAGGCGGAAGACGCCAACGAGGACAGCTTGCGCTATGCCCTCGCCTTCCGGCTCGAGCGCGACGCATCCGCCAGCGGCCGATGGTTGCCGATGGTCGAAGACCTCGACGAAACACACTTCAGCTTCGACGCGACCGCCTTGCCCGACGGCATCTACCGCTTCCGGCTGACGGCATCCGATCGTCGCGCGCAGCCGGATCACGTCGGCCTGGAAGCGATCGAGACGTCGGGGCCCGTGATCATCGATCACACGCCGCCACGCCTCGGCCGCGTCTCGCGCGCCGGGCAGGGGGCGGACGCGCGTTTCGAGGTCGAGGTCGAAGATGCGACCAACCCGCTGCGCAACGCAGTCTTCAGCGTCGACGGCCAGGCGTGGGTTCCCGCTGTGACGGCCGACGGTCTGCTCGATGGTCGGCGGGAGGTCCTGCACATTCGCCCGTCGCCGGACGCCGAGCTACTGCTCTTGCGGGTGACCGACGCGGCATGGAACGTGGTAACGTTCGATCTCTTAGCCGCCCAAGACGCGCCGTGACCGCATCATGTCTTGCGATCACGATCGCTTTCGTGGTCGCCCGCTGCTCAGCCATCGAGCTCAGCTCTCTATGAGTACCCGAATCGCTGTCTATCCCGGATCGTTCGATCCGATGCACGAAGGTCACCTCGACATCATTCGTCGGTGTCGTCCGATCTTCGATCAGGTCATCGTCGCGGTGCTGCGAAACACGGGGAAGAAGCATCCACTGTTCACGGTCGAAGAACGCGTCGACTTGATCGGGGAGCTTCTCTCACCGTGGGACAACTGCCGGGTCGAAACCTTTTCCGGGCTTCTTGTCGATTTCATGGACCACGTCGGGTCACGCATCACCGTTCGCGGCCTGCGCGCGGTCTCCGACTTCGAGTCCGAGTTCCAGATGGCACAGATGAACCGCCGACTCGACCCACGGGTGGAAACGGTTTTCTTGACGCCCAAAGAAGAGTACAGCTATCTATCGAGTCGCCTGGTGAAAGAGGTTCACCTCCTCGGCGGTGATGTATCTGGTTTGGTGCCCAACCTGGTGCGCGACCGCATGGACGCCACGCTCGCGGAGCGCACGCGCGAAACATGACCGCACGCAGGGCCCCTGCCCTCGCAGCCTCCGCCGCAGACACTTCCTGGCCACGGATCACCGTGGTGATGCCGTCCCGGGACCAGGGTGCATTCCTCGAAGCCGCCCTGCGCTCGGTCATCGATCAGGGCTATCCCAACCTCGAGCTGATCGTGGTCGATGGCGGCAGCCGCGACCAGAGCGTGACGATCCTCGAACGCTACGCCGAGCACCTGACGTGGTGGTGCAGCGAGCCGGACCGCGGGCAAGCTCACGCCATCAACAAGGGCTTCCGGCGCGCCACCGGAACCATCCTCGGCTGGCTGAATTCTGACGACCTGCTCTTGCCCCGCAGCCTGGTCCGCATTGCACAGGCGTACCGCACCCCCGCGGCGCGCGACCACACCGGGCCGGATGCCGTGACTGGTCTCCGCCGCGAGGTACACGAAGACGGCACCCTCGGCGCACCCTGGTTCCGAGACCTGCCAACCCCCGCGAACCTGCGGCGCTACTGCTGCCTGGCGCAGGAAACGGTCTACTTTCACCGCCGTGTCTACGAGCAGCTCGGCGGACTCGACGAGTCGATGGACTTCGCCCTCGACTACGAGTATTGGCTGCGCATGATCGCGCACGGCTATCGATTCACCAGCCTTCCGGCCTTCCTCGGCGGTTGCCGGGATCACCCGCAGACGAAGCGGGCCACGGCCGTCGCCATCCGCGACCACGACGTCGCCCGCTTGCTCGAACGACACCAGCTCGGCCGCAATGAGGAAGAGGCGATGATGCGCGCTGGACCGGATGCCGGCGTCCGCATGGCCTTGCTCGAAGACCTTTGTCACAGCCCGGTCGGTCGACATCCTCGGCTGGCACTCGCCGCCATGCGCATCCTCGAGCGTTCCGACTGGGCACCCCGATTTGCTTCGCTATATCGCGGCTACCGTTCTCGGCGTCCGCGGCACAGCGGCCGCAGCCGACTGCGCGCGGTCACGGAGGCACTCTGGCGCGCACTCCTGCGCCGCCCGCAGCCCGACGCCTTCGAGCTTCGTCTGCTTACCTCGAGCCCGGTGCAGCGACCGGTCGTCACGGGGCGCGAGATCGCCCGGCCACACCAAGTCGCCGACCTACCGGCCGATACGCTGGCCTTGGGGGCCGGATGGTCGTGGCTGGAGCGTGCCACCGACTGCGTCTACCGCTGGGGTCGCAGCGGTTCGGAGGTCGTGGTTCTTCGCCCCTCCGGGACCCGCCACCGGCTGCGGATCGATCTCCAGTCTGGCCCGTCGCTCGACTGGAGACCCTTCGACCTGACCGTCCGCGACGAATCTGATCGGGTGGTGGCTACCCGCCATGTCGACCAACGCGCCACCGTCGTACTCCCGCTGCCCCTGTCTTCGGGTCCGCACAAGCGCTGTTTCCGGTTGCAAACGGACACCCACAACAAGACCGCCACCGCGCTCGACGCCCGCGTGCTCGACTTCCGTGCCACCTTCGTCGGCTGGGAGGAGGTGCAGCCACGGGCCGACCTCCCTCAGCACGGCGGTGAGACCGTCGAGATTCGGCCGACCACGGCGGAAGCTGGCGACATCGTGCCGGCGATCACGATCCACGAAGGCGAAGAAGCGCCACGAGACGGACTGTTCCTCGGCGCCGGCTGGTCGCCGGTGACGCAGGATTCAGACGGGCCCTGGCGTTCGATCCAACACGCTGCCGACCTCGTCGTCACCCGCGCGTCGGGCCAGCCCCGTCGGCTGACCGTCGTCGCCGAGCTCGATCCACGGTGGCGAGCCAGCGCGACCGCGGCTGCATCACCTCTCGTTCTTCGAATGACCGCGGTGGCCGATGCCGATGCGAAGCCTTCCGCGCAGGATCAGCTTTGGGTCCGGGACGAGCCAATCCGCTTTTCCCTTCACCTCCCCCGCGACCGTCACGTTCGCCTGCGTCTGCAATTGGCCTGGCGAACCTTGGCGAACGACCCGCGATGGATCGCACCATCCAGTCCACATCGAGCCGGTGCGGTCCGCGTGCGCGCCATCCGGTGGCAGCGCTAAGCTCACTCGTCTGCCACACATCGCCCGTTGCGGGCCGGTGATTCGACGAGCCGCTTCCCGTGCACGAGATCCGTGAGCTCGATACAACGTGCGTAGATCACGCGTGCGGCACCTTCCTTGGAAATCAGCCGCACCTTCATCAGCATCTGCTGTGCATGGTCCCAACCGAGCGGAAGGGTCACCGCGAAACCGCTGTCCGTTGACGTCGGCACGTTCGAAAAGGTCTTGTCGACATCCGGCCGACGGGACAGCTCGAAGTGGCAATCGGTATCGTCCAGCGTCGGATAGGTGCAGTAGACGTCGTTGTCGAGCTGCAACTGGAAGGCGGGTATCGGATCACTGGCTTTGCGGTCGAAGAGCCCACCAAGCTGGCTGTCGATTCCCCAACCGGACAGGAAGAGGGTGAAGTCGCCAGAAACGGGATCGCGACGCGTAGCAACCTGGTCGAGAAAACCGAGCGGCAACTGCAGCCGGGACGGTTCGTGCGCAATCTCATGAAAGAGCGCACCGACGATCGATCCCTGGGAGGTCGTCTCATCCTCGATGCGGTATGCAGTTTCCACGACCAGGTCTTTCGCCAAGAGGCTCTCGGAGTAGATCGCGCTCAACGCCAAGCCCTTGGCATAGCCAGGCGCGTCGTTTCTGGCGATGATCTCGAGATACTCACTGGCAGTCTGAACGATCGAAACCTCGTTCTCGAGCTGCTGCGTTCGCCACGAAAGAAATGCACCGAAAATCGCGAAGACCACGAAGTTGGCGATCCCAAGGATCCTGGTAGGCCAATCCGTTCCGCCGGCTTCCGCCGCAGGCTGCTCGCCGAGCTCGTCCATGCTGTCTCCTGCAGTCGTTCAGAACCATCTCAATCACCCCATCTTTGCACAGTAAAACTTGCCTACCGAGGCAAGTCGAAAACGACAGCAAGCGTCTTTCACCGTGATCTCAGTGGCGCACCTCGTGAATCGTTCGATGAGAAGCTTCCAGCCTTCGCCGAGAGCTTCGTCATGCTGCCAAGGCGAAGCGGCGTAGCACGAGCCGTGACCTTGCAAGCGGCTGGAACGCTGGCAGCACTGCGAAGAGCCGGCCGAAAGCGGAAGGGAGTTGCCAGACGAGGCGCTAAGGCACGTCAACGAGCTGAATGCTGCCTCCGGTCGCCTGAATGTGCTTGACGAAGAACCATCCGGCGCGCGGGAAGGTATGGCTCACCTGATGTCCCGAGGTCGTCGTGCCGGTGCCATCGCCAAAGTCCCAGAGCGAGGGCAAGATGACACCAGGGGTCGACGAGAACGTGCACGTACGGCTGGGGCAGCTCACGCCGAATGGCACATTCTGTGATGGATCACGGTCGACCGCGGGGAAGGGCTTCGAGGTCAGATAGCTGGTCACGATCTGCTTGGGCGTCTCGTTGGCGCGATAAATCCCCGCAGTCTCTCCTTGGCCATCGAGGATGGTGAAGAGGAAGGCATGGGTGATGTTCCACTCCGACCAGCCGCCACAAATCGGGAAGCCGCCGAACGGTGCAAAGCCTGGGTCACCGCGCATGCTCCGGACGATTTGTTCGGTGCGGCTCCGCTGAGCCGCTTCACCGATCGACCCGGAGTCCCATCCCATCTCGGTGATCCAGATCGGCTTGTAGCGATTGGTCGGATTGTCGGCGACGATCTTGCTCAGGTGCCCATTGATCCAGCTCGTGATCTGAGAGACCGACCGGTTGTTGCCGTTGGCGTGAAAGGACAGGACATCGAGATACTGCGAGCTTCCCGTACTCTCGATCTGGCGCAAGATCTGCGAAGTCCGGCTATCGGGCTCACTCGAGACCACCGGCCCAACGACCAAGGTTCCCGGCGCCTGCGCACGAATTTGCTGCGCGGCGATTCGCAGGTAGTCGACATAGCGCGGACTCTGGCTGATCGGCCGGTCCCAGCCGATCCCTTCCCCCTGGTTCTGGAGATTGGGCTCGTTCCAAACCTCGTAGGCCACGACATCCCCGTCGTAGCGCTGGGCGACGCGGCGCACGAACTCCTGCCAGTAGCTGGTATTCGCGGGCGGCGTGTTGCCGTGCGGCCCGCCACCCGCCCACTGTGGCGCGGTCGACAGAATGCCCAAGATGTTCAGCCCGCGGGAGCGCGCAGCGTTCACCACGTTGTCCATGGCGGCGAAATCCCAGAAGTTCGGCGATGGATTGATCTCCCGCCACCGAAAGTCGATCCGTACCCATCCAAGGTGGGCATCGCGTGCGAGGTGGGCATGGAACTTCGAGATCACGCCCAGGCTCACCGGCGTCGGCACACAGTTTTGCGGCCCGGTGCTGAGCGCGAACAGCCGCGCTGGAGGGAGCAAGGTGACGATGGCCAAGAGCAATGCGATTCGCTTCACGGTTCACTCCTTGATGAAAAACCCTGTTGTTCGTCTCGTCGCGAGAGCAAGACTTCGACATCGGCAGCTGACGCCAGCCCTCGATCGCCACAGCCTAGGCCGTAGCACCTTGGGAGGTCCTGTAGAAAGCTCCAGAGTTCTTCAATTGCCACGACCATGCTCCAACGTCCACCTCCTCGCGTGCTCTGGAACCGGCAAACCGTCGCTGTGGCTGTACGATGGTGACCGGAACGAAACCCGCGAGATCGGCCTTTTGGGCGAACCGGTCAGCATCGTCCCCGAGACACTTCGTACCTTCGGGGACCTCGCTTCCGTGGCTGTGCCCCGCCCCTCGATCTACGACATGTTTCACATTGCACTCGCCGTAGGGTCGTCAGCCTCGACGACACGACGAGCGTGATTCCGCTCCCTGAGCGGCACTTGCGCGACACGATCGGCCGCCTCGGCGACGGGCCCGATCTGTTCCGAGCTACCCGACTCGACACGGGCATGAGCATGGTCGAGGACGAGGCTTGGATCACCGACGGGGCAGCCGCCGGTTCGGGCCGCTCCAGGCGGCAGACGGCAGCGCGCTGGTGAACGCACGCGCGACCGGCTTCGCGGTGGGCGGCCGGATCGCGTTCTTCACGGATCAGGGTCAGGCGCTCTGATGGCGCGAAGGAACGACTGCAGGAACGCTCCGCGCCCAGATCGACTCTGTCGATACCCGCCCGCTGGTCGCCACCTGTGAATACCTGCTCGATGTGAGGGTCGACGACGTGACGGGCACGACGTTCCTGAGCCGACTCTCGTCCGACGGTACGCGTCGAGATCTCCTGATGTCTTCGGACGGATCCTCATCTGTCGCGACCAGGCTCGACTTGTTGGCACCACGAAGCGGGCAGGATCAGACTCGTCGAGCCTTCTTCGTGACCGACACGGTCGACGTGTCCACCGCGATTCGGACCGTGGCGGCCCGTACCACCGATGGAACGATCAGCGGGACGCAGAGGGTCATCGAGATCACCGGCGCGTCGACCACACCGCCGATCTCTCGAACGGATGCGGCCTTTCTGAAAGCACGGCTGCTCTTCCTCTTCGAAGGCCAGTTGTGGATCTCCGAGGGAACCGCCACCAGGCTCGGTGACCAGGTGAACGGAATCGGGTGCCGGCCGGCCGTGGGTCGTTCGAACGCATCGGTGTTCGGTTTCGAAACTCGTCGTTCCAGGACCAAACAACGTTGCGTCTCGGTCGTGCGTCAGCGCTGCGTTTCTCGATGGCACAAACCTTGCTCCCTATCGGGTCGTCCCTGTCACGGTCTATCGCGAAAGGAGGCGCTCGGTCATGATCACCAGCTTGTTTCGGCAATGCCGCATTGCGATACGCACACTCTCGAAATCGCCTGAGCTGATCATTGGCACGGTGGTCGCCCTGGGGCTCGGGATCGGCGCGAACACCGCCATTTTCAGCCTGGTCAACGCCTTGCTATGGAAAGGTATGCCAGCAGTCCAGGCAGACGGCCTGGTTGCGCTCTACACCCGAGAAGGCGATCGAGCTCCTGGCATCTCGGCATACATGGACTTCCTCGACTTTCGTGAGCAGAGCGTCACCTTCGATGATCTCGCGGCCTTCAAGGCACGGCCGATGGACCTTGGAGCGGGTGGAACTAACGAACGCATCGAAGGCATGCTCGTGAGCCACAGCTATTTCGCCACGCTCGGCGTGGAAGCCGCGCTCGGGCGCTTCTTCACGCCGGCTGAAGACGAAACGCCGGGCGCCGAGGCGGTCGCGGTGCTGTCACACCAGCTGTGGCAGCACCGCTACAACGGCGATCGATCGATCATCGGCCAGTCGCTGCGGCTCAATGGCCTCGCCTTCACCATCGTCGGCGTCGCCACCGAGGGATTTCGCGGCACGACCTTGCTCGATCGACCACAGATCTTCGTTCCGATGGCGATGCAGCCTCACTTCATGCCGACCGCGGGCCTCCTGCTCGACAATCGTGGATGGCAAGGCATCAGCGTCGTAGGACGTTTGGCCGAA
>CALFAM010000341.1 GCA_937948815.1 uncultured bacterium
ACTGGATCGAGCGCCAGACCTCAAGCGACCTACTCACCGAGGTACCGCAGAACGTGATCTTCGATTCCAGGGACGATCTGGTCGAGATCCTCGAGCTGGCGGTAACGGAAGGCAGGAGCTATGCGATTCGCGCAGTCCCGATCACCGCATTCCAGAACGATCTCGCGCTGTTGATCTACCAACCGGGGCGCGACGACGGCGATGTCCAGAATCCCGATGTCCGCGCCGACGACTTCACCGGTCCGTCCGGCACCAGTTCCGGAGAGAGTGTCGTGGTTCGTGCCACGGCTACCGGAAACATGGCGGTGGTCTTGTTCATGAAAAATCGCCAGGCTTCCGCGACCTACGAGGTCACCGCCAGCGAGCTTCTCTTCGTCGACGGCTTCGAGTCGGGCGACACCAGTGCCTGGTCGACCACTGTGCCGTAGTCCCGATCTGTCGCCACGGGTGCCTCGCGCCCAACGCCTTCTCTGCGGGGCCATCGTGCTGTACTGCTGCCCGAGCCGATGCCCCCGCACCGCCTTGCCGCTCTCCATGCTGTTGATCACCGCCGCCTATGGGCTGCTCGTCGCCTTCTTCCTGCGACCCCGGGCCTCAGAGAAGATGTGTCTTGAAGCGCTCGCCCGGGCGATCGTCCTCACCCATCTGACGATGGGCGCCTTCGTCGCCGGGTCGACCGAGCTGCTCTCCGCGACTGACAACCTGGCCTTTGGCCCCCTGCTCGCGGCCTGGTCGACGCTTGTTCTCGTCAGCTTCGCACTGGCTTGGAGGCAGGTGACATGGCGGTCGCTCCGCGTTCTCTCGAAGCGCCTTCTGAGATCCACGAAGACCCCATGGTCGACGACTCTCGTCACCATTGTCGTGCTCATTCTGGTGTTTACCCTCGCCACTGCGCTGCTCTACCCACCCAACACGTGGGATTCGATGAGCTACCACATGGCCCGGGTGGCGCATTGGGAGGCCAATCGAAGTATCGACTTCTACCCGACTTCGATCAACCGGCAGAACATCCAGATGCCGTTGGCGGAGTTCGCGATCCTGCATCTACAGATCTTGAGCGACTCGGATCGCTACGCCAATCTGGTTCAGTGGACGAGCTTTCTCGCTTTGATCGCGCTGGGTCTGCTGGTCGGCGCCGAGCTCGGCTTCGACGATCGGCAGCAACGGCTCTCCGCCGTCATCGTCGCTACCCTACCGATGGCCACTCTGCAAGCATCGAGCACGCAGAATGACCTGGTGGTGGCGAGCTTCGTCATGGCATTCGCCTGGCTCTTGCTCTGCCTGCGCCGATCGTTTCGTCCACGAACCTTGCTGTTGACGGGTTGCGCGTTGGGCCTGGCACTCCTGACCAAGGGCACGGCCTACCTCTATTGCGCCGCGATCGGCCCAACGCTCGCGTTCCCCGTCCTCTGGCAGCAACGTGGCGACGCGCGCCGCCTGCTCGCGCGATCAGTCGCCCTGGGCGGCGTGGTCGTCCTGGCGCTGGCAATGAATCTCGGTCACCTCTCCCGCAATCATCAACTCGATGGGAATCTCCTGGGCGGAGAGTCCGCGCAGTACCGAAACCAAGACAGCTCGGCCAAGGCGCTGATCGCCAACATCGTGCGCAACAGTGCCGCGCACCTGGCAACACCGTCCGCTCGAGTCAATGGGTACTCGGACCGCGCGGTACGCGCCATCCTCGGCGACAGTGTGAGCGATCCTCGAACCACCTGGCGAGGCAGTCAGTTCGGCATTCGATTCACGCGCCACGAGAGCCGGGCCGGAAATCTGCTGCACATCCTCTTGCTCCTGCCTGCCTTCGTCGCCCTGCCCCTCCTCGTCCGTCGACAGAGGCGCTCGGCGATGGCCTGCTACGCCCTCGGCACGGTGCTGGCTGGCGTTGGTTTCTGCTGGGTTCTGAAGTGGCAGCCTTGGGGCTCTCGACTCCAACTCCCCCTCTTCGGCATGCTCGCGCCCTTGCTGGCGGCGCTCCTCGCCTCTCGGCCGGGCCGTGCCTCTCCATCTGAGCTCGACCGGTGGCGAGGGGCTGCCTGGTGGCGGCTCGCCACTGGCGCGATCGTGTTGCTGATGATCGCCTACAGCACGGTCTTCGTCTTCGCCAACGAGAGCCGATCGCTGCTCTCCCGCGACTGGCTTTCTCAAGCACGGACCGAACGCGTTTTCACCCTTCGCAGAGACTTGCTGCCGATCTATCGCCAGGTCATCGCCCACGCTCGTCAAGCCAACGCCCGCGAAGTCGGTCTCTATTTTCGTTATGACGACTGGGAGTACCCGCTCTGGCGGCTCGCGCGAACGGCATGCGATGCAGAAGACGGCAAGAACGCAAGATCCGCCCCTGACCACGACTGTCACATACGCTTTCGCCACGTTGGCGTGCGCAACGCATCGCGCCGACTGGGTCGCAATGAACCGCTGCCGCCGTTCGTTCTCGCCTCCCGACCGCTCCGTACCTGGCGTCATGCCAGTCGCTACAGCCTTGTGTTCGCCGCCGGTGGGTTCGCGCTCCATCACCGCGCGGCCGCCGACTCGGGACCGCCATCGGAGCCAGACTCGGGCCCCGTATCGGGCGTTGTACAGTAGCGTCCATGACGACTGTCGACGAGCGTTCCCGAGGCCCTGTCGTGTTGGTGATTCGCGATGGTTGGGGCCAGAACCCGAACCCCGAGCACGCCGCCTTCGACGCCATCGCCCAGGCCCGGACGCCGGTGGCCGATTCGCTCGGACGCGACTGGCCGACGACTTTGATCAAGACCTCCGGCGAGGATGTCGGTTTGCCTGCCGGCACCATGGGCAACTCCGAGGTCGGTCACCAGAACATCGGCGCCGGACGCATCGTCGAGCAAGAGCTGCTGCGCATCAACCGCGGGGCTGCGAAAGGCTTCGCAGGCAACGAAGCGATCGCGCAGGCCTTCGCCCACGCCGAGCGCAACCAACGTGCCTTGCACCTGCTCGGCCTGGTCAGCGATGGCCGCGTGCACAGCGACTTCGCCCATCTCAAGGTCCTGATCGACGCGGCGGTGGCGCGCGGTTTTCCGGGTGACCGCCTGTTCATCCACGTCATCACCGACGGTCGCGACACCGCGCCCGAAACCGGGCTCGGCTTCGTCGACCGCCTCGAGGCCAAGCTCGCTGCTGCCGGTGGCGACGACGGCCCCCAGGGACGCATCGCAACCGTCAGCGGCCGCTACTGGGCCATGGATCGGGATCACCGGTGGGAGCGCGTGGCCCGGGCCTACGGAATGCTCACGGGGCGACCCGAGGGCGGTCTCGATGGGCTCGACCTCGGCACCGCTTCGAGCGCCCGCGACGTGCTCACCCACTACTATGCCAACCCCGCCGGCCCGAGCCGACACGGCGACGAGTTCGTTCCGCCGACCCGCATCGTGGATGCTGCGGGCCTGGCTGCCGACGGCCAGCCGGTCGCCACCATCGCCGACGGTGACGCGGTGATCTTCTTCAACTTCCGAGGCGATCGCCCGCGCGAGATCGCCAAGGCCTTCCTGCTCGACGACGAAGCGTGGGGACAGGTCAAAGGTGGTGGCTTTGCTCGTGGCCAACGCCTCGAAGATCTCTTCTTCGTCGGCATGACCCGCTACGAGCAAGGGCTGCCGCTCTCGGCCGTTGCCTTCGAGAAGCCACCCAAGATGCCCGGAATCCTGGGTGCGACGGTGGCCGAGGCCGGCCTCACCCAGCTGCGCTGTGCCGAGACCGAGAAGATGCCCCACGTCACCTTTTTCATGAACGACTACCGGGATGAGCCGTTCGCTGGTGAGCGGCGCGCCTTGCTGCCCAGTCCGACCGATGTCACCACCTACGACCAGCGGCCGCAGATGGCCGCGCACGCTGTTCGCGATGCCGTGCTGGCACGCCTGGCGGCAGACGACTGTGAATCGCTGATCGTGGTCAACTTCGCCAACCCCGACATGGTTGGCCATACCGGCAAGCTCGAGGCCATCGTGCAGGCAGTCGAGGTGGTCGATGGCTGCGTCGGCCAGATCGTCGATGCCACCCTGGCGCGTGGCGGCGCCCTGCTGATCACCGCCGACCACGGTAACGCCGAGCAGACCTGGGATCCGGAAAACGACTGTCCGCACACCGCCCACACCACCTACGACGTCCCCTTGCACCTGGTTGCCGAGGCATTTCGCGGTACCACCTTGCGGCGCGATGGTCGGCTCGCGGACCTGGCGCCAACGGCCCTCGCCTTGATGGGCCTCGCGCAGCCGCCAGCCATGACGGGCAAGAGCCTGCTGCCGGAGTAGCGTCATCGACCGGATGCGCGAGCCGAACGGCCACTGACACCGGATCGCGGAACGCGGCTGAAGCGGTACACTCGGCCAAGATTCACTGCGTGGAGGTTCCCATGTCCCAACCGTCCAGACGCCGGGTGCTGCAAGCCTTGGCGACGCTCGGCTTCGGCCATTCCGTGTTTGCGCGCGCCCTGGCCGCCCAGGCCGAGACGGCGACCGCGGTCACCGACGAGATGATCGACCAGGCGGCCTGGATCGCGGGGATCGAGCTCAGTGAAGACGAGCGTGCCCTGATGCTCGACGGTGTTCGCGAGCTGGTTGCCGATTTCGAGCGCATTCGTGCCGTGCCACTGGACAACCGTGTGGCACCCGCCTTGGTGTTCACCGCCGTACCCGCCGAGGATCCGCCGGCGGTTGCGGAAGAGAGTGCGCGCAAGCGCCTGCTGCGCCAGATGGCGGCGCTCGAGAACACAGTGCCGTCGACCGACGATCTCGCCCTCGCGTTCAGCGAGGTCGGCACCCTCGCCACGGCCCTGCGCATCGGAACCCTATCTTCAGAGCGTCTGACGCGGCTGGCGCTGGATCGTCTGAGGGCGTTTGACCCAGACCTCGAATGCGTCATCTCGCTCCTGGAGGATTCCGCCCTGGAGCAAGCAGCCCGCGCCGATCGGATGCTCGCCCAAGGTGACGACCGAGGTCTTCTGCTCGGCATTCCATGGGGCGCCAAGGATCTGCTCGCCGTTACCGGAACCCGCACGACCTGGGGCGCCAAACCCTTCGAGAAGCAGGTGATCGACCAGACCGCTACGGTGGTTCAGCGTCTGGCATCTGCCGGCGCACCGCTGGTCGCCAAGCTCACCCTCGGCGCCCTTGCCTGGGGCGACGTCTGGTACGGCGGCCGAACCCGCAATCCTTGGAATACCGAGCAGGGTTCGAGCGGTTCGTCCGCGGGCCCAGCTTCCGCGGTGGCGGCCGGCCTCGTCCCCTTCGCCATCGGCACCGAGACCCTCGGCTCGATCGTGTCGCCATCGACACGCTGTGGCGTCACGGGCCTGCGACCGACCTTCGGACGCGTTAGCCGGCACGGCGCGATGAGCCTCTCGTGGTCGATGGACAAGATCGGACCGATCGCCCGCTCGGCGGCAGACTGCGCCCTGGTCATGGATGCCATCCGCGGCGCCGACGGTCACGATGCCACCGCGGTCGACCGGCCCTTTACCTGGCCCTATCGCGGCGACGTCACCGACATCCGAATCGGCTTCGTACCGGAGCTCTTCGAGCGCGATCGGGGCGAGGGGATCGACGATGACGAGCAGCAAGCCGCCGCGCGCGCCTGGCAGACGAACGACCACGCAGTCATCGACGCACTCCGCCGCATCGGTTTCCGGCTCGAGCCGATCCGTCTTCCCGATCGTCACCCGGTCGACTCGCTGCGCTTCATCCTGACGGCAGAAGCAGCCTGCGCCTTCGACGAGCTGAGTCGAACGGGACGAGACGAGGAGCTGGTCCGTCAGGTTGCCCGCGCTTGGCCGAACGTCTTTCGCCAGGGGCAGCTGATCCCGGCCGTCGAGTATCTGCGCGCCAATCGCATCCGCTCCTTGCTGATGCAGGATATGAAGCCGATCTTCGAGCGGGTCGACGTCTACGTGACGCCGACCTACGCGGGCTCGAACCTGCTGATCACCAACCTCACGGGGCATCCGCAGGTGGTGGTGCCGAACGGTTTTCGCCCCGACGATACGCCCACCAGCATCACGTTCACGGGTGATCTCTTTGGTGAGAGTGCGGCGCTGGCCGTGGCACACGCCTTCCAGCAACACACCGATCACCACCGTCGCAGACCACCGATGGCCGACACCAACCGTACGCCGCGTGGGGCGTCATCCTGACTTGCACACTGATCGCCACGCCGCAGGGGTGCTCTCGACACTTGATGCGTCCGGCGGCGATTCGGTCAATCAGCAGCGCCCATTCGTGAAACACCTGTCTGGGGAGAAGGAGTGCTTGTGGGGAACAAGACAGTCCAACGAACGGAATCACGTCGAGATGGATACAATTGCCGCCGCATGACCGGATTGCTCCAAGCGTCGCACCACGCTGCGGCTCGCTCCGCCCGGCCGAGCCGTACCTGGCTGGGCCCCGCGTTTGCGCTGCTACCACTCGCCGCCTTGGCCTGTGCGGGCAATCCCTCGTCCCAACCGCCGCGAACGGTAGGTGCGAACCCGCCGAGCGCCATTGCGGACGTGGCCGAGCCTCTGCCGGCAGCCGAACGCACCCTTACCCACGTCGGGATTCATCAGGGGCCGGCGGCCGAGAAAGACAGCACAAGCGACGCCACGGCCGAAATCGGGGGCACGCTCGGTCCAAGCACGCTGGTCACCCTCGAAAGTGACAAGCGCCTGAGCTGGACGACCTACCGTGACCTCGAAGGCCATCTCGTGGTCGAGCTCCCGGGTACCCGCAGCGAGACCCCGGCCGTGATCGAAACCGATGACGACGGCCTCCTCATTGCCCGTGTCGAGGTCAGTATCGCTGAGGACGAATTCCGAGGCACGCCGACCACCCGACTCCGCGTGATGGCCCGGCGGCCGGCCGTCCATTCCCTCGAAGCCCAGGGAACCGGACTCGCGCTGCGCTTCGACTCGGTGGCGCCACCACCCACGCGTCGCACACCGAGCAACGCGCGAGTGGAAACCGAACCTGCCCCTCCAATACCAGCGGCAACAACGACACCGGCGGAGGCACCCCCAGCAACGGCAGCACCAACACCAACCATCGAGTCCGAGTCGATCCCGGTGGCTCCCGTCGTGGTGCAGCCGGTCCGGCATCCCGATGCTGGTGAGGCGTCTTCGAACCGCGCCGACGTGGGCAACGCTGACGCCGGCACGACGCTGGCCGAGGACCTCGGCATTCGCAGCACAGAACCTTCTGACGGCTCACCACGCCACGGCTCTGCCGCGACGCCGCCGCGGCCGCCCGCGAGTGAGACCGCTGCGAACGAGACGGGTACGCGCAGGACGGACGCGAAGACGAGCCGCCCGGCGCCTCCATCCACCCCCTCACAGGCCAAGGCCGAGTCTTCCCGCGATGTCGATCGCCAGCTCGCGGCCACCGGCCGTACGGTCTACGAAGTCTTCACCCGTCGCGATCAGACCGTGCTGGTCGTCGAGGTGCGCGCGGATGGCCCCCTTGCGTGGTCCGAGTTCCGTCTCGAATCACCACCTCGCTTCGTCGTCGACCTGCCCGGCGCCTTCAGCGAAGCGGGCGCGCGCACGCTCGCGGTCGACCATCCTCGGGTCGACCGGGCGCGTCTTGGGCAGTTTCAGCCGCGTCCGAAGCCGATTGCTCGTCTCGTACTCGACCTCCGCGATGGCGACACACCGATTCGAGTCGTCCGCACACCGACCGGTCTCGAGCTCCGAATCGACCCGCCGGGCTGAGCCGGGCGTCCACCACACGATGCCCGAAGCTCTCTCGTTTCTGCGCGACCCTGCCTTCTGGAAGCTGGCGAGCATTCCCGTAATCGCGGCGGTGGTCGGCTGGGGCACCAACTGGGCAGCGATCCGGATGACTTTTCGCCCCCTGGAGTTCGTGGGCATCCGGCCGATCTTCGGTTGGCAGGGCATCATTCCCTCGAAGGCACGCAAGATGGCGTCGACCTTTGTCGACACCACGATGATTCGCCTCGGCCGCCTGTCGGAGGTCTTCGAGAAGATGGAGCCCGAGGTGCTGGCGGCGCGGGTATCCGCCGTCATGGACCGCCGCCTCGCCCAGTACACCGACGAGGTCATCCTGCGTGGCCATGCCGTCCTGTGGGAGAACCTCCCCGAGATGATGCGGGAGCAGGTCTACGCGGGCGTCCGGGCCGAGATGCCAGCCCTGATCGACGCTCTGATGAAGGACATCGGTGAGAACGTCGAAGACCTGATGGATATGAAGCACATGGTGGTCGGCAAGCTCGAAGGAGACAAGGCGTTGCTCAACCGCTTGTTTCTCGAGGCCGGTGACGCCGAATTCCGCTTTATTGTTCGTTCGGGTCTCTACTTCGGCTTTCTCTTCGGCCTGGTCCAGCTTCTGGTCTGGATCGTGCTCCCGCAGTGGTGGGTGTTACCCGTCTTCGGCCTGCTGGTCGGTTGGGCCACCAACTGGATCGCGATCAACGTCATCTTTCGGCCGCTCCACCCGAAGAAGGTCGGACCCTTTACCCTCCAAGGCCTCTTCCTACGTCGTCAGGCCGAGGTCGCGAGGGTGTGGTGCCACCTGGTGACCCGCGAGATCATCACGATCAAGAACATCGTCCACGAGATGATGAACGGCCCCAAGTCCGAGCGGACGCGCGGACTCATCGCACGACACATCCGGCCGGTGGTCGACCGCGCCGTCGGCCAGCTCAAACCGATGGCGCAGCTCGCCGTCGGCCCGCGCAGCTACGCCAGCATCAAGGCTTCCGTGGCCGAAAAGGCGCTGCACGTCTCCGAGGATCCGTTCGAAGACCGCGCCTTCAACGAAGACCGCGCCGTGATCGTCGAGCAGGTCCTTCGCGAGCGCATGGAGACCATGCCGCCGGACCAGTTCCAGGATCTCCTCCGGCCCTGCTTCCAGGAAGACGAGTGGAAGCTCATCCTCACCGGGGCCGTCCTGGGCGGCCTCGCCGGCACCGCCCAGCTCCTCTTCGTCTTCGGCCTGCCGGGTGGTTGAAGCGGCAAGCGAGACCCGAGAGTGAGGGTCGCTCGACGCGTTTCAGATGCGTCCCCGTCAACACCGACCACACGTGCGATTAGAATCGAGCTGTGTTTCTGATCCTGATCATCGTCGTCACGGCACTCCTGTCGAGCACCCTGACCGCCCTTTTCGCCTATCGGCTGCTGCGCGCCAAGCTGCTGCCCGAGCTCGAGCTTGCCCTCGACCGCGCAGCCGAGGTGGCTGCCACGCGAATCGGCGAAGAAGTCGAAGAGCGTGTGCGCACCGGCGTCACCGACGCGGTGACCGGCCTGCCCTCCCGCGAGGTCCTGCGTGACGCCACGCGCACGGCCACCCGAACCGGGGCCGAGATCCTCAGCGAAAGCCTGGGGCGCATCCTCGGCCCGAGCTCGCAGCGATAGTCGCTCCCGTTCGGGAGGACGACCCCAATCGCGATTTCAGAGCAGGGCTAGCAATCGCCCGCGCCCGACTTTTCGGGCACGGAGCGAGCGCCGTGAATCAGTGCAGGTCGAAAACCAGGATGCGCACGTCGATCGGGCCGTTCTTGACGGAGACCTTGCGCCGGGGACGAAGGCCGATGTGCTTGCCGCGGCCGGGATCACCGGCAATGACCACCGCGCGCCAGCCTTTGTAGCGCTGCTTCATGAGGTCACCCAACCGGCGCATATCGTCGACCGCGGCCTCCAGGCGATGGCCGTAGGCCGGGTTGGTGATCAACAAGCCAGGCGTGGAAGGCGGCGTCCAGGCAAAGGCATCGCTGCGCATGACCTTGGCGCGGTCGTCCAGGTCGGCACGGGCGAGATTGCTGTGCGCCGCGCGAATCGCGGTCGGATCGTTGTCGATCCCGTACAGGCGCACATCCGGGTCGAGGACCGGCAACTCGACCTTCTTGATTCGCTCGAAAGCAGCGGCGTCGAATCCTGCGAAGCGCTCGAACGCCCAGTGGCGGCGTAGGCAGCCTGGTGGGCGGCCCAGGGCGAACCATGCCGCTTCGATCAGGAGCGTGCCCGATCCACACATCGGATCCACCACCGGGCCGCGGCCGTCCCAGTCTGCCGCCAGGACGCAAGCAGCCGCGAGCTGCTCGCGAAGTGGAGCCTGGCTGGTGGTGACCCGGTAGCCGCGTCGATCCAGCGGCTGGCCGGAGGTATCGAGGAGCAAGGTCGCGAGGTCGCGATCGAGATGCAAACGCAGCGGCAGGTCCGGTCGCTCACGGTCGATGGACGAGCGCTGGCCAAAGCGTTCACGCTGCGCGTCGACCAGCCCATCCTTGGTGCGCAGGCCGGCCCAGCGTACGTCGGTGATCTGGGAACGGCTCGACGAAGCGCGGATCGCCAGGGTGTTGCGGGGATCGAAGAGGTCGTTGACCGGCACGCCAGCCCAGTGCAGTCCGCGCTCGCGAACCAGGTCGCCGGCACCAGCTGCCAGCGCATCGCCATTCGGCGCCGGCCAGGTGGCCAATCGGACCAACACCCGATTGGCCGATCGCAAATGCAAATTGGCGCGCCAAACGGCACGCCAATTGCCTACGAAACGGACAGCCCCGCGAACCGGACGAACGTCCGCCATCTCGAGGCTGGTCAGCTCCTTCTCGAGCAGTGGCTCGAGCCCGAGCGCACAGGTGGCAACGAGCTCGAGCGCCATGCGATCAGTCTTTCAGCAGGAAGGAAACTTTGAGGCAGACCCGCCACTCGGTGATCTTGCCATCCTCGACCACGACCTTCTCTTCGTTGACCCAGGCGCCGGTGATGCCCTTGACAGTCTTGCTGGCACGGGTGATCCCTTCCTGGACGGCGGCTTCGAAGCTGACCGGAGACGAGCTACTGATTTCGATGACTTTGGCAACAGACATGATCATTCCTTTCGATTGGGCGCTCGCGCGCGTTGCTCGATCAGCCGCGCATGGATCCGCGATCGCGCATCCCGGCGGCTTCATCTTCGCTTCGAGCATCCGGATCGGACACTCATCCCTTCATGAAACGACGTGAGCCTAACAAAGCCGGCACGTCGACCTCAGAAACACCGCGATTGGACCGCATCTTGGTAACGACTCAGATGACGGTCCGCGGCCCAAGAACGATCAGCTCGAGACCGGACCGAGATAACCCTCGCGCTCGAGATGCAAGATTACCCGTTGCGCTGACTCCTCGGGCGTCCGATCACTGGTGTCGAGCTCCAGATCGGCGTCGCTCGGCACCTCGTACGGATCGGAGATGCCGGTGAACTCTTTGATGATGCCAGCGCGTGCCTTGGCATAGAGGCCCTTGCGGTCACGGTCCTCACAGACATCGATCGGCGTGGCCACGTGGACCAGCACGAAACCGCCCCCCTTCTCGACCAGCTCACGCACCTGGCGTCGAACCTTGTCGTAGGGCGCGATCGGCGCACAAACCGCAATGCCGCCATTCTTGGTGATCTCCGAAGCCACGAAACCGATACGCTGAATGTTGAGATCACGATGCTCCTTCGAGAACCCGAGCTCGGAGGAGAGATTTTGCCGCACGATGTCGCCATCGAGCAGGGTCACGGGCCGACCACCGGTCTCGAGCAGCTTGACCATCAAGACATTGGCGACCGTCGACTTGCCGGCGCCGGAGAGGCCGGTGAAGAAGACCGTAAATCCTTGCTGATGGCGCGCGGGATAGGTCCGACGCAACTCGGTCGCCACCTCCGGATAGGTGAACCACTCCGGAAGCTCGTGACCATGCGTCAGGCGCTCGCGCAGCTCGGTACCCGAAAGCGACAGCACCCGTGACCCTTCCGGGACCTCGTCCTGAGGCATGTAGGCCGCGCGCTCCTCGACGTAGACCATCAAACGGAAGGGCACCATGGTGATGCCCAGCTCGCTCTCGTGCTCGCGAACCAGCTCCTGGGCGTCGTAGGGGCCGTAGAACGGCTTGCCACTGCTGTCTTGGCCCGGGCCGGCATGGTCACGGCCGACGATCAGGTGCGAGCAGCCGTAGTTCTTTCGGATGATCGCGTGCAGCAGGGTCTCCCGTGGGCCGCCCATGCGCATGGCCAAGGGCAGCAAGGAGAGCATGGTGGTGTGCTGCGGATAGCGGTCCAGAACCGCTTGGTAGCACCGGACCCGGGTGTAGTGATCGACATCCCCAGGCTTGGTCATGCCCACGACCGGGTGGATCAGCAGATTGGTTTCGGCCTCGCGGGCGGCACGCAGGGTCAGCTCGACATGAGCACGGTGAAGGGGATTGCGGGTCTGGAAGGCCACCACACGGCGCCAGCCACGACGGGTGAACTCGGCACGCATCTGCGCGGGAGTGTGGCGCAGCGTGACGAAGTCATAGTGCGAAGGCTGCTGGACGCCCTCGATCCGTCCGCCGACGTAGATCCGGTCTGGGTCGGCGAGGAGTTGGGCCACCGCCGGGTGCTTGGTGTCTTGCGAGCCATAGACCGACTGGGCTTCGGCCGCGCGATCGGGCCGCCAGGCGTCTTCCACGTGAAGCACGGCGAGCATGACACCTTCCGGATCCCGAAGCGCCAGATGGTTGCCGGCTTCGAGTGGTTCTCCGATCGACGGATCGACATCAAGGGTGATCGGAAGAGGCCAGAGGGTGCCGTCGGCGAGGCGCATGTCCTTGCACACGGCATCGAAGTCTGCCTGCCCCATGAACCCCGAGAGCGGCGAGAACGCGCCGTTCAGCAACAGCTCGAGATCGCACGCTTGCCGCGGCGTCAGCGTCCACGAGGGCCAATCACGGGAGGCATCGCGCAGCTCGTCGCGGCGATCTTGGTCCGCCATCAGCTGTAGCAGCGGGCCGCCATGAGGTTGTATCAGGTGGTCAGGCATCGTACGAACTCCTAACGAAAAACGCCGGGCGCGCGCGGCGCGCGCAGCGGAAGGTTCAGCTTGCGCGGATCAGTCTTGGTCGGCTGGCGGCAGCGCGGTGCGCCAGGGTACCGGCCGCCGACCGAGCACGATGAAGTGTGGATTGAGCAGCTCGCGCTTGTTATAGCGCAAGGGCGAGCCGCTCGGATCGAGCACCTGGCCGCCAGCTGCGAGGACGACCGCGTGAGCTGCCGCGGTATCCCACTCCATGGTCGGAGCGAAGCGCGGGTAGAGATCGGCCAGCCCTTCGGCGACCAGGCAGAGCTTGAGTGAGCTGCCCATGCTGGTCAGGCGGTGAGCCGGCAACGCGTCTAGGAACGCCGCGGTCTGCGGGCTCGGATGACTGCGGCTGGCCACCACGACCAACTCTTCGCCGCCGGTGCCCGTGGCGCGAATGGCCTGTTCCTTGGCATCGCCTTCGCGCCGCCAGGCGCCCAGCCCCGGTCCGCCGAGATGCGTACGCTCGAGCACGGGCGCATGTACCACGCCGAGCACGGGAACGCCATCTTCGACCAGCGCGATGTTGACCGTGAATTCGCCGTTTCGTTTGACGAATTCCTTGGTGCCATCGAGCGGGTCGACCAGCCAGAAGCGGCTCCAGTGCTGCCGCGTTTCATAAGGCTGCTGCGCCGACTCTTCGGTCAGGATCGGAATGTCCGGGCCGTGCGCGCTCAGATGATCGACAATGATCTTGTTCGCAGCCAGATCAGCAGCGGTCAAGGGCGAGTCGTCCGCTTTGCGCTGAATTTCGATGTCGCCCATGGCGCCATAAACCTCGAGAATCGCATCGCCAGCTGCCAGTGCAGCATCGGCAGCGAGCTCGAGGAGATCCGTTTGGCTTTCGGCAGGCGCGTTCATGAGTTGGCTCTCGGTGTGTCGGACAGGCGACTCGGTCATCCCGACGGTTGCCAGACGTGGCGCCCGGGCGACCGGAAGGTCATTGATGACGCCGACGACGCCGTTCCCTTCCGAAGACTAGCGTATTTGACCACCCGCCGTCTCGCCCTCGTCATGCATGGTCCGTCAAGGCGCCATCCTCGAGATCAGGTCCTCGTGATCGGGTCGCCAGAACGCGTATCTCGTGCTGCACAAAGACTCAGAAAGGCAGCGGCGCGCCCTCGCGGCCGGCGAGATCGGCATAGAGATCTTGCAGCCGCGCGGTCATCGGGCCCCGGTCGCCGGTGCCGATCATGCGGCCATCGATCGTCAAGACCGGCGACAGCTCGCCCATCGTTCCGGTGGTGAAGGCCTCGTCGGCAGTGTAGGCCTCGACCGTCGAAAGGTTGCGCTCGACCGCATCGATGCCATTCCCCCGGGCCAGCTCGAGAACCGTGCGACGGGTGACTCCGGGCAGGCAGCTATCGGCGTGTGGGGTCAGCAGCACGCTGCCGCGCACGACGAAGAAGTTCGTGGCATTGGTCTCACTGATGAAGCCGTTCAGATCGAGCATCAGCGCGTCATCGACGCCAGCGACGTTCGCTTCGATCTTGGCGAGGATGTTGTTGAGCAGATTGTTGTGATGGATCTTCGAGTCGAGGGTGGCGGGCGAGTTGCGGCGAATGGACGAAGTGATCAGGCGGATGCCAGCGGCATCGTAGACCGGCGGCTTCCACTCAGCGAGGACGATCAAGCAGCAGCCCAGCTGATTGAAGTGCGGGCTCATCCCCGAGCTCGTCTTCGGCCCCCGCGTCAGGGTCAGGCGGATATGGGCCTGGTCGCGCATGCCGTTGGCCTCCAAGGTCTCGAAGATCGCCTTGGTGATCGCCGCGCGATCGGGTACCCCTGCGAACATCAGCGCATGGGCCGATGCCAGCAGGCGGTCGAGATGGGCGTCGAGCTGGAAGAGGCGGCCATCGTAGACGCGCAGCCCCTCCCAGACCGCGTCGCCGCCCTGCACCGCGCTGTCGAAGACCGAGATCTTCGCTTCGTGGCGCGGCACCAGCGCGCCACCGACGTGGACCTGAATCGACGCGTTACGTGGGTCGGGCAGCTCTTCGGGTCGGTACTCACGAATCATGATCGATCATCCATCCACAGCCACGCGCGGCTTCAGTGCCGACGCATAGAGGCGTTCGTACCACGGTTTGCATTCCGCGTACACGGCTTCGAGGGCAGGGTCGAGGGCCGCGCGCTTCTCGCGATACGGGCCAAAGCCCGTCGAGCGATGGACATTGTGGTACCAGTGCGGCGCCCACACCCCATCTTCGGGGATCGGCCCAGCCGGCCAGGACAACATGCCGTCGTCGAAAGCGATTCCGAGCTGCGCGCAGAGCTGCGCCAAGACCTCGGCGGGATCCCGCAGCAGCTCGCGGGCGTCGAGAATCGGTGGATCTTGCCCGCGGTCGCGCAACCACGCCACCAACTCGCACTGGCGCGCCAATCCGGTGTCGGCCAGGGTGGGCACCGGTACCTGATTGACCAGGGACGGCAGCATGTCGCGCGGATCGCGGGTCAGCAGGACGTTGACCGTACGCTCCAGGAAGGCCAGATCGAGCTCGACCAGGTGATGCGCCATCTGCTTGAAGAACACCACGGGTCTGTCGACCGCGCCGAGGATCGTGTCTCGGACCACGTGCTCACCATCGGGATCCTGGGCCGCCAGCACGTCGCGGTATCCCGGATGACGCGCGCCCGAAACACGCAAGTAGTGGGCGTAAAGGGGTTCGTCGACCACCCGAGTATCCCGACGCTGGGCGAAGGCGTACATCAAGGCGGTCGAAACATTCCGTGGTCCAGACCACAGACAGATTCGCAACGGCTCGGTCATCCCATGGCTCCTGTGAAACCCGGAGCATAGCGGACGATCGGCGCAAGGAAAGCCGCCGGTCGACGACGTACCGTCACTCGTGCCCGTCAGGGCCAGGCGAGATGCCGTGCCATGGTGCGGTGAACGTCGCTGAGGACGGGCGCCTTGGCCGCCAGGTGCTCGATGAAGAACTGAAAGAACGGGTCGTCGTAGGGCCGTACGGCGAGCAACTGGTCAAAGGCCAGCCGCGCCTCTTCCAATCGACCGGCATGCGCATGCAGCAAGCCGGCAAGGAGGTGGACGTACTCTTCGCGGTAGCGATCGGCTGCCGCAGACTCATCGTTGCGCGCGCGCCGCTGGGCAACGAGATCCTCCAACCGGTCGAGCTCACCCGTGGCGCGGTCGAGATCCCCTTCGGCCAGCCAGGCAAGCCCCAACACCGCACGGATCGGCAACACCTGATCGCTCAGCCATACGTTGGCTTCTGCGGGCGCGACGAGTTGCTCGAGCGTGGCATGGGCCTGCTCGGCCCGCTCGATCGCCCGCTGAGGCTCACCCTCCAGAATGGCGACGGCTGCCGCCGCCACCTTGGCGGCGATCGCGGTCCGTTCCTCCCCCAACCGGCCTGCAGCGGTAAACCAACGGGCAGCTTCCGGGAGGCGGCCCCGCGCCAGCGCCAGGTTGCCGCGATCGATCTTCAGCCGGTAAAACCCGGCGTCGATCCGCTCCAGCGCCTCGAGCCGCGCTTCGGCCTCGTCGAGGCGCCCGGTGAGCAGGAAGAACCATGCCCAGGTGCTCGCCGCATCCGCCCCATCGTCGTCAGCAGGCTTTCGCGTCTCGAAGCGACGAAACGACGCTTCGGCATCCGCCACCTGACCGCACAGGAGCTGCGCTTCCCCGAAATGAGCATCGAAGTCATCGGGCAGCGGCTCGGTCGCCCGGGTCGCCAGATGCTGATACGCATTGATCGCCCCTTCACAGTCTCGCTCCCGGACGGCCATCTGCCACGCCAGCTCGAATTGGCAACGGCTTTCGTACGAGCGCAAGGCATTGCACTGGAGCAGTGTGCGCCGGGCCGGGGCAAAGGCCCCCTGCACCTTTGCGGCGCGTGCCTCGAGCCGGTCGTAGTCGGTCTTCTCGACCCCACGACGCCGCGCCGCCTCGGCAGCTCGACGCAGATCCTCCTGGGCCGCGGACAGCTGCAAGAGATCTTCACGGAGCCTGGCCCGACTCGCCAGCGTTGCCGGATCGTGCTCGTCGGCTTCGAGGGCACGGTCCAAGTAACGACTTGCTTCCATACGGTTCCGGCGCGCAAAAGCCGCTTCCCCGAGCTCCCGCAAGCGGACCGCTTCACGCGACACCGCTCCCTGAGCGAGCATCGCCGCCATCCGGTCCTGGGCATCGTCTCGCCCGAGCTCGCCTGCAGCACCAAAGTCGAGAAAGAGGACCGCTTCCCGCACTGCCTGCGCGGCGGCCGGCCAGTCATCGACCATCGGTGTCGTGCTCATCGCCTGCGGCTCACCGTCGAGCCGCGTCCAGACTTCGACCATCTGGTCACCCACGATCACCTCCAGCCTCGCCCGAGCCTGCCCCGCGCCACCGGACGCGCGCAGCTTCAGGTGGTCCGCCTGGATCACCATTTCCTTGACCAATGCTTCGAGGTCGCGTCGAAGCGCGCCATGGCCCCTCGCGTGGGCGCCGTGATCGGCCCCGACGGACGCCTCCGAGACGATCCAGTCGACGTTGACGGACTCGCTCCGCGTCGGCAGCGGTCCGAGCCGCAACCCGAACGGCACGGCCGCCAGAACGACCAAGACCAGCGCCGGTATCACCCACGGCAGCCAGGCGCGTGGTACCACTTCCGGCTTCGGCTCCTCGACCGCACGAACATCCGCCACCAGCTCATAGCCGCGACGGTGCACGGTCCGGATCACCTTGGCCCTGCGCGGCGCGTCGCCGAATGCCTTGCGCAGCTCGTGAATCGCGTTGGTCAGGGCATGCTCGCCCACGAAACGATCCCCCCAAACCGACCGGAGCAGCTGCTCTTTGCTGACCACCCGGCCGTGCGAACGGACCAGCCGCTGGAGCACTGCCAGGTCGGTCGGGCCGATGAGCACCACCTGCGTGTCCAGCCACACCTCCCGGTGCTCCGGATCGACCCGATAGCTGCCGACCATGAAGGGACGATCGACGTCGATCTCACCGGAGCTAGAAGGCAGGCTGCTCCGTGGACCGCGCGAATCGGCGTCGAGCGTTCGCACCAACTCCAAATTACGCGTAATCAAAGAAATCATCCCCCATCAGCTAGTCCTATTCCTTCTGGAGCTTTTCCCTGAGCCTCTTCGGAGAACTTTCTGAGGACTATCTCGCCTCTCGGGCGCTCTCATCGATGTCGCCGGGTCGCGTCATTGAAGGAGCGACCAGTCCATGCGGACGACAGAAGAACGATCCGATCAAGATCATCCGGGAGGCACAAATGGAATCGGAATCCCCAAGGCCGTGGCAATCCTTCATGAGCGAAACCATCGGGCTCGACGCGTGGGCGCAGGCGGTGCTCGAGGCGTGTGCCTACGATGGCTCGCTGGAGCGGAATCAGGACTGCCACGTGGCCACCGACACCATCCTTCGGATGAAGCGGCTGGCTGTCGACACGTCAACGTCGGACGGCGAACGGCCGCTCGAAGCGGCCATCGAGCTTCTGGCGAAGCAGTACTCCGCCGCCAAACCGGCGAGCCTCCTCGTCGAGCAGGCCGCGGCTCAGATCGAAAACAAACATGACGCATTTCGAGCGCGCCTGTTGGCGTTGAACGCCGCGCTCCGCTGTATCGAAGTCCATCAAGAGCGGGGCGCAGAGCCCGCCGTAATCTCATCCGAGGTGAGCCTCGGGATCTAATCGTCTGCAGCCATCGATCGTGATTGGCGACGAGGCTGCCGCCTGCCATGGCTATCGTGACTGCGCGTCGCAATGCCCCTCGTTCTGGGAGTTGTAATCGATATTCCTCGAAGCCCGGCGAGCCGCCTCGCCGGGCTCCTTTTCGATCGAACGAGCAAGCAACCGTGACCGCACAGATCTTCCGGCCTAGCTCCCCGCCCTGCCCTGCCTCTCCCCAGAGAGGAACCGGTCTGCCAGCAGTCGCGCGGTGATCCATCGAGCAGTCTTCCTTTCGCGCAGACGCACTCCGCCCGCCCGCCTACTCGACTGGCAACAGCGCACCTATCCCTGCCCCTTCCTCCGAAACCCCAATCGTGTAGACAGGAGTATACGTGCTCGAGTAGCCCCTGTTCGCACTCAATTCGTTCGAAACTCAATGAAGAAGAACCCGTTCGCCATCAAAAGTTGCTCAATGCACGGGAGAAGCCGGCATCCACTGCGTGTCCACGTGATCGCGTGAACACGCATGCCCGAGGCGCACGCGGCGGATCAGTCGCGCAGCGTGACGACGGCTGGGACTGCCAGCGCTGGTACGCCGTGCTCGCCGAAACGATCGTTGGCGTCCGGCAGGGTGACTTCGAGAAACGTCTTCAGGCTCTCGAGCGCGCGGGCCGAATCACTCCTGAGCGTCGCCAGGAATTCGTGTTGAGCCGGGGTCGGCGCAGCAAACGAGCCATCGACCTCACGCAAGAAGCGGCCAATGCGCCCCGAAAGCTTCGGGCCCTGGCTCCAAAACGGCTTGCCATCGTCCCGTTCCCAGATCGTCTGCTCGGTCTCGAGCGCTTCCGTGAGGGTCTCGAAGACATCATCGACAGGATGCGGCTCGTCGCGACGATCGGCATCCCGCATGCTGCGTTCGGTTGCCCGCCGTGCGGCTAGCTGCTCCTCGATCCGATCGAGCGCACGCAAGGAACGGTTGGCCGCGTCCACCATCGTCGCCAGCTCGCGCGCGGCCTCGTACCGGGCCGTCATCGCTTCCGCGGTGACGTCGAGCCCGGGATCGAGCACCACCTCGAAGCTCACTTCCGCGACCTGCTCGCCTGCCGACAGCCGAGCCGTGTAGCGGCCGGCGGGCACCAAGGGCCCGCCGCCAGGACCAAAGAAATCGGCCGCGGGGTCTGGCTCGTCGTTGCGCCGGCTCGGCGCGTCGACCCGTAGGTCCCACGCGACCCGCTGGAGGCCAGCCTCGATGGGCAGGTCGTCGAGGGTACGAATGACGCGACCGTCTGCCGCAACGATCTCGATCTCGATTCGATCCTCCTCCGACGCTGGCGCATCATCGGCTGATTCGTCTCCGGACGCCTCTTCCGTCGGCTCGTCCTGCTTCTGCTGCTTCTCGACGAGCGCCGATGGAAGTTGATAGGCCAAGAGCGCCCCAAAGGGCGGGTTGGGCGCCTTCCAGACATCGTCTCCCAGGCCATAGCGCGTAAAGCTCGACTGATGCATCACGGCGTCGCGAACGGGAAAAAGGTGGACGCTGTCGTCTGGCGCGCTGCCGGCCTGCTGAATCGGCGTGGCGTCATCGAACACCCAGATGGCGCGTCCGTGGGTGCCGAGCACCAGGTCGTTCTGCCGCGGGTGGATCAAGACGTCGTGAACCGCGACCGCCGGCAGATTGGCGAGATCCAGCTCGCGCCAGGAGTCGCCTCGATCCCACGACGCCCACAAGCCGACCTCGGTGCCGGCATAGAGCAGATCCGTGTTGCGCGGATCCTCGCGCA
>CALFAM010000342.1 GCA_937948815.1 uncultured bacterium
GGCGCATCCGTGGCGCCTGCAGCCCATCGACCGACCACGGGAATGGCGCGTTGGCGGATGATCCAGACCATGGACTCGATCGGAAGGGGGAAGCGCCTGCAAGACAGCTCGGTGGGCGCGGCGTTGCTCTCGCACAGGACGAACGCGCTACTCGGTCGGTGGTAGTAGCCGAGCTCGTCACGGTCGAGGCTGCCCGCCTCGTTCCAGTCGCCGGCAATGGGGTGGTGCTCGGGCGGAAGCAGGCGCGCTTCGCTTCCCGCCAGCGCGAGCGGGTGCGTAGCCAATAGTGGGGGCGTGGCCAGAAGCATGGCCAACGCGATTGCATAGGTTTTCATCGGATCTCCTTCCTGGTTCGACGGCCGTCGTGTGAACCAACATGTTGTGAGGCCGTACCCGAGTACTTTCTCGGCACGATTCGGATTACTGCAAGCAACGAGCCAACCGGTGATGGCGCTGGCGACACTCATCGTGCCGCTCCCCGATGGTCAGCGAGCCAGGCCTCGACGGTGATCCGCTCACTTTGCGCGGTCGGACCAGCAGCCTCGAAGCCATCGCGTGCGGCCGAAGCGAGCGCCGCGGCCCGGATCGGATCTCCGCCGAGGTCCGCCAGCACACGCGCCAGGGCGAACTGAGCTTTGGCCAGGAACTTCGGATTACGGTCAGCCGGCAGGAGCGTAAGCGCCCGCTCGAGCGCTGTGGAGGCCTGGCGAGGCGAACCCGTCGAGAGCAAGGACTCGCCCACGCCCGTGAGCGCGACGCCGATCAGAAAGCCGTTGTCACTCTGGGGGCGGTCCCAGACCGCGAGCGCCTGTCGGAAGCGCGCGAGGGCATCGCGATGCCTGCCCTGTCTTTTGGCGACCTCGCCCAGATTGAAGGCAATCTCGGCCACCGCCGGATGGTCGTCACCGAAGGCGCTGCTGCGCAGACGTAGCGCGGTCTCATAGCCATCTCGTGCGGCCGGATAGTCGGCGATCACGACCGCGGCACCGCCCAGACCGCTGGCGACGACGGCCAGCCGTGGGTCGTCCGGGCCGAACGCCTGCTCGAGAAGCGACTGGGCCAGGCGGTAATGCGTGATGGCTTCGGCGTGGCGTCCAGCGGCAACCAGGGCATGCCCCAGGTAGGTCAGCGGCGTGGCGCGGTCGGGGTGGTCGGCGGCGAGGCTCTGCTCAGTGATCGTCCGCGCTCGTTCGAAGCGTTCGAGCGCGAGGTCGAGCTCGCCACGTTCGAGGGCGACCGACCCGAGCTGGGAGAGCAGGCGTGCGATCTCGGGATGCTGTGCGCCAAGGTGCCGACGGCGAATGTCGAGCGCACGCGCGAAGTGCTCGTCCGCGGACGTCAGCTCACCGTTCTCGAGGTGAGCATTGCCGATTCGCGTCAGGGTTCGGGCCACCGCGGGTTCGTCGGCCCCGTTCGTGCGCTGCCGAATGGCGAGCGCAGTCTGGTGGTTTTCGAGCGCACCTGCATAGTCACCTTGTTGAAAGCGCAGCAGACCGCGGTGATCGGCCAGTGCGGCGGCAAGAGCGTCTTGCTCGCTCAGCTGATCGACCGCAGCGGCCGCCAGGGCCGCGTAGGCGTCGCCCTGTGCCGCGTCGTTCTGTTGATAGCCCGCAATCCGTGCCCAGCGAACGAAGGCTTCGGCCACGGCCCGCGAATGGCCGCCCGCGGATGCGGCCTCGAGCGCGCGCTGCAAGGTGGCGCTCGCAGGCTCGGGCTGAACGAGTGCTTCCTCGAACCGCGCCTGCAGGAGCAGGGCTTCGGCGATCAGCGGTAGGTAGCCCGTGGCTTCGGCCGAGCCGACGAGGCGCTGCGCCTGCGCCAAGCCCGCGTCGAAGTCGCCGGCACCGAGGCGTGCGCGGGCGGCGGCGAGCTCCTCGCGTAGCAGGTCCACCGCCGCTGCCTGGGTAGCCTCGGCGGGCGGCTTCAGCGGACGCGACAGTGCTTCGACGTCGGCGCATACGGCGACTGGTGTCAGGCCGCGGACGACCGCGTCGGACTGTTCGATCCAGCGTGGGTTCTCTGCCAGAACGTTGGCGAGCGCGTCCACCTCGCGCAAGCGCTGGTCCAGACAAGCCATGCGCAGGTCGAGCAACTCGTCGGACTGCCGCGCCTCGATGGCGGTGGCCCGGCAGGCTTCGTCGTGCATGGTTGACCAGCGTGTGCCATAGGCATCGATCAAGCTTCGGGTTCCGTCCCAACGCGCCGCCGCATAAGTCTGGTCGCTGGCGGCTATGTTCTTGTCGATAGCGCGTTGGCGATCGTCGTTCCAGGCGTCCGCGAATCGGCTGGCACCGCCCGTACAGATCCCTTGTTGTCGGTCCTGACTGACATGCCAGGCGCCCGCGGCGGCCATCAATGCGACGGCCAGGCCAGCGCCGATCAGCCGGCGGCGCAGTCGTCCCTGGCCTCGTTCGAGCTCGGCCAGGGCTTCCTGCATCGACGGATAGCGATCCTGCGGGTGAAAGCGCAGGCCACGGCGCAGCACCCGACGCAGGAATGCGGGCAGGCTGGACGACGGAGGCGTTGCCACCCAGGCGTCGGGGGCGCTCGGTTGCTCGGTGGCCTCCGGTGGAAAGGGCAGTCGGTCGTGCAGCGCGCGATAGAGGGCGACGCAGAAGCTGAACTGGTCGGCGGCCGCGGTGACGGGCGCGCCGGCGAGCTGCTCGGGCGCGCTGTAGGCCGGTGTACCGACGGCGCCGCTCGGTGCGGTCTCGTCGAGGTCGAGGCCGGCGGGTGTACCCGGGGCGCCGGTCGGCTCGAGGGGTTGGGCCAGCGCGGCACCATCGCGGGCGAGTCCGAAGTCGACCACCCGTACGCGACCGTCGGCGCCGACCATGGTGTTGCCAGGCTTGAAGTCGCGATGAACGAAGCCCGCGTGATGGGCAGCCTCGAGGCCGCGACCCGCCTGGAGAAAGGTCGAGACGATCGCGGCCACGGATCGGCGCTCCGCGCGCAGCCACGTGGCCAGATCGACCCCGTCGACCAACTCGGTGGTGATGTAGAGCTGACCCCCGACCACGCCAACGTCGAAGACAGTGATCACGTTCGGGTGATCGAGGCGGGCCAGGGCTTGGGCTTCGTGCTGGAGCCGCCGCTGAATGGTGCCGCTCTGTCCGGCAGCGAGGCGCGCGGGATGAACGACTTTGAGCGCGACCTTGCGATCGAGGTCCGGGTCGAACGCCGTGTAGACGACGCCCATGCTGCCGGCACCGGCAACGTCCAGCACGACGTAGCGGTCGAGGGTTGCTCCGCGGGGTAGAGGCGCCGCGGCAGGCACGCCCGCGGCACCCGATTCGGTAACCGTGGCGGTGGCCTCTGACGCGGTGCTTTGCTCCGCGGCTGATGGACGATCTTCGGTGAACGGCAAGCCCTCGCTCCTCGGCGATGAAGGCTTGCCCCGTGTCTGGCGCGGTCGATCCCCAACGACCACGCGGTCAGGAACGACGAAGACTGCTCATCGTGCTTCGGTCCCTGACTCGCCGGAGGTACGCCCTCTTCGTCGAGAGTGTACACGTTTGCCGGTGGAAGGCCAGCGCACAGCGCGGAAGAGAAAGAAGGTCGAGAATCGCGACGGGGGGACCGTACCGCCGCCGGACAGCAGGCACGAGCGTTGCGGAGGTTGCTCACACCCACTGTCCGACGGCCATACGCTTCTGACCGACGTCCCCTTCGCCGGTCAATGGCTCTCGCTCGTTCTATCGATCAATCCGCGAGCTTTGAGATGCTCTGGTTCGGCCGGATCCACGAGCCGATCGACGAAGAGATATCGGTGCGTAGGGTACCGGTCGTGGCGCCGGCGGTCTGGATGCGGAGCGTGATCGTGCCGGCGCTGCTGGATGGCGGCGGCTGGCTGCTGCCGCCGCCACAGCTCGGACACAGCCCATTGCCCTGAACAGTGATCATGTCGATGGTCTGGGTGCTGCCAGTGTCCGAACCCACCCCTTGGGCCCAACGTGGTTGGCCGCCCGCGTAGTAGTAGACGGTGGTGACCAGCGCCGAGCCGACCCGGAAGGCCGAGAGACCCCAGCCCGAATCCGCGGGCGGGAACCACAAGCCTGATCGGCCGCCGCCTCCGCCGAAGAAGGTGAACGGCTCACTGCCCGCGGCACCGTCGAGCTGCCAGTTGAATTGAGCGTTGTTGTCATTGCTGAAGATCAGCTCGACGGACCCTACCTGCGTACCGGTCGCGCCGGTGGGGCCGAAGGTGTAGCGGAAGAGGGGCTGGTCGAAGCGGTTGCCGGTGATCGGACCGACCGCGCTTTGGTACCAGATCGGTGTGCCGGAGGCAGTGTAGGTAAACCAGGTCAGCACATGGCCCCCGCTGTTGTTGCTGACCAGATCGAAGCCGTTTCCAGAGCGCGCGGGGTTCCACCACAGTCCGGTGGTCGGCTGCACGGAGGGAGTTTGATCGAACACGCGAACGTTGCGGAAGAAGCTAGTGTTGTTGCGCGGTGAGCCGTCCTGATCGTTCGCGAACACCAGCCGGAAACCCGAACCGGTGTAGTACTGCCCGACCGGAATCGTGAAGCGAACGAAGCTTCCGGTGTCCGCGGACGTGTAGGTCGCGAAATCTTGAATGATGTTGTTGGACGATTCGCTTCCGAAGAGCTGGAAGAGGCGGGGATTGTTGCTCACACTGTCGTCCTCGTCGAAGCCGATACCGTGAATCTCACCTTCCGCAGTCGAGGCGAATTCGAGCTCGAGAATCGTGTGGGGCGTGATCGTGAAGGTTTGCGTCGTGCGCTGCC
This sequence comes from uncultured bacterium, assembly GCA_937948815.1. Taxonomy (GTDB): domain Bacteria; phylum Acidobacteriota; class Thermoanaerobaculia; order Multivoradales; family J023; genus J023. Next base: position 4,749 of record CALFAM010000342.1, read on the forward strand.
ATCGGTCGCCGCCGAGGCCCAGCGTCGCGCCGTCGTCGAGCCTTGCGAGGGGGCCGATCGCGGAGTCCTGGCCAGGCACTGGAAGAGTCGACCCAGGCACGAAGTCGATGCAATCGGCACAGGGCTTGGGTGCCGGAAAGCGCGGTCGCCAGTTGGCGGCGATCGGTCCGCTGATGTCCGCGGTGCGCGCATTGTCGCGTTCATTGGCGATACCTGTGTCTTCACCAAAAATGGCGACATCGGGGTTCGAGAAGTTGCTGCGCCGCGGGCATCCTGGGCAGAGACTCGAGGGAAGCGCCATGACCGTCCGGAAGGCGCCGATCGGAACGTTCGGATCTCCCGAGGAGAAGTGACCGAAGGCATAGGGCCGGAACGCTTCGCCGGGTGGCGTCGCGAATACCGGATCGTGTTGGAGCCCAATATTGTGGCCATGCTCGTGAACATAGGTCAGATTGCCGACCGCACAGTCGCGCCGGGTTATCTGGTAGCCACTGGACGCGAATGCGGCAGCGTCCTGGTTGCGCAAGAGCCTGGCCAACCCGCAGAGGTTCGAGCCTGCGTCTTCGAGCAGCAGACTGACCAGATCGGCCTGGTAGACGTCGCGCAGGGCTTGCACTGTCGGATCGTCGTTCAACCAGTCGAGATTGGCGTCGGCACTTCCTGCGTCGTTGCGATCGGCTAGCTCGGTGTGGACGAGGTTGAAGCGAAGGTTGATGTCACTGTTGATGAAGGCCGTGTTCGCCGAGTCGACGGCGGACTGTGCGGTCGATTCGATCGCCGCCTGGCCGCCGGCACCCGCGCGGGCCTGGGGCGTGTAGAGCACCATGACGTCGAGCGTGGCGAGACGGCTTACGCCGATCACAGGGCGCGAGATCGTGCTCTTGGTGGGCGGCGCCACGCTGATCGGATCGCCATGATCGAACTGGTTGCCGCAGCTTCCGAACCCTTCGGGGTCGAGCCGAATCAGCACCTGTCCTCCATCCTTGTGGGACGTCAGCTCCCAGGAGTCGGTGGCGGTTTCGATCCGGCCGATGACATATCCATGGGCCAGCGTCAGGGTTGCGTAGCCACCGTCGGACAAGGTGGCGCGCCATGCGAGATTGTCGGCAGAACGACGATCGGTCGATGTTTCGCGGGCGACGATCTGGCGGCCGTCGGGGAGAGGTAACGTAAGCCGCTTGGGGCTGACGGCGAGTGCGCTGGCGTCGACCGCGACGTGCCAGGCTTCCGACGCTGCCGGGTTGCTCTGAAGGCGAGCCTTTCCTTCGGGTGCGAGCTGGAACAGTTCGCTGGTCTGTGCCCAGGCCTCGGTGGGGAGGAGGCAGATGCAAGCGAGAAACAAGGTCCTCAGCAGCGGCCGGAACCGACCGCTCGTCTCGCGGTGTCTATCGCATTTCGTGGTTGAAGGGGCTCCAAGGGTCGTCAAGGTGGCCGAAGGTTTGGGAAGTGGGTAACCGTTCACGAATCGCTCCTCGCCTGCGCGTGCTGAGCAGGCTGCCATCTGTGTCCGAGCCAAATCGGATACGGGACAGGGCACGAGGCCGGCGCTCCTGGTCGGATCGGGGCCCTGTCTGCATCCGGAGAAGTGCCGGAGTACGCCGTCGGGCGGCGTCACTCAAGCAATGCATGGTGCGGACTAGGGCAAGGTTGATGCCACCCGGTGGAATCGAAGGAAAGCGACCGAAGTCGCGGCTTCGGGCCCAGAGCATGGTTTCGCTGCGCGCACAGTCAGGGCAGGTATGCCCAAGCCTTGGGCACACCCTCATTGTGCTCGAGACGACCGGATGGCGGCACGATGGACCCGACGCCTCGAGGCCCGCCTCGCCTCGAGGCGAATGGCTACCGCGCGATCACGTCAAAGCTGCTTTGAAAGCCGATCTCCATGTGGAACTCGACCGGTACCGGCTCGCCGTTCTGGGTGGCAGGCTGCCAACGCGATCGGCAGCTCGAGGCGATGTGAGACGCCGTGAGCCCAAGCGGTAACCCCCGCTGGGTGCGGATCATTTCGACACGCCCATCCCGATTGATCTGGTGAGTCAGAAACATCGTGCCCGAGGCACCGAGCTTCGCAGCGTTGCGGACGTCTCTGCCGAGGCTGGGAGGCTCCCAGTGGACACGTTGCGGTGGCTCGATTCCGCTGACGATGGAGAGGGTGTGGGCCTTGCTCTCGGGAAGGAGGGGCCAGTGCGGGCGGGGACCACGTCGAAGAGTGCTCATCCGTGCTGCGACGTCGGGCTTGTGCTCCGAGAAGTCGAGCGCCGCGAGGGAGGGGACGAGGTGCTGGGCGCTGGCATAGAGACAGCGTGCGGTGATGGGGTCCTCGTTCTTCATGGCGCTGACCGCTTCCGTGACCAATGCCCTGGCTTCGCGAAGGTCGCTTTCGTGGGCATCGGTGTTGTCGGTGGACTGGCCACGAGTCAGGGGCATCACAACGTCACGAACGCCCGGGGCGCCCGGTGGGAAGCGCCAGTCGGCGAGCGCCGCGAGCGCTAGCATCAAGCGGGCGGGCGAGCGGCCGCCTTCCACCACGAACGGCCTGGACGGCACGCCGGCTTCGTCGACCTCGACGCGAACCCGCAAGAGGTCGGTTGCGGCTGGACGGTCGTCGAAGCTGGGGAGCGGCGCCGCGAGCGGTACGCGGTCGGCTTGGCTCGGCGAGAGATTCGGTGGTGCCGCGGGCAATCGCTGGCTGGCAAGCAGGGCGCCGGCTTCGCCGTAGTGACCGAGGTCGATCTCGCGCAACTCGACGGCGAGATTCTGCGCGGTCAGCCAGTGCCAGTGCGCGCTCGCGAGGTCACCCGCGCGGGCGTCGGCAACCGCGAGCAGGGTCAGTGCGTCGGCCAGTAAGTCGCTGCCACCGATCGTGAGGTGATGGGCCAGCTCGTCGCGAAGGGCGCGGAGAACGGCCTGCTGGGTGCCGTCGCCGCGGCTCAGCGCCGCATCGGCAGTTGCCAGGGTCTGGCGCCACGTTCGTCGGCGATCCTCTTCTCCATCATCAACGGATGGAACCGTGACCGTCACCACCGACGGCACGGCCACGCCACCTCGGCGAGCCGGCTCGAAGCGCCAGCCACGAACGGCGGCCAGAGCGTCGAGACCTCGCTTCAGCCAATGGGCGGTCACGATCCTCGGCTCGTGCGGGATACCCGCTTCGTCGACCAGCACGCGGATCAGGATGCGGTCGGCGCCCTCGGGATCGTCGGTTGCAACGATCGGCGCCCGTTCGCGAACCTGGGCGGGTCGGACGCCTCCTTCTCCAGATTCCGCTTCGGCTCGATTCGATCGCGTGGTGATGACGGCCGGGCAGTCGTCGCTCGGGCCTCCGAGCCCGGTGCAGCGCACCGCGCGTGCAGCCAGGACTTCGCCAGCCGGGCCGTAGGCCGCCATGCCGTCGGCCGAGAGCGTGTCGGTGAGATTGTGTGCCGCCTGCCACATCCAGACCGCGGCTTCGTCTGCCCCCAAGGCGGCAGCAGCGATCGCGCGCAGCGCCATGGCTTCGCCGATCAGACAATCCTTGGGAAAGAGGTCGCCAACGCTCTCGGGAATCGACTCACTGGCCGGGTCGGCGCAGGCGATCTCTGACGCCATCAGGCTCGCGGCAGCAGCTTCGGCTTCGGCAAAGCGGCCACCGAGCAGCAGATGATGAACCGGTGCCGTTTGATCGTTGCTCGCCATGCGCATGGCGAAGG
>CALFAM010000343.1 GCA_937948815.1 uncultured bacterium
CCGAGATCGCCTTGCTGCTCTTGCAAGGCGATCTCGATCTCGCGAGCACCTAGCTCAGATGCCTTCTGTATCTGCGTGCTTCGATCGATCAATCCGTACAAGGATGCTCGCGAGACACCCAGCGCTTCGGCAGCCGGCTTGGGTTGCCATCGGTTGCACCGTAGCGCTTCGACAAGCTCGCTCTCCTCGATCGTGCTCGGGTCACGATATTCGCGCGCTGGCGCGCGCCGTTCGACCGAGCGAGCACGTTCTTTGCTTTGCGCTGTCATCGATCTATCGCCCCGCCCGTGCGTCTCTGCCGATGTCGAAGATCGGGCCTGCAACAACCGCTCGAGTCGAGGCCCCACCTCGACGACCTCTGCACACCTGTCCGCCACGACCAGTTGGCGAACGACATTGTGCAGCTGACGTACGTTCCCTGGCCAGTGAAAGAGAACCAATCGTTCGACCAGCGGACACGGGAACCATTGCTTTCCGTAGGGTCCGTAGTCCTGGATCCGGTCGAGCTCTCCCAGTGCGCCCAGCTCTTCCCGTAGAAAGTGCAAGATCAACGCGCTGATGTCTTCCCGTCGATGCCGCAAGGGCGGAAGCTCGATGACGAATCCAGCAAGTCGGTGGATAAGGGGGGCACTGAGGCGTCCCGCGCGCACACCGCCCTCGAGATCTGCATCCGTGGCTGCCAGAAGCCGAACATCGACCTGGACCGGACACTCCGCCCCAACCGGCTGGATGTCCCCCGTTTCGAGGGTTCGCAGCAGCATCGTCTGAATCTCCATCGGCGCTTCGCCGATCTCATCGAGAAAGAGCGTGCCGCCTCCGGCTTTTCGGAAGTATCCATCGCGGTTCTGGCTTGCCCCACTAAAGGCACCCTTCGACGCACCAAAGAGCTCGGCGCTTGCGAGAGAAGGCGTCACGGCAGCCATATTGAGCGCGAGGAATGGTGCCTGGCAACGACGACTCTTGCGCTGAATAGCTCGTGCGACGAGCTCCTTCCCGGTACCAGACTCGCCGGAGATCAAGACCGTGACATCGAGCGGCGCAACGCTGCGGATTTCGCGGCGTACATGCTGCATGACAGCACTGTCTCCCACCAATCCCAGATCGTCCGCGACCGTGCGTTGCGGCTTTCTCCGGTGAAGAAGCATGAGAATACGATCGGCCAGCGCGATCACAACCCCATGCTGCAGACAATCAGCCGGGAGCCGGACGACATCGACGACAGATTCCCCGTCAACGCGAACGGCCGTTCGCACGGCGGCGGCGTCGACTAGGTACCCCTGGTCGCGAGGAATGATCGAGACGGGTCGCCGGCTCACCCGCGGATCTGCGAGCGGACGCGCCTCGCCCGCCGTCATCGGTTCCCACAGGGGCTGCAGTCGCGAGATTTCGACCTGGTGTCCTTGATCGAGTTGAGGCAGGAAGGCGTGCTCACCGATCCGATCAACGGACGGATGCCAGAGCAGGGTCAGCGTCGGTACCGACAAGATGTTCGGGTCGACTCGTGACTGGCTGCCCGAGCGCGTCTCGCTCTGCAGGTGGTCAAGCCAAGGGTCCTGTTTGGGATCCAGCGGAAGCCCCCCGCGTTCGGAAGCAAAGCCTTCTCGGCGTTCGTGCTCGGTACGTTTGATCATCGATCTCACATGAAGCGCGGTCCACCGTGGCTCGAGCGCGGTAGCGCATCTCCTTCGATGATCAACTCTGGATCGATCTTGAAATCAAAATCCTTCCCGTGAACCCTTACTCGGAGCTCGACCAGCACCTCGAAGCTCAGCGCCTCACCCGCGGCCACGGGAACGAACGGTACGTTCCCCGTCGCCCACATAGAGGCGAAGGTCTGGGAATTCAGCGCCGGGCTGCGCACCGACTCAGTCGGCCCGCTCAGCTCCTTCTTCGCGAAGATGACATTGGGCCCTGCTTCGAAAGGCCCGGCGTGAACGTTACCTTTCACAACCGCTTCGATCGAGGGCCGCGTCGAGATGACCAGACCCAGCGGATGGGAGAATTCGATCTTGTCATTGGTAAAGATGTGAACGAAAAAATCACTCTGCGTACCGACTCGAATCCTTTGAAACTGGTGAAGCGACCGGCCAGGTTGATCCGCGTGCCACACCACACCATCGTGACTATGGGCGAACCCGAAGATCATGGGCCGGTGGCGGCCATCGAATGGTTTGGTTGCAAGATCAAAGGCGACAGCCAAGGCGTGGAAGGCGTACGAGTCGTTCCCGGACATCTATGGTTCCCCCGAAGGCCAGTACGGTAGGTTTCGACCAGGTGTCAGCGCTGCGCGAAGAGTTGATGGTATCGATTATCGCGCCGTAAGTCTTCGAGCTCCGGATCGTCTTCGATCACCGCCACCGGATAGCCCATGGCGAGTACACGCCGAATGGTCTCGATTGCGCGAGGTCTCTTCCCAGCGAGCTCGAAGATGACGACGGCGCGGACTTGGAGCGCAGCATCGGCATGGTCGAGCTCAATCCGTCCAAGCTCGTCGAGTGCCGCGGCCGTGTCGCCCAGCTTCGCGTGGTAGAGGGCAATGCGACTACGGAGCTCGACGTCGGTGGTGAGGTCAGTCAGGCGCCTCTTGGCGAGTTGCAGTGCCCGGCGGTACGCCGCCGGCGCTTTCTCTCGATAGACGGAGCTGAATCGGTAGGCATCACCAAGATTGGCCCATGTAAGGTAGCTATTGGCGCCGAGCTCGATCGCTTGCTCGTACGCGGAGACAGCGTCGGCGAAGAGGCCACGGAAGAATTGCAACGTACCGAGGTTGGCATAGGTTCGCCACGAAGGTCGGATCTCCAGAGAGCGTTGAAGCTGTGTGGCTGCCTCGGCATGCCGGCCCTGCATCTGAAGCGCGCCAGCCAGGTTTCGGTAGCCGATGTAGGAGTCCGGAGCCACAGCGATACTCCGACGAAATAGATCCTCAGCTCGCTGATAGCGGGCACGTCGGAAGTGCAGGCTTCCGAGCGAGTCGAGCGGTTCGCGGCTGTCTGCATCGAGAACGATCGCCCGCGTATAGGCTTTCGCCGCACGGTCGAGATCTTGCCCTTTTTCGAAGGCTCTCCCGCGCACCATCGGAAGGGCGGGGTTCAACGGCTCGAGGATGGCGGCCCGGTCCAGAAGGGCCTCGGCGGCATGGATCTGCCCGCGTTCGACTTCGACACGGGCCAGGGCGATGTGCGACGCAGCGAGATGCTCGTCCAACGCCAGGGCTCGACGCGCGTGGCTCTCGGCACGATCGAGCCACATCGAGTCTTCGTTTTCGATTCGGTAGTGACGCCAGTAGGCTTCGGAAATCGTGGCGAACCCCAGCGCGGATCGCGGATGGTGCTCGATCGTCTCGCTCAAGATCTCCATCGCGCGCTGGAGGTGTCCCGGACGGTCATAACGAACGAGAAGTCTCCTTGCCTCTCGAACGGCCGCATAGGCCGAAGGCCCCGGGGCGCCGACCCGCTCGGCAGTCGCACCATCAGACAGCCTCGGCACGGGAGCATTCGCGGCGTCTGCATTCGGATCCCACGTCCATGCCAGGGCGACGACGGTGCTCGCGAGCGCGGCAGCCGCGGCCAGCGTTTGAGTCCGGGCGCTCGTTTTCGCTCGGCGTGTCGCGCGGGCCGGGCCGACTCGAGAGGAAGTGCCTTCGATCTCGAGCGAGGCCTGACGGAGCTCTTCGAGTACCTGAGCCACCGCATCGAACGTCTTGGGGCGATTGATCGGTTTTTTCTCCAGGCACGCATCGATCAGGCTCCGAACCGCTGGCGGCAAACCTTCGATTGGCTCCACGGTCTTCGGTCGATCGAAGGCGATGGCTTGGAGTGTCGCCAGCGCGCTCGAGCCTCGAAAGGGTCTCCTTCCACAGACCATTTCATAGAGAATGACCCCAAAGGCGAAGATATCCGCGGGCGGGCCCACGCTTTCTCCCAGAGCCTGCTCGGGCGCCATGTAGGTCACGGTGCCGGCACCGGCGTCGACCGATAGCGCGACGCCCGAGAGCCAGGTAGCGGCATCGTCATCTGGATCTGGCGTCACCAGAGGGTCGAGCGTCGCAAGCCCGAAGTCCAGCACCTTGAGCCGCCCGTCGCAGCTGAACTTGAGGTTCTCGGGCTTCAGGTCACGGTGAACGATGCCGCGGCGGTGAGCGGCTGCCATGGCGTCAGCGAGCTCGAGCCCGACCTCCACCGCCCGCGGCCAGGCCAACCGCGGCTGCCGTTGGAGCTCGGTGCGAAGCGAGCGCCCGGCGACCAGTTCCATGACGATCACGCCGTGCCCACGATGATGGACGACATCGAAGACCGTTACGATTCCCGGGTGATCGAGAGACGACGCCGCTCTGGCTTCCTGCACGAATTTTCGTTTGCGCCGCGCGTCGTGCGTCCGATTTGGCGCCAAGACTTTGAGCGCAACGTCCCGTCGGAGATCCGGATCGTGTGCTCGGTAGACCACCCCCATCCCCCCGCGCCCGATCTCTTCGATCACTGCGTATTTGGAGACTTGCTGGCCAATCATGCATCACATTCTAGTTGGCCGCGATTGCGGGCGCATGCCCGAAAGCTCACGATTGTTGGGCCTACGCGAGGCCAGCAGCGAGCAGGCGAGGTGACAGAACCGCGCTGGGAGATGGCATCAGTACGGGATCGAGTCCGGGATCGCGCCACTCGTGTAGCGACCGCACGACTAGCGTGACACCGTCGCCATACCAACCTCGTGTCGATGGCCGAGGTGAACGTCCTCACCGCCGGTGGTGACGGTCCAAAGACAGATCTGTCTCTGGACGCTACGGCCTCTTCGGCCGCTGCCTACAGGAGGCTCTCATGCGCCGATTTGCTCTTATCGCTTTCGTCGTCGCCGCCGCGGCTTCCTCCGGTGGTTTCGCGACGCCGCAGGCCGCCGATGCTGGAACCCGAACGGTCGAGGCGAAGGCCGCAGACCTAGACGCCGTCCGCGCCGCGGTGCTCGACTACGTGGAGGGCCCTTACGAGGTCGCGCCCGAGCGCATCGAACGAAGTGGTCACCCGAACCTCACCAAGCTCGGCCGGGGGCGTGATCGACACGGCGCCTACCGCTCGACTCCGCTGACCTATCAACAGCTTGTCGCGGCCGGACGCCACTACAACCAAGATGGCCACGTAGCCGACGACGCGCCGAAGGAGATCACGGTGTTTGAGGTCCTCGACCAGGCTGCGAGCGTCAAGCTGACGGCGGAGTGGGGGATCGACTCCATGCACCTTGCCAAGATCGACCGCCGTTGGCTGATCTTGAACGTGCTCTGGCAAAGCCACCTAAGAGACTAACGTTCGCCCTCCCAAGTTCCGCAAGCGGGTCAACGCCAGGCGTAGCGCGCCAGTATCACTCGGTAGCCGTCTGGATCTTCGAAAGTCTTGGCCTGTCGATTCCAATAAGGATTGTTCGGCTCGACGGCGGCGTGGCCAGCAGCGACGAGTCGATCGACAGCAGCCTGCCAGTCGGCCTCGTCTGGCAGGTAGAAGACCATGAGGTGCTCTTCGTTCGGTGCGCGCCCAGCTCGGTGCCCGCGCTCGTGGGTCAGCTCGATATGGTAGCCGGCTCCGGGATGCCCGAGCATCACTCCGTCGAATCCATCATGATCCTCGAAGCTGGTGAGTAACTCGAAACCGAGCCCGTCACGGTAGAACGCGACCACGGGATCGAGGTTGTCAGTCGGTCGGGCGATGCGCAGATGCGCGCCCTGGACCCCCTTGCTTCCTGCAGCCGCATGGGCCGATTCGATCTCGCCTACGGCGAACCATGCCACCGCCGCGAGGGCAAGAACCATCACGAGTGCCGGCAGGGACTGAATCTTCATGAGCGCCTCCTCCAGTCAGCCTACGCTTTAGACGTCCAGCCTTGCGTCTCGATCACGTAACGAGGCGGGCTCGGTACGGGTGCGTTGCAGCTAGACGGCCGGAACGTTCTCCGGTTGCTGGGCCGAAGGAGCGAAACAAGCCGGGCCGCGGAGGATCGGCCGACCTACGCCAACCACCGGCGACAGCATGCCAGATTGATCAGGTGGCTGCCGGCGAGGACGAGGACACCACCGATGCTCATTGCGCGTGCGGGAAGGGATCACCCAAGCTCCTCTCCGAGACCTGCGGTGAGCAGGATCAATGCCGCGCCCACAAAGAGAACCAGGCCCCGTCGCGATCGATGACGACGGAATCCGAGTGTCAGACTGGCGGTTGCCACGTGCAGGGATAGGCCGACCAGAAGCCACTCGACTCGTGGATCCGCGAGGTAGAGGCTGAATCCGCTGAGTGGAACCAGAGCGAAGACGAGCGGCACTGCGGCGCAGTGCAAAGCACAGAGGAGTGATGCTGAGGCGCCAATGAGGTCGAGAGACTGGGAAGCGTACTGGCCTGTCAACGTCGGCTGGCGAGGGCGCGTTCTCATGGGCCCAGCAAGCGCCGCAGGCTCGAGTCATGCGTCATGATGAAAGTCCCTTGGCCGTTTGAATCTCGCATCGTCGGCTGCGATGCGACGGCACCGAGGACAAGGAGGAGCGGCTGCGCACGCTCCGATGACGTGTCCGGTCGAAGAAGGAGGAGAGAAGACCCCCAAGACCCACGATCGCGGCCGGAGGTGGAGGGCCGGGATCGCGCAGCGCGGGCACTCATCTACCAGCCGCTTCGCGACGGAGGGCTACTGCAGAAGAGTCATGTAATGATAACAACTTCTCATTATCCGTCAAGCCCATCGAGATCACCCACGCTAGAATGCAGGCGTCGATTTCAGAGGGAGTCGATTTCAGAGGGAAACGTATGCCGCCCGAAGCCAGACGAACCCAACAGAAGGACGCCATTCGCGAGGCTTTCGCCTCGGAAGGCCGGCCCCTGAGCCCGCAGGAGGCCCTCGAGAGCGCCCAATCCCGCGTACCGGGCCTTGGCATTGCCACGGTCTACCGGGCCATCAAGCGCTTTCTCACAGACGGCACCCTGGTGGCGGTCGAGCTACCCGGCGCGACAACGCGCTATGAGCTCGCCGGCCTCGGCCACCATCACCACTTCTGCTGCCGGCGATGCGATCGTGTCTACGACGTCGAAGGCTGCCCACCGCGCGTCGCTGAGCTGACGCCCGACGGTTTCGAGCTGGAAGCGCACGAGATCGTGCTGCGCGGCGTCTGTTCGGGCTGCTCGCAGACTGCCGCCACCACCTGACGACGCCACCTCCCACTGGCGACCGAGAACGTGCTCGGCCATGCCCACGCACCCGGTCGACCGAAGCGCGCCGCAGCCTGATCGACCCGGAGATGGCTGAGACCACCGGCATCCGCGAGGCCGCTGAGCACCGGCCCCCGAAGTCGCCGGCGCCGGGTCACAACGGCGCCTCATCACGCCCCCCATCTCGAACCTCCAGGGTCACAGACTCCTCCGATCGTGCTTGGAAGGGTCTTCGACCAAGCTTCGGGGAATCACGGCCGACACTTCCTGGCAGCGTAACAATCCAACCGGGCGCCTCGTAGTGGCACCTGATGCCAAGACAACCACGCGCCCCGTTCGCGCCCCGGCGGTCCGCCTCGCTGATCGCGGCCTCGATTCTGTTCCTCCTGGCTACCGGCTGCGCAGGCGCCAAGCCACTGTGCGACGACATCCGAATCACGGATCCCCGCCGTGCCGATCTCACCTGCATCGGACGGTGGATCGATCTCGAGAAGAGCTGGCCCGCAGGCGCCCAGAGCGAGGCTCGCGCCAAGCTCGAGGCACTCGAGTCGGTCGCCGAATCCCTCTCCGACGTCGACTTCTACGTCCGGGTCGCTGCGATCGTGGCGCTGCCCCGGAACGGCCACACCAGCCTGGCTCGCGCTCCGATCTACCGACAGTTTGGGCTGCTGCCGATTCGCGCCTACTGGTTCGACGACGGGCTCTTCGTGGTGCGGGCTGCACCGGACCGGAAGCAGCTGCTGGGCGCCCGGATTCTCGCGATTGCCGGCCAGACTCCGGATGCCTTGATGAGCCGACTGAAGTCCTACTACGGCGGCACGGACGAGGACTTCCGAACGTACGGCCTGACGGCGTGGTTTCTTTCCCCCGCCGTGCTTCACGCTGCCGGCCTCAGTCCTTCGCCCGACGCGATCACCATCCGGCTCGAGATGGCGAATGGTTCGGTGGAGGCCGTCGATCTGAAGCAGTACCCAACATCCGGCGAGCACCCGGTTGCCCGGGCCTGGCGCCAGTTGCATCCCCAAGCCCTCGAGGGAGAAACGGCCCCCTGGGCGACGTGGCTCGGCAAGGTCCATGCCTTACCGTGGGCGTTCGGCGAGGTCGACGAAGCGTTTCGCTACCGATTTCTGCCGGCACAGCGCGTGGCCCACGTGCAGTTCCGCATCAACACCGATGGGCAATCCAAGATCCAGGCCTTCCTCAAGCACCTCGAGCGCAAGCTCAGCGCGGATCGCCCGCAGCACATCATCTGGGATCAGCGCCAAAACAGCGGCGGTGACCTGACGCGGACCGCGGACTTCAGCCGCGAGCTTCATGCGCACCTTCCCGAAGATGGGCGGGTCTATGTCTTGACCAGCCATGCTACCTTCAGCGCCGGCATCTACACCGCATTCTTTCCCGAGGCAGCCAACGACGACCGGACCCGTGTGGTCGGCACGCGCGTCGGAGATAGCGAACAGTTCTGGGCCGAGTCAGCCGAGCCAGTGGTGCTGCCGGAGACGGGTTGGCGAATCTACTACTCTCTGCAAAAGCACGACCTCGCCAAGGGCTGCCATGACGAGACCTGCCACATCAAGCGCGACCGCTGGCAGATCTCCGTCGGCTCCTTCGAGCCCGAAATCCCGGTCCCCGAACGATCCACGGATCTTCTCGAAGGCCGGGATGCCGGCGTCGAGTGGGTGCTCGCCGACCTGCGCAGCGGCGACAGCTCGCCCTAGCGGCCCCGTCGCCTCAGCTTCTCGACCGGGACGGTACGCGCCGCTCGCAGGTCGAGCGGCACCCTCTCCCGGAACGGCAGGCTCGCGAAGAGCCAGCCTCTTCGTTCCCGACTCGATGCGATCGTCATCTCCACCGTAAGCCGCCTGCCGCAGAATAGCGACTCTCTGAGCCTTAATCACGACGGGTCCGCACCACCGGTTTCCGTTCGACAGTATCGTCGCCGAGCACGAGACGGAGAACACGACGCATGAAATCGGGATCCGCCGTTGCCATTGCCAGCCAGAAGGGCGGTGTGGGCAAGACCACCCTGACCCTCAATCTTGGCTACGCCCTGGCCCACCGCGGCTGGCGTACGCTCGTCGTCGACGCCGATCCTCAGGGCGGCATTGCACTCTCTCTCCAGGCTTCGCTGCCGCAGCGCCCCGGGCTCGTCCAGGTGCTCGACGGCGGCTCCGCACTCGATTCGGCGCGTGTGACGACCCGCCTCCAGAGCTTCCATCTCCTGCCCTTTGGCATTCTGCCGCTGCTCGAAGCGGACGCCTGGTCGCGAGGTCTCGCTGACGGTCGTCGCCTGGGAGCGGTGCTCGATGAGGCGCGACAGCAGTACGACGTCGTTTTGCTCGATACGGCACCCGGACTGGTCGGTGCCACCATCGGCGTCCTCCGCTGCGCAGACGTCTTCTTGCTGCCGATGCAGGCCGAGCCACTGGCCGGTCGTGCCGCCCGTGCGCTTCTCGGCGCCGTCGCCGGCCTACGCCAGTCAGGGCCGGCAGCGCGCTTCGCTGGCCTCGTACTGACCATGCTGCAATCGCGCGACCGTACCTCCCTCGACATCGCACGCGAGAGTTGGCGTCTGTTTCCGGCAGAAACCGTCCTCGACACCACGATTCCCCGCGACGCGAGCTTCCTCGAAGCCAGCGCCGCCGGCGTCCCTGTGGCCCTGCTCAGCCGACGACCACCACCGATCGCCGCGGTCTTCGATCAGCTCGCCGCCGAGCTCGAGCCGCGTCTCGGTCTGATCTCTGAGGAGGATGGGGATGTCATCCCTCTTCTGGATTGAATCCGACGATGTCGAAGGGCTGATCGAAGGCGCCGGCTGGCGTTCGGCAGCGCGTGCACCAGCACAGACGAGACGACCGCAGCGCCCAGCGCCCGTCGAGACACCGACAACGGCCGCGATCGACGAGGTCGCGTCGTCGCCTCGCGCGCCGACGACGGCAGCCGGAAAGGCGCTCGAGCTCGAAACGCCTCCCGATGCCAGTTTCGAAGCGCGCGTCGAGGCCCTCCTCGATGCCGTCGCCGCGGCCACCGGCGCCGAGACGCTTTTTCTGGCCGACGAGCAAGGCCTTGTCCTCGCCGCGCGCGAAGCATCCGCAGCCTTGATCGCCGCTGGTGCCGCCCTGGTGGGTCACTGGCGCGAAGTCCGTACCGAGCTCGACCTCTCAGGTTCAGGCTGCTTGAACCTCGACCTTGGCGCCGGTGGGCGCCTCGACCTGATCCCGGCGGTCTCCAGCTGGGGTGTCATGAGCCTCGGAATCGTCACCCGAGACAGTGTGGCCCCGGCCATCCGTGACCACATCGTTGACGCGCTCCTCCGCACGCTGCCGGATCGAGAAGGAAACTCCGTATGAGCACCGACTATCTGGCCGACGCGGCCAAAGGCGTACCCTCACTGCACGCCGTGCTGGTCACGGCCATGCCCGACTGCCTGCTGTTCGATTCATGGCTCGAGGAAGGCTCGAGCTGGCAGGCCGAGGAGATCGCAACCTATCTCGGCGACCTCTTCCGCGCCAACCGTGAGGGCCTCAAGGCACTCTCCTCCTGGTCCGCCGATATGTTGGTGACCATCGAGTCTCCCGAGCACTACATCCTGCTCAAGGAAGTCTCCAACGACTTCGTCTGCGCCTGTGTCTTCGGCCGCAAGACAGCGCTCGGCATGGCGCGGCTCTACATGCAGCGCATGCTCGAGCGCATCGCGGAGTCACTGCCTGTTTTCAAAGTAGAAGAGCGACCACGTGGCGTACGAGTTGTCGACTTCCTCGATCGCTATGCGCCGGATCCTCATGCCGTTCTTCTACGGGTCTCCTTGCGCACCGGCGTGCCCATGGCCGCGCTCGAGAAACCGGAGAGTTTGAGCGACGAGCATGTCGCCGAGATCGAGAAGACCGCCGCATCGATTCTCGGTCTCGAAACTCTCAACATTTGAGCCAAGCCCTATGAAGCAAATGAGAAGCCTTCTGGCCGCACTTCCCGATGACGACCTCACCTTCCTCGGCTCGTCGCCTTACGTCTACCACTGCCACCACTTCAATCTCTTCCACGACCAAACCGTGGACGACGCGCTTGGAAACGAGCAAGCTTTCGCGGTCAAGAGTCGCGCCGCACACGAGGCTTCGTGGCACCTTCTCGCCGATCTGGTCAAGAGCGCCGACGCTGTGACCCCGGCCGAACGTCTCGAGATCGCCGCAGCAGCCTTGCCCTGGATGGGGCACGGCCGCCTCGCGCTCCTGACCGAGAAGCATGGCGGCACGGCGCGCGGCGAGTACCTGCACTATGGCTTCTCCTGGCAGGAGAAGTACGGTAGCCGGGTGCGCCGTCGCCATCCGGCCGATGCCTTTGCCGCCGGTTGGGCCGCGGCGGCCACCGAGGTTGCCTACGACCTGCCGCCGGGCAGCCTGCGCTGCCGCGAACACGCATGCTTCGCCTGCCGCGAAGCGGCCTGCACCTTCGAGGTCGAGGGAGGCGGCGATGCGAACCTAGACACCTATGTCGGCAAGGAGACCTTCGAACGCTTCATCAGCCCGGCGACCGTTGGCCAGAACGAAGACACGGTGCGCAAGATCGCCGCCGGCCTCAAGGACTTCGTCGCAGGCATCGAGAGCGATGAGCGCGGGCTGGTTCAGGGCTTCGGTGTCTACGTCACCCGCCATCTGGCCAACTATTACGATCAGACGGCCTACGACACGATCCACATGATCGAGCGGGAGAAGCCGCGGGTCACCGAGGTCATCGAGGAGCTCTTTGGCGAATCCGGCCACGTCTGTGTCTTCTACACCTGCGGTGGCATTCTCGCCTCCCCCGAGTGGGAGGCACTGGTCGGTCCGCCGGAGAACGATCCGGAGTCGATCGTCGTCAGCTGCACGGCCATCGCCCGCGGCCTCGGCTTCGGCCATTGGTCGATCGCCGAGATGGTGCCGGGCGAGCGGTTGGTGCTGCAGGCGAGCAGCAACTACGAGGCTCCCTTCTACCGCGAGCGCTATGGCAAGTCGGAGAAGCCCCGTTGCTACTTCTTCGCCAATGCCGCCCGCGCCTTCATGCAGCTCGCCCACAAGGTCGACTGGCAAGAGCGTCCCCAGCTAGACGATGCCCTCTACCAGAGCTTGTTCAAGTCGAATCTCGGCTGGGACCTCGAAATGACGCGCTGCCAGACCCGCGGCGACGAGGTCAACGAAGTGGTCGTCACCCGACGGAAGGCATGAGTCGCCCGGGCGGAGCAGAGCGCGCGGAGGCTTTCCGGCTGACGCCGCTCGTGCCCGACACCGGCTGCGGGAGATCCCGTCATTGGGCCTGCCATATCGAAGGAAGGCCCGACGTAGCGACGCTCGCCGGATGCCTCGAGGCCAACGGGCTGCATCGCCGCTGCGACCATCCGGCACTCGGTGTCTTCCGACATTCGCGCGGTCATGAGATCGCCTGGGTGACCGCCACGGGACGCATCCAGATCCGCGTCGACATCGAGGTTCCCCGCAGCGAGCGCCCTGCGACGGCAGCACGGCTCTATCGCAGCTTGGCGGGGGCATTGGCCAGCAAACAGTCCGCAAGGAGCAACACGTGAGGAGTCCGGAAGGCAAGAGCGACCCGCTGGCACTCGAGGACCTCCACGTGCTCGAGGTTCTGCCCGAGAGGACGCAGGGAATCTCGCGGGACTCGGTGTTCGATCTCGGCCTCGTTCGCCATCGCTGCCATTCGGTCGAGGCCGGCAGCCAACAGCTGATGGATCACGCCGCCGATCTCCTGGTCATTCACCCCGATCTGCCCGACCGCAATGGTCTCGAGCTGCTCGGCGCGCTGGAGCTCCTCAACCTTCGGATTCCGACAGTGATCTGCTCGTCGCGCACGCGGCCCACCGCCCTCGAGCTTCTCCATCCGTTCGTCTCCGTCGTGCCGCTCGACGCGCTTCAGCACCCCGAGAAGCCGTTCACAGCCGCTCTCGAGCGCGCCCGACACGCGACTCCGGAGGTCACGTTCACGGTCACGGACTTCCTGCGTCTGGCCATCGAGCTCGGTCAATCGGCCAGCATCGTGCTGCACCTGGCAGCGCAGCTGCGGGTTCAGCTCCAGGTCGTCGGCGGCGACCTTTGGAACGTCTACACGCCCGAGCGCACCGGACTCGCCGTGCTCGAGGCCATCGCCGGCGCAACACCCAGTGGCGTCGAGGTCAAGCATCTGCGCTCGGTACCGAGCGAGCGCCAGATTCCAGACCCCGGCACGGCCGTGCTCCAGCGGTTGCGGCGACGCAAGGCCGATCGCATCACTCAGCCGGTCGTCATCGACAATCGGGTCGCCGGCCGTCAAGCGACTCATCGCATCACACCGGCCCCCGCGCCGAAGCCCCTTGCACCATCCGAGGTCCACCCCGGATCTGGCGTGGTTTCAGCGCCGCCTCCCGAAAGCTCGCCCGGGGATCGAAACGCCAGCCCGGCCGTACCAGACGCATTCGACCGCGCTTTCGCCGCCGGACTCGATTGCGCACTACGACGCAACTATCGCGAGGCTCTTGCCCACTTCGAGGAAGCCTTGCGGCTGCGCCCCGTCGATCGCCGCGTCCAGTTCAACATCGAACGCGTGCGCAGCCACCTCGCCTGACGACACCTCGCCCGACACCCAGCCACGCCGCGATGGCCGGAGCGCACCGCTGCCTGCCCGCGAGCCCATGCATGCCGTAGCGGCAGCGGCCAAGCCTGCCTTGACATGGGGCCGAAATGGCCTGGGCGGGCGTCGGCCAAGGCAGCGGGTTGGGGCGTGGCGCCAAACCAGCTTCGGCGCCCAAGCGTACCGATCACTGTGCCGCCTCTCCGCGGCGCCGCTGACAATCGAGGTCCGACGACGATGCTCTTCTTGCCCGCTGCGCTCCGCCGCCTATTCGCTCCCAAGCGACTCGAACCGTCCTACCCCGCGCTCCCTGAAGTCGACGAAGCCTCGGGGGAGACCAACGTACCCGGAATCTACGCTGCTGGCGAGCTGGCCGGCACGCCGCTGGTCAAGCTCGGTCTCAACGCCGGGCACGATTTGATCGGACGGATTGGCCCTGCGCTGCTCGAGAGCCGGAGCAACCAGCCAGGCGAGGTTCTCGACGTTCTGATCGTCGGCAGCGGCAGCTCCGGATTCGGCGCCACCCTCCACGCCGCGGAGCTCGGGCTCGCCTACCGGACCGTCGAGGCCGCGGCGTTCGCCAACACCTTCGTCACCATGACCAAGGGAAAGTGGTTGTTCGCCGAGCCCCTCGAAGTCGAGAACCGCTCCCATGCTTGGTTCGAGGAGTGCACGAAGGAGACCCTCCTCGAGCGCTGGCAGGCCATTCGCGACGAGCGCGGTCTCGAGCTCTACGAACAGGAGAAAGTTCTCGACATCAAGGGCTCGAACGACGATTTCCGGGTCATCACCGACGTTGGCGAGTACCGCGCCCGACGCGTGATTCTGTGCTTGGGAAAGGCCGGAAACCCACGAAAATTGCGCGTTCCTGGCGAGAAGAAGCATGCCGCGAAGGTCCACCACCGGCTCCTCGACCCGGACGACTTCGACAACGAAGACATCCTGATCGTCGGTGCCGGCGACGTGGCCTGCGAAGCAGCGATCGCGCTGGCCGGCAAGGGCACGAATCGCGTCACGCTCTCGGCCATCGACAAGGACTTCACGTTCCCAAAGAAGCGAAATATCGATGCTGTTCGCGGTCTCGAAGCCGACGGCAAGCTAAACCTGCTGCTCGACTCGTCGGTCAAGTCGATCGGCGCCGAGGATGTCGACGTCGAAGTATCCGGCGGCGAACGGCAGACCCTGCCCAATTCGGCCCTCTTCGAGATGATCGGAGCAGAGCTACCGCTGCCCTTCCTCAAGAAGGTTGGCATCCGTCTCGCCGGTAGCTGGCACCCCAAGCGCTGGGCAGCACTCTTCGGCTGCTTCGCCTTCGTCTACTCGCTCTACGCACTCAAGAGCTATGGCAAGGGGCTGGTGGCCTGGCCCTACCAGAGCATGATCTCTCCCGAGACCTACGATTCCGTGCTCGCAACGCTGTTCAAGGCCACGTTCTTGCCCTTCTCGTGGATGTTCTCCGCCGAAGCGATGGAGAACATACTCAGTGATCGCGGCTATCAGCAAGGCTATCTCTACAGCCTGCTCTACACCGTCGTCATGGCAGTCTTTGGCTATGAAGCGCTGATCCGCTGGCGAAAGAAGGCCAAGCACAAGCAGTACCAGACCTGGCGCTACATCACGCTCATCTCGTTCCAGGTCTCGTTCTTCCTGATCGTCAACATCATTGCCGTACAAGCTCTGTCGGTGAAGTACGCCTGGCGCGCGTGGGGCCTCTACCAGCCGTACCCACTGTTCTTCAACACCTTCTTCTGGTGGTACCCAGGCGACCCGAAGTGGATCGTGATGTTCTTCGTCGCGGCCGGGGTCTTCGGTACCCTGATCGCGATCCCGCTGGCCGCCCGCAATCACGGCAAGCGCTTCTGTACCTGGGTCTGCGGTTGCGGCGGCTTGGCCGAAACGCTCGGCGACCGCTGGCGCCATCTTTCCGCCAAGGGTGACCGCTCGCGGGCATGGGACTTTCAAGGCGCCGCGGTTCTGCTCGCCAGCGTCTTGGTCGGCGCCGTGGTCATCGGCATGTTCCAGACCGACGGCAACAACCCCTGGTGGCGAACCTACAACTACCTCGTCGACTTCTGGCTCGTGGCGGTAATCCCGATTGCCCTCTACCCCTTCTTCGGCGGCAAAGTCTGGTGTCGCTACTGGTGCCCGCTGGCGGCCTACAACCAGGTCTTGTCGAAGTGGTACGGCCGACTCAAGATCGTTTCGAACGACAAGTGCATCACCTGCACCGAGTGCTCCAAGTACTGCCAGGTCGGTGTCGACGTGATGGCCTTCGCGAAGAACCAACAGCCGTTCGACAACTCCAACACCGCCTGCATTCAGTGTGGCATCTGCATCGACGTCTGCCCGATGGACGTGCTCTCCTTCGAGAACAGCGACGGCCGCGCCACGGCACTGATTGCCGAAGGCAAGCCTTCGGGACTGCCTGGCGGCTTGGGTTCCGCGCGCAAGCCAGCGCCTGCGATGGCTCGTTCCGGCCTGGTCCAGATCGGCACCAGCAAGGCCAAGGCCCGCACCTCATTGCCGATCGCCTCGTAGCCCCGGAGCGCTCCGCAGCGCTCTCGACTCATCTCTCCCCATGTGGGCGCTCCGCCAGCCCACATGGGTACCCGTGCGCGACCGCCCGACGGCCTGTTCGAGGTCCACCTCCATCCGGCTGGCAATCGATGGAGTGCTCGTCGGTCCATTGAGCCGTGCTGGCTGAACACTCCCGGCTGAACACTCGCCTGGCACCTGGCCAGCACCTGGCCAGAAGCGCGCCCCCAGCGTCGGTTGCAGATTGGTGTCGTGACGGGTCCAACCGACCATGAGAGAGCTTCTTCCGGCCGTGCCGCTACTGATTGCGCTCCTTTCGTGCCTCGGCCCGACGCCGGCCACCGCCCGCTACCGCCCTCCCAGTCTGACGAATCTCCTCGGCGCTTCCGACCTGGTCGCTACCGGAACCATCACGGAGGTCCGAGCGGAGGCATTCGTATTGCGCTTCGGCCGCGTCATCGCTGGCCATCCTCCGGGGGATACGGCTCGGATCGAGCGGTTCGACGACTGGGCGTGCTCCAGAAGATGGAAGGCCTATGCCGTCGGCCAACGCCTCTTCATCATGGTCCAGGCGGTCGATCACGAAGACTACGACTTTGCGCTCCGTTCATCGGGCTGGGAAAGTGAGTTCCCCCTGGTTGGTGAGCTCGTCATGATCCACGGCTACGAGATCCCTGGCGCAGAGGTGGCAAGGCTCGAGGGGCGCCTGCCCGCGGCTGCGCTACCGCTCGAGATCGTGGCCGAGGCCACCCTCGACCTTCGTAGATGTTGGGGCCGGTTCGATAAACCGCTCCCCACCGCTCGCTGCTCGAGCCAGGAGACCGATGCCCTCGCCGAGCGCACGGTGCTCCACCGCCTCCTGATCGAAAGCCTCACCGCGCATGCGGCGGATCATGGTTCGGACGAGGCCGCGCGCCCGAACGGGCCTTGACGGCGCCTGTCGGCAATGCCCTTCTCGAGCGCCCTTTTCCGGGCGAACAGCTGCTCCCTCACACGTTCGTGGCGCCTACTTCGGAAACAGTGCCTGCCAACAATGTGGGCACGATGCGCAGCACCATGATTGCCGCTCCCACCAAGACGAGCCTTCAGGCGCCCGATGGACCCGCCATCGCTGCTGGCAGGCCGCTTGCTTGTTTGTCGTTTGCAGACTCGTACACGACGCAGGCCCACAGACGGCATCCGCTCGCGACTCGTTTGGGGCCAAACGTGACATCATTGACGACAACGCAGAGGGCGAATCCATGGCTGACTTCGTAATTTCCGTGCGCAACGTGAAGCGAAAAGCTGGAGTTTTTGGATCTGAGCCGGGCCCGGCGCGCTATCTCGAAGTCCCGACCGACCAGAACACCCTCGTCCCGGATCAGAAGATCCCTCGAAAGGCCTGGGTTCCTGCGGTCATGGCAGCTGCGAAGACGGGCAACGATCCGATCACCCAGGCCGAGTGCGGTGACATCCTGGTCTTCGTTCACGGCTACAACAACGACCCGAGCCGCGTGCTGGCAAGGCACCGCTTGCTCGCCAAGAATCTGAAGGCAGCGGGCTTTCCCGGCGTCGTGGTCAGCTTCGACTGGCCGAGCAACGATGTCGCCCTCAACTACCTCGAAGATCGCGGCGACGCCCGCAAGACAGCCATCAAGCTGGTCGAGGATGGAATCCGGCTCTTCACGACGAACCAAATGCGCGGCTGTGCGTACAACGTACATATCCTGGCGCACTCGATGGGCACGTTCGTCGTCCGGGAAGCCTTCGACGACGCGGACGATCGGCGTTTCATCGCGGCTGTCAACTGGACCGTCAGTCAGGTCGCGTTTATTAGCGCCGATATCTCCGCCCGATCGATGAGTGAGCAAGATTCCAAGACCAGCTCGCTCTACCGCCATTGCGTACGCTTGACCAACTACCAGAATCCGTTCGACTCGGTGCTCAAGCTATCCAACGTCAAACGGGTTGGTGTGGCCCCCCGGGCGGGTCGTGTCGGCTTGCCCACTGGCGCACCGGACAAGTCCGTCAATGTGAACTGTGGTTCCTATTTCCAAAACCTTCCCGAGAAAGCCGACACCCTCGGAAGTTGGGCTCACTCTTGGCAATTCGCAGACGAAGGATTCGCGAGGGATCTTGCCCTCACACTCAAGGGAGACATTGATCGCGACTTCCTTCCGACCCGCAAACGCGGTCAAGACGGCGGTCTCCTCTTGGCGCCGTAAGGCGCTTCGAGCTCGACCGCCCGTCATGACGGCACGGAGCCGGCGTTCGATCCCCAGTGGATGTCGGTCGGCCTCAGCCTGAGGAAGAGTTGCTACCGATCGTCTAGTGTCCGTCGATTCGACTTCAGTCCTCGATGATGCATCGTGCATCGTGGAGGCGGTACCGACTTCTCCAAAGAGGCGAATCTGATGTGGTCTGCCGTGCAAGCGGCCCTCTTGATGGCCTTGTGGTCCTTCTTCCCAGGTATAAGTGCTGCGGGTGAGCCATCGATCGTCGTCGTCGGTGGTGCTGATGCCGCCCAGGACCGACCGATGCTCCAAGCAACGATCGATCGTGCCCCTCCGGGTGCGGTCATCACGCTCCGCGGCGTCTTTCATTTCGACGGTACGCCCGTGGTGCTGCGTCGTGGCGACATCACCCTCGCAGGTCACGCGATTGACGACGATGGCGATGGCAGCGTCAACGAGGATTGGGGCGACGGCCTGGACAATGATCATGACGGAGATATCGACGAGGACGATTGGGACACGATCCTGATCGGAGCCGCCGACGCATCGGGGAAGCCTCGGTACGATCCGGACGCACCCGCATGGTTCAACCATGCCTTTGTGGTGCGCGGCGCTGCCCAGAGCCTTCTGCGCGTTTACATTCGGGGCCTCGCGCTACGCGCTTTCTGGCGCGCGATGTCCTTCTCGCCGGACCTCGATCTCAGCCGAAGCGCGTCGTGTGACACGGTGGCGCGGACGGCGGGAGCCTTGGTCGATCTGCGCATCGAGGGCAACCGATTCGAAACCAACGACCTGGCCATCGAATTGGTGGGCGCGGTGCGCCTCGCCCGCATCCGTCACAATGTGATGTCGGGCAGCAGCCACGCGTTGCTGCAATTGACTGGTGCCTCACGCACCTGCGTCGCGCCCAACGGCTCCCGAGTCGACCAGCCGATCGGCCGCCCCACGGGCGTGCTCGTCGCCAGCAATCACCTACGCGACACTGACATCGCGGTAATGTCGACCGGCAGCCGCAGCACCACCATCCGCGAGAACGACATTCGCGCGCGTACGGTCGGAGTCGCCATTCAGGGCGATCATGGCGCCCGCATGGCCAACAACACGTTCCGCGAAACGCCGATCGGGATTCACGCCAGTGAGCCGGTCGATGGCGGCCTGATCACCGGCAATGTCTTTGTCCGTCCAGCGATCGGCATCCTCTTCGACACGGGCGCGGCCGGCTATGCGGCAGTGCGCAATACCTTCTTCGGTGCGACTGAGATCGACATTCTGCTCGATGAGAAGACCACCAACAACCGGATCGTGCACGATCGCAGGGCGGTGCGCGACCTCGGTACGCGGAACCAAGTCGAGCCCGGGCGCTAGCGCCCGCCGGGGCGCGCGAGCACGTCGCGCAGCCAAGGTACGACCACGCTCTCGAGCACGGGTGCGTAGCGGGGCGATTGGTAGTGCTTGATGTCGCGCGGCTCTGTCAACGCGACCGTCAGTCCGCGCTTGCGCAAGATCTTGATCAGGACTCTGACCTTGTCCAACGGAATCAGCTCGTCCGCCCGGCTGTGGACGACGTGAATGGGAACGTCTGCGATCTGCTGGGCGTCATCGCTGCGATAACGGCCTGCCATCGGCACAGCAGCAGCAAAGCGATCCCCGTGATTCGCCAGGAACCACCAGGTTCCTGCGCCACCCATGCTGTAACCGGTCACCACGACTTGGTCACCGTCGATACGCGCCTCGGCCACCAACCGATCGAGCAAGGCCAGGACCCGCTCGGCGAGCTCGGGCTCGGCCCAGTGGCTGCCGTGACTGTCCGGCGCCACGATGTAAGCGCCGAGATCCCGCAAGCCAGGCGCCACCACGCCCTCGAGAAAGCCGCGCCCATAGTAGGCCGGGAACGTCCGCGAACGATCGAAGCCATAGTGCAGCGCCAGGACCAGCGGCCGCTTCTCCGCTGCCTGGACCCCTTCTGGAACGTCGAGGGCATAGCGGAGCGAGAAACCATCCGGTGCCTCGTAGACCAAGTTGTGAATCCCGGCCTCGCGTGGAACCTGGATCGCGGCATCGTGGCTCGGCGCTTCCGCCGCGACGACACTGGCTATGCTCGAAAACAAGGCTGCGACAAGCCAGGAACGTAGGGATCCACGTGCCGCAAGAAGGACCGCGGGGCGATTCGAGATGTAGCGCATGCTGGTTGTACGGCGCCGGGCCGACAATCGTTCTGCGATGACACCGCGAGACCGCATACAATCTGCGGACACGGGCGACCAAGGAGGGATCCGAGGCGCCTGGTTTCAGGGCTTGTCCTTTCGACAACCCATTTCCACGAGACAACAGGATCATGAGCACCATTCGGATCGGCAACGGGCAAGGGTTCTGGGGCGACAACATCGACGCCCCGATCCAGCTCCTACGAGGCGGCGACCTCGACTACCTCGGCATGGACTACCTTGCCGAAGTCACTCTTTCGATCATGATGCGCCAGAAGCTGAAGGATCCGTCCGCAGGCTATGCGCGCGATTTCATCGGCTTCATCCGCACGGTGCTACCCGACCTCGTCGAGCGCAAGGTACGGGTCTTGACCAACGCGGGTGGCCTCAACCCACAAGCATGTCGTGCGCGCATTCTCGAAGTCGCCCGTGAGCTCGGAATCTCTGGCGTCCGCGTGGGCATCGTCGAAGGCGACGATCTTCTCGACCGCCTTCCCGACCTGGTGGCGGCCGGCCACAGTCTCGAGAATATGGACACCGGCGATCCGATCAAGCCGCACCTCGACATGATGTCGAGCGCGAACGCCTACCTGGGCGCCCGCCCGGTGGTCGAAGCCTTGGAGCAAGACGCTTTGATCGTGCTCTGTGGTCGCGTGACCGACACGGCCCTCGCACTCGCACCGGCAATCCATGCCTTCGGCTGGGCCGAGGACGACTGGGACCGCCTCGCCGCGGGCACCATCGCCGGCCACATTCTCGAATGCGGCCCCCAATGCACGGGCGGCAACTTCACCCGCTGGGAGGAAGTGCCCGACCTCTGGAACGTCGGCTATCCCGTGGTCGAGGCAAGCCCCGATGGCAGCTTCGTGGTGACCAAGCAACCCGGAAGCGGTGGCATGGTCACGATCGACACTGTCTCTGAGCAACTGCTCTACGAGATGGGCGACCCCAACACCTACATCACCCCGGACGTGGTGGCAGATTTCACCTCCATTCAGCTCGAGCAAGAGGGCCCGGATCGCGTGCGGGTCTCTGGAATCCGTGGCCGCGAACGGACCGACTCACTGAAAGTCTCGGCGTCGTATCTGCACGGCTTCAAGGCATCTGGGCAACTCACCGTCGTGGGACCGCGTGCGGTCGACAAGGCCCGGCTTTGCGCTGACATCGTCTGGAAGCGCCTGGAACGGGCCGGCGTGGTCTTCGCCCCCGACAATCGTGAAGTCGAGGTGCTCGGCACCGATGCCTGCTTGCCAGGCATCACGCCGGTAGCCGACGACCCCTCCGAGGTGGTCCTGCATATCGGTGTGCGCGATGCCGACTTCGCCAAGGTCGAGCGCTTCGGCAAGGAGCTGGCACCGCTGGTGACTTCGGGGCCGCCCGGCGTGACCGGCTTCGCGGCTGGACGCCCCAAGCCCCAGCGTGTCGTTGCCTACTGGCCGGCGCTCCTCGACCGCACAGAGGTCGAGAGCCACCTGCGTGTCAGCGTCGAAGAATCGTAGCCGTCTATCCGAACCGGAGGAAACCACCATGAGAGTGCCCCTGGCACGCATTGCGCACGCCCGCTCCGGCGACAAGGGCGATGGCTCGAACATCGGCCTGATCGCGAACCATCCTCGTTTCTTCGAGGTCCTCGTTCAGGAGGTCACTGCGGAGCGCGTGAAGGCTCACTTTGCCCGGCTCTGCCGTGGCAAGGTGGAGCGATTCGAGATTCCGAACCTCTGCGCACTCAACTTCTTGCTCCACGACGCCTTGGGCGGCGGCGGGACCGAGAGCCTCAAGACCGATGCTCAGGGCAAGACCCACGGCACCGGCTTGCTGCGCATGGAAATCGACGTTCCCGATGCGCTGCTCGCCGGCGAGCTGGCCTAGCCCACATGGACGGCTTCGGCGACTATCGCGCCCTGTCCGTCGCGCGACAGGACGACCTGCTTTGGGTCACGCTCGACAACCCGAAGAAGGCCAATGCGCTTTCCCCTGCGATGGTCGACGAGATCATCGACCTCTACAGTCGTGACCTTCGAGGCGAGGGAGTCCGCGCCGTGTTCATGCGCGGTGCAGGCAAGCACTTCTCGGCAGGCGCGGATCTCGCCTACTTGGAGACGCTCCAGCAAGCCGATGCGAAGGACAACCAAGCCGACTCCGAGCGCCTCGAGCGGCTGTTCCGAAGCATCCTCTATCAAGACGCGCTGACCATCGCCCTGGTTCACGGCTCCTGTGTCGCAGGCGGCTGCGGCCTGGCAACAGCGCAGGACTACGTGATCGCGACCGAAGACGCCCGCTTCATGTACAGCGAGGTGCGGATCGGTTTCGTCGCCGCACTGGTGGCCACGTACCTACCCCTGCGTCTCAAGGGCCGCGACCTCCGCGAGCTATTGATCGACCCGGACTTGATCAGCGCCGAGCGAGCCCTAGAGATCGGTTTGATCAATCGGGTGGTACCGGTACCGCCCCCTCTTCCAGCGGACGCCGAAGCTGCACCCGACACACACGCCATGACACTCGCAGCCGCGGGCGAGGCCCTCGCGGGGGGCATCTTGGCCAAAGGAAGCTCGGAGTCCATCGCCCGCACCAAACAGCTTCTCCTCGACTTCGTCGGCCGGCCGCTCGACGAGACGTTTGCCCGTGCCGCCGTGGCCAACGCCGAGGCGCGCGCCACCGCGGATTGCAAACACGGGATCGCCACGTTCCTGGCCACGAAGCGACCGCCGACATGGCGCGCCTGAGCAGCATGGCAAAACGTCTCCTGCTCTTCGATATCGACGGTACGCTGGTGCGCTGTGGTGCCCAGGTTCGTCCGATCTTCAGCCAGGCAATGGTCCATGCCTTCGGCGGCCACCGGCCCCTCGACGGCTATCAATTTGCCGGCAAGACCGACCCGCAGATCGTGCTCGAGCTGGCCGGGGACAACGGGCTGAGCAACGAGGACATCCTCGCGCGCTTGCCCACCATGCGGGCCACCTACCATCGCAATCTCGCCGCCCGCCTGGACGTCGAGCAAATGGTGCTGCTGCCCGCCGTCGAGTCGCTCCTGGCACGGCTCGAGGCTCATCCCGATCGCGCTTTTGGGTTGCTCACCGGCAACTGGCGTGAGTGCGCCGAGGTCAAGCTGGAGCGGTTCGATCTCTGGCACCGCTTTCCCTTTGGCGCTTTCGGCGACGACGGCCCGCATCGCCCCGATCTCGTCCCGGCCGCGCTGCGACGTGCGGAAAAACTGCTCGGCCACGCCTACCGTCCCGAGCACGTCGTCATCGTTGGCGACAGTGCGCGAGACATCGCCTGCGCCCACGCGCACGGCATCCGTGCGATCGCCGTTGCAACCGGTTTCGCCAGCGAAGAAGCTCTCCGCGAAGCCGGCGCCGACTGGGTCTACGCCGACCTCGCCGCAGCCGCCTGCGACCACCCCTGGCTGGCCCGCGAAGCGTCGTAGCCGAACGCGAGATTGACGCGGTCCTGGCGAAGCAAGGACGTTCGAGGGGTACCTCGATCAGGCGTCCCCTCGATTGGGATCACTCGCCGACGGTCGTCGACCAGGCGCTCAGATCACCGGTCTCGAAACTGTCCGCGAAGATTTCGGCACCGAAATTAGGAATGACATCGGGGCCATTGACCAGGCCGAGGGGCTGGTAATCGTCGGCGGTGAAGCCTGGGAAGATCTGGTGAATCTCAGGGTTCCCCTGGCGGCGCAGAAGGATCTCGGTGACGATGCTGCGATAGTCGGTGGTGACGGCGATGTCCGTACCTTCGATCAAGGCGTCGGGATGGAGGCCAGGCCAGTTGCCGTAGATGCCACCATTGACGTTACCGCCGAGCACCATCATGGTGTTGCCATAGCCGTGCTCCGTACCCCGGTCGCCGTTCTCACGCACCTCACGACCGAACTCGCTCTGCACGACGACCGTCAGGCGCGAGGTGTAGTTGCTGGCGCCGGTGCCGTCGAGATCCTGGTAGAGCGCCGCCAAGCCACTCGCCAGCTCGCCAATGATGCTGGCGAAATAGCCCTCACCGTTCGAACCCTGATCGCCGTGGGTGTCCCAGCCGCCGAGATCCAGGGTCGCGACCTGGAGCCCGAGGTCGAGCTTGATCAGCTGAGCCAGGGTCGTGAGATGGTCACCGAAGCTACCGTTCGGATAGACCGCACCGTTCGCCGGCATGTAATCGTCGCCGACGTTCAGCTCGATGATGTCGAGTGCGTCGAGCGCCTGAACCCCCGCGTCGTGCAGCCAGGACAGGTCGCTCTGATAGAGCCGACGCAGGCTGGTGCGCTGGGCCGAGCGCCACGCGTAGGGCCCGGTTTGCAGGTTGAACTGATCCGGGTTGCTCAGGTTGAGCGTTTCAGTGCTGCCGGCGAAGGACTGCGGCTGCAGGGCGCCGACCGCCAGGGACGGCATGACGATCTCGGGCGGCAGGTTGCTCGCCGAGCCCATGTGTCGGGTCAGCCAACCGGTCGTTCCGGTCTTGTCGCCCGGTGTCCCCAGCTCGACGAACTGCATGGCATCGAAGTGGCTGCGATTCAAAACCGGCTGCCCACTCGCCGGCACCAGGGCCAGATTGCCGTTGGTGAAGAGATCGTGCAGCGGCGCCGCGGCCGGATGGAGCCCGAATTGGCTGTTCAGACCAATGGCGGCATTGGGACCCGATGTCGGAACCCGCAGGTTCGGGCGGAAGCTCTCGTAGTGGCCCCGGTCCGCGCCCGCGATCGGTGGCAGCAGGCTGAGCCCGTCCATTCCCCCGCGCAGGAACACGACCAAGAGGATGTCGTTGTTGCCCTGCGGGCCACCGGCAAAGGCGACGGTATTGAAGCGGGAACCGCTCAGGGCGGCGATGGCAGCCGAGCAACCGGCCAGAAATCCACGTCGTGTGATCTCGCTCATGGTTCTTCTCCGATCAACGCCACAGAAAGGCCGGCGACATGAAGATGAGTCCGACCATCGCGCGCAGACGCTCCTGCGTGCTCTCGCTCGTATCCAGCGGCAGGTCGAGGTTGGGGTTGTGGCCCTGGGCCATGAACGACACGATCTCGTCGTGCTCGGGCCCAGGCATCGGCCGACCGAGAATGCGCTGGATCCAGAAGGTCGCGAGCGCCTCGGCGGAACGGACGTCGGGCGGTGTCGCGGACAGCGGATCGATGCGGTAGTTCTCGCTCGGGTCGCGGACGTCGGTCAGCCAGTTGATGACCTTCCAGCTCATGACCAGCGGGGCCGTCGAATTCCAGGCGAACTTGACGTCCGGATAACCGTTCGGTGGGTGCCAGGAGAAAAGCGGCTGTCCCGCCTGATTGAATCGCCACAACAAGGTGTTGGTGTCGTCAGCACCGATCGCGAAGTCCCAATCGGCCTCACCTCCGCGCATGGCACTGGTGAGCGTCTCCAATGGACGCTTGACCTTGTCACCCCAGGTGCTGAGGAAGGACGGGTGGAGGACGATGGTGCGCAGGGTCTGCGCGATCTGGTCCGGGGCGGCGACCGCGGCGGTAAAGACGTCTGCTGCGGCCTCGACCACCTCCGACGGCGGGAAATCACCGAGGATGCGCCGGGCCAGCTTGCCAGCAACGAAGCGACCGGTCGCCGGATGGGCAGCCAAGGCATCGAGCAGATCCTCGCCGTCTTTCAGGGCAGCCTGATTGGCAGGGAGGTCGATACCGAGGACGGTCTTCGGATCGTTGTCGTGCCACGGTGCGTGGTAGAGGAATTCGCCGGTGTTGCCAAAGTCTGGGTCCCACGAACGATCGCTGATGGTCCAGCCCGTGAGGCAGCGGGCCGCGGCGGTGACATCGGCGTCGACATAGCCGAGCGGCGTGCCATTGCTGTCGGTCGGCACTGCTGCCTGGTCGATGGCGCCGAAGTAGGCATCGGCGCCGACCGTGTGAAGCTCGATCAGCTCGCGGGCGTAGTTCTCGTTCGGGAAGTCCGCCGAGCTGACGCGGTTGTCGAGGTAATAGAGCATCGGCGGCGACTTGGCGACCCCACCGAGCATCTGTCGGAAGTTTCCCAGCGCGTTCGCGCGGATGATCTCGCGGTCCTGCCACGCCCAGACCGGCGCGATGATGAACTCATAGGCGAAGATGCTGAAGTGGTTGTGCCAGAAGTCGACCATCACCTCGAAGAGCTGCCGACGCGAGTAAACGGCGCGCAGGAGCGTCGCGCGCTCGGTCTCGAGGAAGGGCTGAATTCGGATCTCCCACTCGGGCTCGACGACATGGTGGTCGTTCCAGAGCTGGGGCAGAGACTTCCCGAGCGTGGTGAAGCCGGCCGCACTCATCCGCGCGTCCGCGACGCTGTCGTCGATGCTGGCGGGATCGAGCTGCTGGTCGAGCCATGCGGTCAGGCGCGCGGTCTCGGTACCGCCGAGGGCGTTGAACGCAGCGATGTCACCGGGCCGAGGACCATAGCCGAGACGTGTCGTGGCAATCACGGCCGCTGGCGGCGGCGCGGGCATCCGGGTCATCTTCTGTCTGGGGCCCGGTCGGTCGGGGCGCCGCATGAACGTCGGCTGGATCGCGTGCTGCGCGGACTCGGCCACAGCCGGGCCAAAGAAGTGCGCACCGCGTCGCAGCAGCGCGCGGCGATCCGGATTCGCGACGGCATCGACGCTGCGGCTGGGGCCGAAGCGTGTGGTCACTCGGTCGCGTCCCATCATCATTCCCTCACTCACGGACCCGCGGGCTGGCACCACGCGGTAGGGCGGTCCACCCCCCAAGACGCGCGATGTGGCTTCGTCTCAGACTCGCATGACTTTATTGCCAACTCCAAATTTATGCAACAGAGCCGCGCGCCCGACAGCGAGCCTACGCAGAAGGGATGGGGCCATGACCCCATCCCCTGCACAGACCTGATGCTCATCACACCAGGGCAGTCAAACGTTCGCTGAGACCGGACTCGCCGAGCACGACCTTCAGATCGGCGCGCTCGGCGACCTTCTCGAGAACCT
>CALFAM010000344.1 GCA_937948815.1 uncultured bacterium
CACGTAGGGCGTGCGGCCGGAGAACACACCGAGGCCACCACGAAGCTGGTTGCGACCATCGCTGTTGATGTCCCAGTTGAAGCCGATGCGCGGCGAAATGACCTCGTTACCGTCCGGCACGTCATCGGTACGGAAGCCGAAAGCGAGCGACTGCGGGTTGAAGGTCGGGTCATCCGGGAAGAACGGTGCATCGATGCGGAGACCGAAGTTGAGCGTCAGGTTCGGCCGTGCGGCCCACTGGTCACCAGCGTAGACACCGAGCTGGTTGACCTCGAACTGAGCCGAGCGCCGGGGATCGTTCGGATCGGCCGAGAAGCTGTAGTTGAACTCGTCGGCGATGCCGGTGAGGTACTGGTCGACACCACCGCGGAAGCGGTAGGACCCGAAGTTCTCACGGATGAACAGGTTGTCGAACTCGAAGAGCTCGTTGTGGGTTCCGAAGGTGATCGTGTGATCGCCACGGATCATCGTGAAGTCGTTGTTGATCTCCAGGATGTCCTGGTCGAGGGCGTTGGCAGTCGAGAACCGCTCGGTTCCGAACTCGAGATCGATGACACCGGGGCCCACGTTGTCGATGCGCACGTACGGGAAAGGGTTGGCACCCGTGCGGCTGTCTTCGATCGACTGAAAGCTCAGGCGCAGCTCGTTGAAGCTGTTGGAGCCGAAGACGCTGTTGAGCTGGCCGACGGTCGAGTTGGTCTCGCTGAAGAAGTCGTAGCCGTGGCTCGCGAAGTCCCAGTTGAACGCGTTGGGGAAGAGGATGTCGTTGTCGGCATCCACGTAGTTGTGACGCGCCGTCAACTGGTGGCTCTCGTTGAGATTGAAGTCAAAGCGGAGGAAGATCTTGTCCGAGTTGGTTTCGCGCGATGATTCGCCGAATCCGCCCGGGTCGAAGCCGTAGGTGGCGATCGTGAAGTCACGAACGGTGGTCGCGGCATCGAGGGCATCGAGAGTCTGCCCCGAGGAACCGTCGAGCGAGAAGCCCGTCGGGGTGTCTCGCTCGGCCACGTCGTAGTTGATGAAGAAGAAGGCCTTGTCTTTCGCGATCGGGCCGCCGAAGGAGATGCCGTACTGCGTGTCGGAGAACTCGCCGAAGGGAACATCATCTCCGTCTGAGTCGTCGCGGTCACCGACCAGACCGTCGTCACGATCGAAGTAGTAGGCGGAGCCGGCCCAGCTGTTGGTACCGCTCTTGGTGATGGCGTTGACACCACCGCCCGAGAATCCGCCTTGGCGCACATCGTAGGGCGCGACCAGGATCTGCAGGGTCTCGATTGCATCGATGCTGACCGGCTGCGTGCCTGCTTGACCGCCCGGAGTTCCGCTATCTGCGAGACCGAAGAGATCGTTGTTGACGGCGCCGTCGATCTGAATGTTGTTGTAGCGGTTGTTGCGACCCGCGATGCTCAGGGAGCTCGCTTCATCGTTGTCATTGGTGGCGGCAGCGAAAGGGTTCGTGCGCGCCAGGGAGACAATGTCGCGGTTGATGTTGGGCAGGTTCTGGACCAATTCCTCCGAGACGTTCGAGGTCGAGCCTGTCCGGTTCGGATTGATCAGCGGCGACGCTTCGGCCACGACGACGACGGTCTCCGAGATCTCCGCGAGCTGGAGACCGAAGTCGACTTCGGTGTCGCCGCCGAGGCGAACCATGACACCAGTCTGCTCGGTGGTCTGGAAACCCGCCATGGTCGTGGTCAGGCTATAGGGGCCACCGACGCGCACATTGAGAATTCTGAATCGGCCGTCGTTGCCGGAAAGCGTGGTGTAGCGGGTGCCGGTGGGCGTGTGAAGCGCGACCACTTCAGCGCCCG
Source organism: uncultured bacterium (assembly GCA_937948815.1). Classification (GTDB taxonomy): domain Bacteria; phylum Acidobacteriota; class Thermoanaerobaculia; order Multivoradales; family J023; genus J023. The sequence continues at coordinate 1,812 of CALFAM010000344.1, forward strand.
GCAGCGCCGTGTCACCATCTTCATCGGTCACCAGGCCACTCAGCGAGCCGGTGGTTGCCTGCCCGAAGGTTGCGGGGGCCAACACCAGAAGGGCAGCGAGCCCAAGCGCCAAGCAGCGCATGTTCATGGGAAGAGAAGACATCTCGTACCTCCGTAGCGGTGCTCGCTGTCTTGAGGCGAACACCGGTTTAGCGTGCATGCAATGCACGTCTCGTCGTCCTGCGCACCAGCCACTCCTCATCGGCTGTGCCACTGCGAGCCTCGTGCCACTCTCCACGGCCACTCTGATCGAGCTCTCGACGGGTCATCTTTCTGTACGGGGAACGCTATCGAACGTTCCGGTGGCCGGCCCACTGACCTCGGTCCGCAGTGCCTGCCTCCGTCCAATCCTTCGGTGCTCGATCGACCTCGTGGAACGGTCTGATTCGTGCTCGATGCGTAAGTGCACAATATCTTGTGCATCTGTGCGCTGACGCCACCAAGTCTAGCATTCTTCCGGTTGAATCCAAGGTTGTCGTCTCGACGCGCTGATTCATCAATTCTAAGGCCGAGACAAGCCAAGAATGCAGCGTCGGCAGACGGTATCACCGGTCCCTCACACCCTTCATGAAGATCGGGTCAACCATCTGGCGAACCTGCGGGGAGATTGACATGGAACGCCGTGCCCCGGCCTTCTTCGGTCTCGAATTCGACCGTCCCCGCCATGGCTTCGACCAGTTGACGTGCGATCGCCAGGCCGAGACCGGAACCCCCCGTCGGGCGTGCGGTCGAGGCGTCGGCTTGGGTGAATCGCTCGAAGATCTGATCCTGAAATGCCTGGGGAATCCCGGGCCCTTGGTCGCGAACGGTCAGGATGACCCGTTCATCGGCTCCGCGTGCCGAGAGCTCGACCGCGGCGCCCGGGGGGGAGAACTTGATGGCATTGGAGATCAAGTTCAGAAGCACCTGTACGAGTCGGCGCCGATCCGCGATCGCACGCAGACCCTGGGGGCATTGTGCCTCGATGCGGACGTCGTGCTCGTGGGCAACAGCGCGCATTCCGGTCGCGGTCTCGTCGAGTAGCGGCTCAATGGCGACCGGCATCGACTCGAGCGACATCCGACCGACCGAAAGGCGTTGGAGATCGAGGAGATCGTTGACCAACTGCAAGAGTCGGTGACTGTTGCGGTGCGCCACGGTCGTCAGCTCGTGGAGGCGCTCAGGGTCTTCGCGCAGCGCCGGTTGGGCAATCAGCCCGAGTGCGGCGACGATCGACGTGAGTGGTGTGCGCAGCTCATGGCTCACCGTCGAGATGAAGTCTTGCTTCATTTGCTCGACCCGGCGCCGTTCGCTGATGTCTTCGCAGCAGGTGACCGAGGCCAGGAGATTGCCAGCGTCGTCGCGGACGTTGTCGGAAACCAGTCGCGCGGGGAATGTGGCGCCGTCGCGGGTACGTGACATCTGCTCACGGACCCATGGACGTCCGGTGGGCGGCGTGGCAGTGGAGGCTCCGGCAGGCTCGCCATCCGGCGCCAGAAGCTGGTACCGCGTGCCGATCAAATCGCTCGTGCTGTAGCCATGCATCGACGCGCCTGCCGGGTTGACGTAGAGCAGCGTTCCGTCCGGCTCGGTAATGACAACGCCAATCGACATCCGCTCGACCGCGCGCTCGAGCATCAGCAGGCGCCGCTCCGCGCGCCGGCGCTTCGCCTCTTCGAGGATGCGCTCACGGTCGACCCGCACCAGCTCTTCGGTCTGGCGGCTGAGCTCTCGGCGCGTGGTCTCGAATTCGCGGTGGGTGATCGACACGGAGCGCACCCGTGACAGCAGGTTGAGGGCGAGCGCGCCGGCGATTCCGCCGTAGGCGATCAAACGCAGGAGGTGGCTCACCATGCTGTGCCCTTCGAAAGCGGGCGAGCCGCCGAAAGCCGCGTCGATCTGAGACAGGACGTGCGGCACGGTCGAAAGCATCAGCGCGCGTCCGAGCGCGGTGCGCCGTACGCGGACCAAGTGAGGCAGGACCACCAGACCTGCCATGGCGAAGAGAACCAGGGCCAGGAGGTCCCACGGGTGGGGGGCAATGGCGCCGTAGGCGCTCATCGGCGGCAGCGGGGCGCCGACGAGGGCCGCGATGCCAGCGGCTGCGGCCACGGCGCCGATCGAGCCCAGCGCGCGGGTGAGGAATCGCGTCGTACGCGCCCGGCTGATCCACATACCGCCGAGCATCAAGGCCGCCGCGAGGTAAGTCCGCGAAAGGGTCCAGATCGCGATTGCCGGACCGGCGGGCGATGCGGTTGCCAGGCCCTGGCGTGCCAGTGCGACCGCGGCCAGCGCGTCGAGCACAGCGGCACCAGCCATCGACACGGCGATCAGGGCAGCTTCCTTGTTGTCTTGGGTCGAACTGGCGCTGACCACCAGGATCAGCGCGGCAAAGACGCATCCCAAGGCCACCCATGCGGCGGTCCAGGAGGTGGCAGCCTTCAGGAGGTCGATCAGGGCGCCGTCGGCGAATGCGCCGAACGAGAGGTCCGTGCCGGTTGCGGCGAGCCCGCCCAGCCAGACGATCGCCGACAAGGCAACGACGGTGCTGGCCAGGGCGACCTGAATGCGGCCCGCGAGTGCGGAGCTGAAGAGATTCTCGGGCAAGGGTTGTTAGGGTTCGTTCGAGGTTCGGGTCGAGACCCGACGCCAGATCGCCTCGACCTGAGCGCACAGCTGTGCCGGGTCGAAGGGCTTGACGATGACGTCTGCGACGCCCAACTCGCGGTATCCACTCACCTCGTCGGGCTGGGCGCGGGCGGTCATGAAGACGACCGGCTTGTCGGCGAACCCAGGGACCTTGCGCAGCGCCTCGAGGGTCGTCGGGCCGTCCATCCCAGGCATCATGACGTCGAGCAGAATCAGGTCGGGGTCGATGTTCGGGGCCCGTTCGAGCGCTTCGGCACCCGATCCGCAGACGTCGAGCTCGAAGCCGCCGAGCGACCGCAGCACGATGCCGGCGACCGTCTGGATGTCGTGATCGTCCTCGACGAGAAGAATGCGTTCGAGAGTTTCCTTCATGAGAGCCTACGACAGGTTCGAGCGATGGGAAGAAGGCTGAAGTATACTTTCCGCGAACCAGGATCCCGAGCAATGTCACTTCCTTTTTCCCAGCAGACCGATCAGCACACCGTGCACGCTGTGCTCGTGGTGGACGACGACCCCGATATTCGGGAAGTCGTGCGTCTCGCGCTGGACGCGGAAGGCTTCGATGTCGCGCTGGCAGAGTCGGGAGACGCGGCCCTGGCATGGATCGAATCGAATGGGCTTCCGCACCTGGTGATCATCGATATCCGCATGCCCGGCATGGATGGGCTGGAGCTCGGCCGGCGCATCCTGCGCGCCAGCGACGTTCCGCTGATCATGCTGACCGCGGTCGACGACGAGCGGACGATCCTCGAAGCGCTGGAGCATCTGGCGGAGGACTACCTGATCAAGCCCTTCAAGCCGCGTGAGCTCGCGGTTCGGGTCAAGCGGGTGCTCCGGCGGATGAGCGACTTCACGTACGCACGTGCACCGATCGTCGAGATCGATGAGTACCTCAGCCTGGATCTCGTGGGGCGGAAGGCACTCGTCGGTGGCGAGTCGGTGCCGCTCACGCCTACCGAGACCAAGCTCCTGCACATCTTGATTCGCAGCGCTCCCCGGACCGTGACGGTCGACTTCCTCCTGCGCCGGCTGTGGCCGCTGGAGGAAGTCTACGAAGACACCCTGCGTGTCCACATGCACCGCCTGCGACGAAAGATCGAGCCCAAGCCCACCAAGCCCCGATACCTGGTGACCCAGCGAGGGGTGGGCTACAGTTTCGCAGCAGCGCCTTGAGAAGCGCCGCTCCGCGGCGCTGACAGTCCCCCACTAACCTCGACCGAAGTGAGCACCACTATGCGTGTTGTCTTGGCCTATTCAGGCGGTCTCGATACATCCGTCATCCTGCGTTGGATCCAGGAAACCTACGACGCCGAAGTCGTGGCCTACACGGCTGACGTCGGGCAAGGCGCCGACGAGTTGGAGAAGGCCCGTGCTGCCGCTGCCACCACTGGCGCGAGCGAGTTCGTGTGTGACGATCTGCAAGAGGAATTCGTGCGCGAGTGCGTCTTCCCGGCGCTGGCTGCCAACGCGGTCTACGAGCACTACTACCTGATGGGTACGGCACTGGCGCGACCGGTCATCGCCCGTGGGCTGGTGCGTTGCGCCGAGCGCGTGGACGCCGGAGCAATCGCCCATGGCGCGACTGGGAAGGGCAACGACCAGATCCGTTTCGAGCTCGCTGCCTATGCGCTGGCGCCCAATCTTCGGATCATCGCGCCCTGGCGTGAGTGGGACATGAAGGGCCGCTCCGATCTGATTGCCTACGCCAAGGCGCGCGACATCAGTCTGGCGGCAGCACCCAAGCCTGAGTATTCGATGGATGCCAACTTGATGCACATCTCGTACGAAGGAGGTGTACTGGAAGATCCATGGGCTGGACCGCCGGCCGACATGTTCCGGATGACCGTCGACCCCGAGTCGGCGCCCGACACGCCGCAGTGGGTGACGATCCGCTTCGAGCGCGGCGTGCCGGTGGCGGTCGATGGCGAAATGCTCGATCCGGTGCCACTGGTCGAGCGCCTGAATGCGCTCGGCGGCCGGCACGGCATTGGCCGGGTCGACATCGTCGAGAACCGCTTTCTCGGCATGAAGAGTCGAGGCGTCTACGAGACCCCCGGGGTCACCTTGCTCCTGCACGCGCACCGCGCTGTCGAATCCCTGACCCTCGATCGCGAGGTTCAGCACCTGCGTGACGAGCTGATCCCGCGCTACGCCGAGATGGTCTACAACGGTCTTTGGTTCAGCCCCGAACGCGAAGCCCTCCAGTCGTTCATGGACAAGGTGCAGGAGCGGGTGAATGGGGAAGCGCGGCTCAAGCTCTACAAGGGAAGCGCGACGATCGAAGGGCGTCGTTCGTTGACCCACACGCTCTACGACGAGAAGACCGCGACCTTCGAAGCCGACGATGTCTACGACCAGTCCGATGCCACGGGCTTCATCCGGCTGCAGGCCCTACGCCTTCGTAGCTTCGGTGCCAAACGCATCTCGGAAGGCGAATAGTCGGACTGCCAACTGGCGCACAGGAGGCCCCAGATGAGCTTGTTGCGTGGACGGTTCGGACAGCAGACCAAGGTCGACATGGAGCGGTTCGGCTCGTCGATCGACGTCGACCTGGTCATGCTCGACGAGGATATCGACGGCTCGCTGGCGCACGCGGCGATGCTCGGTGAAACGGGCGTACTCTCGCCTGCCGACGCCGAAGTCATTGCCGAGGGACTGGAGTCCGTGCGTGCGGAGCTGCATGCTGGCTCCTTTGTCCCGCGCGACGCCGACGAGGACATTCACATGGCGGTGGAACGGCGACTGACCGAGCTGGTCGGCGACGTCGGCAAGAAGCTGCATACGGCGCGGTCGCGCAATGACCAGGTGGCGACCGATGTGCGTCTGTGGCTGTTGCGCCAGGTGCCGCGTTTGGAGGCTGCCCTTGCGGCCTTGGTCGATGCATTGCTCGAGCGCATCGATCGCGACGGCGAGACGCTCATGCCAGGCTATACCCACCTGCAGCGCGGACAGCCGATCCTGCTCGGTCACCAGCTCCTCGCCCATGCCTGGCCCTTGACACGGGATCGTGGCCGGTTGCGCGACGCGCGCCGACGCTTCGATCGCTGTCCGCTCGGGGCCTGCGCCATGGCCGGCACCGCGCATCCGATCGATCGCCACCGCACCGCCGATCAGCTCGGCTTTTCGGCGCCGGTCGAGAATGCCATGGACGCGGTGGCTGCGCGTGATCACGCGCAGGAGGTCGTGGCAGCCTGCGCGATCGTCATGGTCCACCTCTCGCGGATGGCTGAAGAGCTGATCGTCTGGTCGTCGTCCGAGTTCGATTTCGTGCGCCTCGACGAAGGCTATGCCACCGGTTCGAGCATCATGCCGCAAAAGCGCAATCCCGACGCTGCCGAGCTGGTGCGCGGCAAGAGCGGGCGGGTCGTTGGCGCGCTCAACAGCTTGCTGGTGATGGTCAAGGGGCTGCCCCTCGCCTACAACCGTGATCTCCAGGAAGACCGCGCGGCCTTGTTCGACGCGGTGACCACCACGTTCGACAGCGTGTCGATCATGGCTGGTGTGTGGCAAGGACTGGCCGTGCGCAAGGACCGATTCGAGCAAGCGTTGGTGGGCGACCCCAGCCTGGCAACCGAGCTCGCCGATCATCTGGCCAGCAGAGGTGTGCCCTTCCGGGAAGCCCACGAAGCCATCGGTGGCCTGGTGCGTTGGTGCGACGAAACAGGGCGGTCTCTCGATCAGCTCGACCGCGAGACCGCCGCGAGCTTTCATCCGACCCTGGCCGACGCGCCGCTCGAGACCTTGCTCGATCCCCGCGCCGCTACCGCGCGCCGAACGTCTTTCGGAGGCACCGCCTGGTCCGAGGTCCAGCGGCAGGTCGCGTTGCTGCGGGCGGACGCTGCGGATTGATGCAGCTGTCGGCTGACGGTCAGGGCTTGCGCAAGCCGAGCTGCTGGAGCACGTGGTGCTTCCGGCGACGGTGCCAGGGCCAGCTGGCGGGTGTCTCGCTGGCGACGACGCCGGGATGCGCCCAGACGCGTCGTGGAATGGTGCGCCAGCCCGCTCGGCTCGGACGCCCGGAAAGCAAGCGCGCCAGAACCACGGCGGCCGTCGAGATGGTGTCGAGCCCACCGCGCGCTGCCCGCGCGGCGACGAATCGTTCGGGGCCGCGAAGCTGGCCGCCGAGGGTGACCGCGAGGCTGTGAAGGCGATCACGCGGCCAGAGTGTGTGGGCAGCGAGCGTGGCCATGACCACCGGTAGTGCGAGCCCGAAGTGATCCGCCCGCTGCGCGAGCTGAGACACCTCGAACGAGTCGTCGGCTGCTGCGATGCGCGCCAGGTCGAGGAGCCCGATCATAGGCCTCGGGGGCGGGATCAGAAGATGGTGAATGGCGGCCAGCAAATAAGCGTCGGCTGGCGTCGGACGAAGCTCGAAGAGACCGGGGACCGGACGCGCATCTTCGACGATCGAATCCGAGAGGGTGGCCGGAGTCATGCCCCAAAGTCGAAAGTGGACTTCGAGCAATGGACGCCCCGGGCGATTGGCCGGCCAAGCATAGCCCTCGTCGGCCCGATAGCGCTCGACCAGCGGGTCTTCGCTGAGGCTGAGCCAGCCGCTTGCTTCGAGGGCCGCGCGCGCGGCCGTGAATTGGTCGGTGAGGACGAGAACGTCGAGGTCCGAGGTCGGGCGTTCTTCCGGGGCTGCATAGTAGCGGTCCGCCACATCACAGCCTTTGAACGGCAGCCAGCGGACGCCGGCCTCGTCCAAGGCTGCGCTGACCTCGGCACGGGCCGCTTCCAGCCGCATCCAATGCACGGCCGCCGACGTTTGGCGTTGCTGCCACGGTTCGGGAATCGGCAGGGCGCGTGTGCGCAGCGCCCGTGTGAGACCGGGGACGGCCCGGTGGCGATCGAGCAGTGTGAGCGGCATCGAGACCGTGGTCACGAGCGAGTCGAGATCGCCCGCGAGGCCACGTGCGATCAATCGAACAGCATCCGCAAGATGAAACGGTCGTGAGTCGGTCATCGGGCCGGGCAGCGAATAGGCGTCGAAGGACTCGATGTCGAATCGGGTAAGACAGGCCTCTGGGAAGCGCACGCTGTTCGCGTCCTGAAGCCTTGCAACGCTACCACGGGTGTGGGCGGCGGCGTGGCGACGCGTGCCGCGCTTGAACTCCTCGATCGAGCGGTGCCGGTGCCGCCCTGGCGGTGTTTCGACCCGGCGCGCGGTTCCGAATCGGCGACCGGATGTGAGACGCTGCCGGAAACGCGAATCTTCGGAGGATGATGATCGTGGCCAAGATCAGTTGGACGATGAGATGGCTCGCAATCCTCTTGGCGGGGATGCTCGGCGCGGGAGCACTCGAAGCCGTGGCACTCGAGCCGTTGGATATCGAGATCGAAGGTGAGCTCGGCACCTTCGAAGCCGAGTGGAAGCTCGAGGGAGATGGCGCTCTCCGTACCTTGCGGATCGCGTTAGTCGCGCCGGAAGCAGCACCGCCGCCGCGCATCCAGGTCACGTGGCGCGTGCCGTCGATCGACGTCGCGGGCTACTGGCACCCCGCCATCGCGATCGACAAGGCCAACTACTACCGCAACCGCGTGGAGTCGCGCGCTGCCCGAAATGCGCCCGTGGTGGCCTTGTTGAGTGCCGCAGACCGCAACCGTATGACAGTGGCCGTATCGGATGCTCTGCGCAAGGTTTCCGTCGGTTCGTACGTCAAGGAAGAAGATGCGCATTTTCATTTCTATGTCGAGCTATTCGCGGAGCCCGAGCCAGCTCTCGAACGCTATGAAGTGTCGGTGCGCATCGATGGGCGGGACATTCGCTACGAACAGGCCCTCGCCGACGTTGCGGCGTGGTGGGCACGGCAGGACGGATACCTGCCGGCTCCGGTGCCGGCCGCGGCCCGAGAACCGATGGTTTCGACCTGGTACAGCTTCCATCAGAACCTCGATCGTGACGAGCTCATGGCGGAGCTCCGGCTGGCCAAGCCGCTGGGCTACGAGGCCGTGATCGTGGACGACGGCTGGCAGACTCTCGACGGCAACCGGGGCTATGCGTACACCGGAGACTGGAAACCAGAGCGGCTCACCGACATGCGGGCCCTGGTCGACGAAGTCCATGCCCTCGGCATGAAGTTTCTGCTGTGGTACTCGCTACCGTTCGTCGGCGAAAAAGCCGAGAGCTTTGCCCGCTTCGAGGGCAAATACCTTCGTTACTGGGAAAGTCAGGGGACCTATGTGCTCGACCCCCGGTATCCCGAGGTACGCGAAGCCTTGATCGAGACGTATGAGAAGGCTCTGGTGGACTGGGATCTCGACGGCTTCAAGCTCGACTTCATCGACCGCTTCATGCCCACCGAGGACACCGAGCTGACCGCAGCGGACGGCCGAGACTATGCGTCGGTCGATGAGGCCGTCGATCGTCTGATGACCGACATCATGGCGCGCCTACGTCGACTCCGTCCCGCTGTCATGATCGAGTTTCGGCAGCGCTACATCGGTCCGCTGATGCGCAAGTACGGCAACATGTTCCGCGCGGTCGACTGTCCGAACAACGCGGTCGCCAACCGCGTCGAGACGACCGACTTGCGGCTCCTCTCGGGCACGACCGCGGTGCATTCGGACATGCTCATGTGGCATCCGGACGAGCCCGTTGAACAGGCAGCACAGCAGATGCTCAATGTGCTCTTCAGCGTGCCGCAACTCTCCGTCAAGCTCGCCCAGGTTCCTGAAGATCACCGCGCTATGGTGGCCTTCTGGACGGGCTACTGGCGGGCCAATCGTGAGGTTTTGCTCGACGGCACCTTCCGGGCGACCCGGCCGGCCGCGCTCTATCCCATCCTGCGGGCCGAAGCGGCGGACAAGACAATCGTCGGTCTCTACGAGCCCATGGTGATCGATATCGATCGCGACACGGCCTTCGATGTGGTGAACGCAACGCCGTCGGACGCCATCGTGCTCCGGATCGCTGCGGACCTTGGCCATCGGATCGTGCGGGTGCGCGATACAGCTGGCAAGCTGGTGACGGAGGAGAAGGTCGATCTGCGTGCAGGCTTGCGAGAAGTCGCGGTGCCGCCATCCGGGTTGGTCGAGGTGTCGTCGGCTACGGCCGCCAGGCGTTGAGCAGGCGTGATGTGAACGGTGCCGTGCGGCGCCGGGAGGCCTGGCTTTCCCAAGCGCCCAGTTCGTGACAATTGAAGGTGACCATCGTGGTACTTTTCGCAAAAGCAGTACTGAGTAGCACGATCGGGGCGCGTGTCTCGTCCCGAGGGAGCCGAACATGAAACGACGTTCATTGTGGTATGCCGTCCTGGGCTTGGCTGCGGTCATGCTGTGGGGCTTGACGTTGATCCCGGCGGTCGGCGCGCAAGAAGCGCGTGCCGTCAGCGAAGCGCCCGACGAATTCGAGGAGATCGAGCGTCGGCCGGGCGAGGGCGAGCGCTGCATCGTCTGCCGCACGCGAGCGAATGGGGATGAGGTGGTCGAGATTCGATACAAAGGCCGCACATTCCATGTCAAGTCCATGATGTTCGAGGAGTTCGCGCAATCGCCGGATGTGTTCTTTCGCGACTTGCAAGCGCGCGGTGCCCTCTTCGACGAGCGCGCCATGGAAAAGCAGCGCTATTCCACGCTGTGGCTTTGGTTCGGTGTCTACGTGCTGCTCGGTCTGGTGTGTGCAGCGGTGTGCGGCGCGCTGGCGGTCGGCAGAGGGTTAGCTCCCATTCCATGGTTCTTCGCCGGTTTGGCCGGCAACGTCGCCGCCCTCTTCGTGCTTTTCGTGACCGGCAAACGCTCTCCAGATGCGCCGACATCTTCGAGGCTGACCAAGATTCCGACTACCCATGCGCCGGTTGCCTGCGGTCAGTGTTCCGCAGCCAACCATCCTTCCGCCACGGCTTGTTCGGGCTGTGGAGAGACGCTTCGTCCCGCCTATGAGGCTGAAGCTGTCCGCGCCTGATTCGTCCCGTTCGAAGTGACCGCCCTCAAGCTGGAGAGAAGTTCGTGCCGAAGATTCGCGAGGCGTTCGCCAAAGTCCTAGCCAGCGGCAGCCCTGCCGATCACCGTCGACCGGAGATCGGTAAGAACAACGAGTCCAACGTCAAAGGGCTCTACATCATCGGAGACCTGGCCGGTGCGCCGGTCATCAAGCTCGCCATGGCGCAAGGCGTGGAAGTCGTCGAGCACATTGTCGGCCTTCCAGACATGGCCAAGCGCTCGGACGATCCCGAGATGCTCGATGTTCTGATCGTCGGTGCGGGCGCCGCTGGGCTCAACGCCGCGCTTGCCGCGCAGGACAAGGGGCTGCGGCATGTCGTGCTCGAGAAAGAGGCGATCGCCAATACGATCGAAAACTTCCCCGAGGGCAAATGGGTCTACTCGGAGCCGGACAGTCTGCCCGCCAAGGGCAAGCTGTGGCTCGATGGTGCCCGCAAGGAAGATCTGGTTGCGCGATGGCGCCAGATCGTGGCGGACAACGAGCTCGATGTGCGGGTGGAAGAACCGCTCCAAAGCCTCGAACGCCAGGCCGATGGAACCTTCACCGCCACCAGCTCCAAGGGTGCGTACCGCACGCGCAAGGTGATCTTGGCCACCGGGCAGCGTGGTAACCCCCGCAAGCTCGGGGTAGACGGCGAGACGCTCGAGCAGGTCTATCACCGGCTCTACTCGCCGAAGAAGTACAAGAACGAATCGATTGTCGTGGTCGGTGGCGGCAACAGCGCAGTCGAAGCAGCGCTGACGCTGTCGGAGCAGAACAAGGTATTGCTCGCCTACCGCGGCGGTGAGTTTGCTCGGGTCTTCAAGGACAACCGGGCACAGCTCGACCAGGCTGTCCGCGACGGCCGTATCGAGGTGTCATTCAACACGAACATTGCTCGTTTCGAGCCGGGGACGGCACATCTGCTGATCGATCGCGGTGGGCACCAGGAAGAGCGTGCTCACCCCATGGATCACGCTTTCGTCTTGATCGGTGCAGAGCTGCCGGTGGCCTTCCTACGCAAGCTCGGAATCGAGATGGAGAACGACTGGCGCGGTGGCCCTCTGTGGTCGATCGTGTTGACCGCGGCCACTTTCGGCGGCATGTGGTTGTTCGGGGCCGGCAAGGGCGGCACCGCACCGTGGGGCGCGCCACCCTGGGAGGGGCTGACAGCGTCCTTGGGAAGCGCCGCGATCTGGGTAGGTGGGCTGATCACACTGCTCGCTGGCGGTGGCCTGATCGTGCGCGGGCTCAAGGCACGGGATCGATGGTCGTGGCTCGGCCTCTCCTTCTTCGTTTGGTATTCGATCTATGGCATCAAGGTCGGTGCGGGAGAGGAGTTCTGGCCATACAAAGGCTGGGGCTACACCACCCTCTCGCTCGCCGGGCGATCATGGGCCTTCTGGTACACCGTTGCCTATACCGCCCTGATGACGATTTTCGGTGTCGAGGCGCTCAAGCGCTGGGGGCTCGATCGTCGTGATCGTTTCCAGATTCTGCGCTACACGAGCCTGCTGTCGTTTCAATGGCTGTTCTTCTTCATCATCCCCGAGTTCCTCTTCCAGTGGGCTGTGAAGTACCAGTGGGTAGGCGAGACCCTGGCAACCAATCCCCAATTCGCTGATCAGGCCTGGCGTTCGTACGGCTTGATCTATGCGTGGCCGCTGTTCTTCTACACCTGGCTCTATGACCCGCACCAGATCTGGGTCGTGTGGGGCGTCTTGCTCACCTTTGGGCTGATTCCTGTGCTCGTTCTGTTCCACGGCAAGCGCTATTGCTCGTGGATCTGTGGCTGTGGAGGTTTGGCAGAGACCTTTGGCGACCGCTGGCGTCACCTGGCACCGAAAGGCAAGCTGTCCATCAAGCTCGAGCAGATGGGAATGGTCGTCTTGATCCTGGCCGGAGCGATCACCGTCATCCTTCTCGGCCGCGATACCTGGGGTCTGATGAAGACCGCGGACTGGGGCATCTACGGCTACCGCATCATCGTCGACGTCTGGCTGGTCGGAATCCTGCCGGTGACGGTCTACCCATTCATGGGTGGCAAGGTGTGGTGTCGGTTCTGGTGCCCGTTGGCCAAGATGATGCAGGTCCAGTCCAAGATCTTCTCCAAGCTCGGCTGGTCCCGCTTCCACATCGTGGCCAATGACAAGTGCATCGGCTGCAACGAGTGCTCACGCAACTGCCAGGTCGGCATCGACGTCATGCAATACGCCTTGAAGCAAGAAGTGCTCGACAACGAGACCTCCTCCTGCATCGGCTGCGGCGTCTGCGTCACCGTCTGCCCCATGGATACCCTCTCCTTCGACAACAAGCCCGAAAAGAAGAAGAACCTTCTTCCGATCGTTCAGTAGCGTCTCGACGCGGGGCGGGCGCTCCGTCCCGGGCGCCAGCTCACCGCACCACTCTGAACGGCCACGACGCGTTCCAGCGCGCGTGCGTCCGCCTTTCCCTGGTTGGACCGCGCGGCTTAGCCCGACCCCGCGAACGCGGAGCTCGAACATTCTGTGATGCACATGTCAGATTGAACGGGGTCGTCGCATAGACCTTCTCGAAGCCTGCTGGCAATCGTGCCTCCACGGAGGGTGGAGCAGGATGCGTGTGATGCGCGCTGGCAGGAAATCGTGTGTTTGTCGTCGTTCACGCTCGAACGCTGATGACTGAACGAGGAGAAGATCCGATGACCCGATTCCATTTCCTTCCCGTCGCCTTGCTTTGTTTGCTGACATTTCTGCTCGTCCCGGCGGCAGAAGCCGCGCCGACGTTTCCGACCAACTGTGGGATCTATCCCAACGACTGCGCGGGTGTCGCGCTCGCTTCGCGTTACGCCACGCGTGGGCTGAGCGACAATCCACGCCTTTTCAATGCGGCGATTCATCCGCCCGAGGTGCAGATGTTCCGGGTGACCATGGACCTGAACGCCTATCCGAATGCCGTGTGCAATGACGGCTCTCCGGCGGTGTTCTACTTCGCGCCGGCGCCGATCAACTCGATGAACGCGGACAAGTGGGTGGTTCAGCTCGAGGGCGGCGGCGGCTGTCTCGATGCGGTCGACGAAGCCGGCCTTCATCAAGATTGCATGGACCGGTGGACCGGCCGCGGCCCGGACTTGCTCGACTTTCCGCGCAAGATGTCGACCGATCTCGATCGCAACGGTGTCACCGACCTGGCCTTTCTGCCCTTCGAAGGGCGAATCCCCGGCCTGTTGGGCGTCAATACGGTGGTGACGGATCCGACCCAGAATGGCGGCGGCGATGCCTGGAATCGCATCTTCATCAACTACTGCTCGTCCGACCTTTGGCAAGGGCAAAGTGGCTCCGTCATGCTGGATGGCGGTGAGTGGACCAGCCCGGCGGGGTTCGCGGTTCCGTACGAGCCTCTCGATTCCGCCTTCTTCAACGGCCATCTCGTGCTCGACAGCGTGCTCGATGCGGTTTCTGCAGGCGTCTGGAGCGACGATCAGGAGCACCGAATCCGTCTCGACGCGGCACCAGAGAAGCTCTTGTTGGTCGGTGAGTCGGCCGGTGGTGGCGGCGTGAATGCCAACCTCGACTTCGTGGCTGGCAAAGCCGGATGGGGCGCCGATCTGGCCGGGAACGATCGCGGCATCACCCTGGGTGTTTCGGGCGCTACGACCCGGCCGCCGCTCGCCTACGATGATTCGACGATCGCCTGGTACACCGGGCCGGTGACCGTCCAGGAGTGGGACTTCGGCCTCGTGCCACCGGCGCTGGTCGACGTCGACCTCGATGGCAACGGCGTGATCGATACCGATGCGCAGGAATCGGGCGCGCCGCTGCGACGCCCGCTCTATGAAAATGTGATCAATGCTTTCGTCGACCAGTCATGCCTGGCGGCCAACACCGATCCGCTGGCGGCCGATCCGGGTCAGCGCCACTGGCTGTGCTACCGCAGCGCGCCGCTCTATGAAGATGGGCACATCACCACGCCGATTCTGGTGAAGCAGGATCTCGGAGACCCCCTCGTGAGTGCTGGCATCCCCGCATTCCCGGACGGCATCCGCACCACGATGGGGAGCCTGCCGGGGAACTTCGCCTACTTTGGCCCGCACTGCAACCATCACGAAACCCTTTCGCATGGTCAGCGATTCAAGCGTGATCGCGTGATCGACGCGGCGGGACGCGTGGTTTCGTACCACACGGCAATCGCAGAGTTCGTGGCGGGTGCCTATGTGTCGATTTATTTCGAGCCGGGCGTGACCACCCGGAACTGCGCCCCGTAGCCCAGTCGCTCAGCGGTCGACGAGGAACGCGTCGATTGCTCGCGCGATCCGGACGCCGGCCCGGCCATCCCACAGGTCGGGTCGGCGTCCTGCCTTGTACTGGCCGGCGAGAATGGCATCGACATGCAGGAGCAGCGCGTCCTCGATGCCGTCGCCGCCCACCGGACCGATCAAGGCGTTGGTGCCTTCGTCGATGGTGATCGGTCGTTCGGTGTTGGCGCGCAGGGTGAGGCAAGGGACGCCGAGCACGGTGGTCTCTTCCTGAATGCCGCCGGAATCCGTGATCACGACGCCGGCAGTTGCTTGGAGCGAAAGGAATTCTCGGTAGCCGAAGGGCTCGGAGACGTGAACGCCGGAGGCTTCGGCTAGCTTCGACCACATGCCGTGACGTTCCAACCGCTGCCGGGTTCGGGGATGCGTCGGCAGGATGACCGGCAACTTGCCAGCGACCGCCGTGACCAGGTCGACCAACGCGGCCAGGGCCTTTCCGTCGTCGACGTTGGCGGGCCGGTGAACGGTCCAGAGCGCGTAGCTTCCGGCATCGAATCCCATCTTGCGTGCCTGCTCGCAGGCTCGCGCTTCGGCAAGCTGGCGCTCGAGGGCGTCGATCATCACGTTGCCAACCAGCGCGATGGTGTGCGCGGGGCGTCCTTCCTGGCGTAGGTTGACCACGCCGCTCGGCTCGCTGACCAGCAGCAACTCGCAAATCGCGTCGGTGAGGACGCGATTGATTTCTTCGGGCATTGTGCGGTCGAAGCTGCGCAGACCCGCTTCGACGTGAATCGCAGGAATCCCCAGCTTCACCGAGGCCAGTGCACAAGCGACGGTCGAGTTGACGTCCCCCACCACGACGGTGGCAGCCGGACGCGGCTCGGCCTCGAGGAGCCAGGCTTCGAACCGTTCGAGCACGCGCGCCGTCTGGGCGCCGTGGCTGCCCGAGCCGACATCGAGATGGACGTCCGGAGTGGGCAGGCCGAGTTGGTCGAAGAAGCTGCCGCTCATCGCCTGGTCGTAGTGCTGGCCGGTGTGGATCAGCACGGGGCGTAGCGACGATGCGATTTCGGCGAGGCCGGCGAGCACGGATGCCATCTTCGGAAAGTTCGGGCGCGCGCCGACCACGCAGGCGACAGTTTGCTGTTCGGGCATGTGCTGGATGCTACCGCGTCGGTGTCGGCACCGCTTGCGCGCTTCTCGGGACACGTTTGCCCGTGCTAGATGGAGGGATGCCCGTCGTGGGGGCGGATGACGGCGATGTCGTGGGTGGCGAAGAGCGTCAGACGGTCGAGCAGGCCGGCGACGGCGCGTAGACGTGGCACCAGGAGGCGCGCGAGGGGCGGTGCGAGGGTGGTGCGACGGACCATGATCTCGCAACGGGGAAACAACCCGTGAAGCTCCCGCCGACGCACACCGCGAACCTGACGGTTTCGTGGGTTGTCGACCCGAAAGTCGTACCAGAGAATCGCGCCGTCAGCGCGAACCACACGCATCATCTCAGCGGCGATTGCCGTGCGCAGCGCGGGATCGAGAATCGATGTCATCACGGTCGACTGCAAGACCAGGTCGAAGCAACCGTCCGTCCAGGGAAGCCGCGAGGCGTCGGCGGTGATTGCCGCCGCATCCGGGGTAGACGCTCGTGCCTGGCGTAGGCGGCCGAGGTCGAGATCGATCCCCGTGAGGTCGTTCGGCCGGATCCCGAGTTGGGCGAAGTGCGCAAGCCAGCGTCCGCTGCCGCAGCCGACTTCGAGCAGCCGTTTGCCTGCCAGCGGCGCGAGCCCAGCGACCTCCAGGACCTGGTCGAGTGCGTGATTTTGGCTGTCGTGCAGGAACCGGTGGGCCGGGTTCGCCAGGCTGTAGCGGTCCGCGGGGACGTCCTGCTGACGTCGAGCGTATTCGGCCCGAACGCGTGCAAGCTCGCGCTGACGAACGGACTCGAGGCTCTCGCGCGTCATTCGGTGTCACTGCCGGAAGCTCCTGGCAGCGTCGTTCGCGCGGAAGCTTCGCTTTGCGGCAGGAGCGTGCTGACAGGCGTCTGCAGTTGCTCGCGAACCCAGGGCAGGATCGTCTCGGCCACCACCCGATGACCGGCAGGTGCCAGGTGCGTGTCGACGTTGCCGTAGAGCGCCGGCCGCTGCCCGGCCTCGATGGCCGCGCGATGGGCCTGGCGCAGGCTCGGCAGCGTGTCGATCCAGGTCAGACCTGCTGCGTCCAGGGTGGGGCCGAGCAGCTCCGAGGGCAGGGCGAGATCGTAGTCCTCGGGCGCGAGCCCCGAGGACGCGGCGTAGCGTGCACCGATGGCCGTGTCGACCTGGTAGATCCCGGGCAGCAGCACCACCAGCATGGGCAGGCCCTTCTCCGTGGTCAGGGATTGGATGTCGGTCAAGACTTCGGCGGTCAGTCCCCAAGGGGGCGAGCCGTCGGCCGTGATGCCGTTGCGTGCGCGAATGAGCGTGGCCGGAAAGTGGTGGGCTGACAGGCCGACGCGCATGAGCAAGAACTTTGCGCGGTTCTTGAGCAGGGTGAACAGGTGTGAACGACGCTCGAGGGCATTGTTGATTGGATAGGCGATGGCATCGACCAGCTCGCGCTTGGAAAGCGCGCGCGGCAGACGCAGGCGTCGCGGCGCGGCGACCTGGTTGGGGTGGTAGGTGTCATATCGCTGGTAAACGCGATCGTTGCCGACAAAGAGGAATACGATCACCGCGTCGTAGGCGGCCGAAGCGCCGCGTCCGAGCTCGACCCTGGCGAGCTCGCTGCGTGCTTCGAGCAGGTATTGCTCCGGGCCCCAGCCGCCGACGCCGGTGTTGATCACGTCGACCGGGCGGCCCATCTCCGTGCGAAGCAGTGCCATGAGCTGAGCCGTGGTGGTGTCCTCGTAGCCGACCTGGATGGCTTCCAGGAAGGAATCGCCGAGGGCGAGCACCCGAAGGGGCTGCTTGGTGTCGCGCGGGCCTGGCGGAGTGTGCTCGCTGATTCGGTGTCCACGGTCATCGGTTCGCCAGCGCACGTCACCTTCGCCCACGTTGATCGTGGTGTCGGCGTCGGGAGCATGGCGCCACCCGAAGATCTCGGCCGGCTGCCAGATGTCGGGCCGGAGCGTGATGAGCTGCTGGGGGACGAGCAGTCGAACGCCCAGCTCGAGGACCAACAGTGTGAACGCCGTGGAGCACGTGGCCAGCGCCAAGCCGTGGAAGATGCGTCCCGGAAAGATTTTGGGTAGGCGTTTCATGTGGTTTCTCGGATCATCCTACCGGCGCGGCCGATCCGTCCTCGGTCGGCGCTGCGACGAGTTGGCGTAGCAGGCCATCGAGCTCGGCGGCCACGGCAGCCCGGCTGTAGCGCGATTCGGCTTCCTGCCGGCCGGCAAGGCCGAGTCGCTGGCGGAGGGAGTGGTCTGTGGCCAGGCGTGTCCAGGCGTCGGTCAGAGCGTCCGCGCGTCCGGGTTCCACGGTGATCCCACAGGGAGCCCGGCCCACACGCTTGGCGGCCTCGCCCCCCGCGACCAACAAGATCGGCAGGCTCGCGGCCATGGCCTCGTAGATCTTGCTCGGCACGGCGCCGCGCAGGGTACGGCCCAGGCTGACCAGGGCGACATCGGCACAGGCGAGCAAGGCGGGCACGCGTTCCCGCGGCTGGGCGGGAATCAGCATGACGCGGTCGATGCGCTCGGAATCGATGCGGGCGGCGAGATGATCCCGCATGGGGCCATCGCCGACCAGGACCAGGCGCCCGGGGACGTCCGCGGGCAGGGCGCGCACGGCGTCGAGCACCTCGTCGAGGCCCTGGGCGAGCCCGAGCAGGCCCGCGAAGAGGAAGATCGGGCCCGGCGCATTGCCGACCAACGCGCGGGCTTCGTCGTCCGCATGCTCGGGTCCAAAGCGACTCGGCTCGACACCATTGGTGATGACCCGTGTCATGTCCTTGGGTGTCACCAGCTCGGGAATGCGATCGGCGATGTCAGCGACGATTTCCTCGGACTGGCCGGTGACGGCATCACTGCGCCGATAGAGCCATTGCTCCAGCCCGCCGGCGAGGCGTGCTGGCAGACCGCGGGGGCTGAGCACACCCATCTCGACCGCCGAGCGAGGCCACAGATCGCTGATGTTGAAGACCCATGGGCAGCGGAAGCGACGCGCCAGGATCAGGCCGGCGAGCCCGGCGAACAAGGGTGGTGATTCGCACAGGATCACATCCGGGCGCGCGCACCGCATGCCATGAGCCGTGGCGGAAGCCGTGAAGGACAGGTAGGACGCCAGGCGACGCACGAAACCTCGGTTCGACGGGTAGACCGGTACCCGTAGGGTCGCCATCCCGGCGATGGTCTCGCGTCGGGTGCGGAAGCGCGGATAGCCCGGAAAAATGGCACCGGTCGGATAGTTGGGCAGCGCCGTCAGCACCTCGACCTGCCAGCCCAGCTCCAGCAGGCGAGCGCCGAGCTCGGAGAGGCGCGCCTGGGGGGCGCCCATCTCGGGCGGGAAGTAGGGCGTGACGATCAGCAGCTTGGCCATAGTCGATCAGTCTTCGCGCGCAGGCTCGGTCTCGTGCGCGGACCCGGCTCGGCGTGTGGGGCGGGTGAGCTTGGAGATGACGGCTTGGAACTTGCCGGCCGCGGTGCGCGGAATGCGGTCGACGGTTTCCACTTCGACCGTAACACCGTGGCCGAGGCGCTGACGGATGCGCTCCTCGATCTCGGTCACCGTGTGGGCGCCGAAACGGTGTCGCTCCGCCGTGCTTCCGCTGTCGGTGGCCGCTGGCGTTTGGTTGGGAACGACGCGGACACGAATCTGCTCGAGCGACTCCTGGATCACCTGTCCTTCCTCGACAGCGGGGAGGTCGACGAAGACCCCGTGGAAGCGCACCATCTGGCGTCCGTCGGGACCGATCACCACATCTTCGACCCGCCCGGCAACTTCCTTCAGGACGGGCAGGGCGCGACCGCACGAGCAAGGCGAAGCGCCCCAGGAGGCCACGTCGCCGAGCCGGAAGCGCACCAGCGGTTGATGGTCGCGCAAGACGCCTGTGGCGACCACCTCGCCAGGCTCGCCTGGTTCGCAGGGCGTGCCGTCCGGTCGCAGGATCTCGAGGATGCCGGCGTCCGGACTGACGTGCAGGGATCCCTGTTCACACTCGCTGGCGAAGATGGCGTTCTCGACGGTCGAGTATTCCTCGAAGACCGGGCAGCCGTAGGCATCGATCATCACTGCGCGCATGGGCGCGGTGAGCTTCTCACTCGTGGTGACGACCGCGCGGAGTGGTGGTGGCGCGATTCCGCGATCCCGCATGGCCTTGGCCAGCAAGTAGAGCGACACGGCGTAGCCGGTCAGCCAGCGAACACCGTGCTGATGGAGCGCCCGAACGTATTGTTCCGCGGTCTCTGGGCTCAGGTGGAAGGCCGAGAAGTAGACCTGCCGCTCGGCGCGGTTGAAGCGATGGAACGGGCCCTTGCTCGCCGGGTCGGGCTCGACCATTCGGCCGGAAAATGTCGCCCTTGGATCCTCGAACGAGACGCCCGCCCAGCCGGCCGAGCGTGACTCACGCAGCGCGAGAGAGCTCCGCAGCTCGTCGCGCGTCCAGATCGAAGCGATCGGTGTGCCGGTGGAGCCGCTGGTATGAAACACCAGCTCGGGCGCCCGACGGTCGTCCCGGACAAAGGCCCGCGGGTCGCGCCGAAGCGGCGCCTTGCCGAGCAGGGGGATCTCGCGGAGGCGGCCGGCAGCAGCAGCCTGCTTTTCTGCAGCGGTCCAGGTCTCGCGATAGGCGGGAACGTTCTGGGCTGCATGGTTCAAAAAGGCGCGCAACCGCTGCTGGGTCCAGTCGCGCCAGGCCTCGGTACCGAAGGCCTCGCGTGCCTGCCAGCCAGCGAGATGTTGCCGGTATCCCGGCCCAAATCGCAGCCAGTGCCAGTAGACGCCGTAGGCGCTGACCGCCAGGTTCTGGCCGAAGACCGGCAGTCGCGCGTAAATCCTCTCGAGCTTGCTCATGGCGCCGAGCCCTGACGCGGTGTTTCCACGTCGCGCACCCGATCGAACGCGGCGTCCCAGGCCTTGGCCACGGTCGGCCAGGCACTCTCTTCGGCCAGGCGGCGGCCGCCGCGCGACAGGCGGCGGGTCAGGTCGGGATCGCGTGCCAGCCGCTCGATGGCTGCTGCCATGGCCTGCGCGTCACCGGAGGGCACCAGCAGGGCTGTGGCTTCGTCACGCAGCAGGTAGGGAATGCCTCCCACCTCGGTTGCCACCACGGGAAGGCCGAACGCCGCTGCTTCGACCACGCTGACCGGCATGTTGTCGACCTTGTTGGTGTTGAGAAAGACGTCGTGCTGTTCGAATTCTCGCTCCTTGGCCGCACGGTCCAAGAAGCCCGCAAAGCGCACGATCTCGTCCAGACCCAGCGCCTTCGCGCGGTCCTTGGTTTGGGCCAGCAAGCCTGCGTCCTGGCCGGCCATGGTCAGCGTCGCCCCCGGAAAACGCTCGCGCACGAGGGCGAGGGCTTCGAGCGCGAGCTCGGGGCAGTAGATGTCGTGGAAGGTCCGCATCCACAGGAGGCGCGGTGCCCCCGGATCGCGTAGCTTCTCGCGCAACGCGAACGGATAGCGCTCCAGGCGCACGATGTTGGGAATCACTTCGACCGGGGGGCCCCAGCTCGGAAGCTGGGCGGCGAGGTAGCGCGAGGGTGCGATGAGGAGGTCCGCCCGCCGCATGACCCGGGCGATCCAGCGCGGATGGCGGGCGGCAAAGGTCGGCAGGTTGCCGCCGCGCAAGCAGTAGATCAACGGTTGGCCGAGACGGCGCGCGATCCAGCTCGTCAGATCCGCGGCAGCAAAGCCACGGCCGCTGAATACCATCACCACGGTCACGTCGATGGTGTGGCGCTGCGTCACGAGGGTGCGCACCATGTCGAGCGCACGTCGGATGGGATTCAGCTCGCTGGACGTCAGGTGCACCTGCTGGCCGCGTGCCTGCAGGAGCTCGGCCAAGATCTCACCTTGGCTGACCACCCATCCCGGGTGTCGCCCCAGCATCGGTCCCGCCAGGCAGACAGCGGGCCGCGTTGCGGAGCTGACGTCCGAGGCGGAGTGGGTGCCCAGGGCGGGGCTGGCGTCCACTTCGGGCGTCAAGCGATCCGTGGGGGGCCTGTGATGGGGCGCGTTCACGTCGTGACCACGGCAGCCAGGTGCCGGTAGCGGCTGGTGATGCGTTCGACGATTGAGTGCGCCGCGTAGTGGGCGTGGACTCGCCTGCGCAGCGTCTCCCCCAGCTGTCTGTGCTCCGGCGCGACGGCGCGGAGCATCGCACGCGCCAGGGCGGCCGAGTCGCCGGGCGCAACCAGGAGGCCGGCGTTTCCTTGGTCGAGAACTTCGCCGCACTGGCCCACCTCGGTGGCGATGGTGGGCAAGCCAGCAACACCGTACTCGAGCAACACGAGGGGGAATCCCTCCGAGCGGGAGGCGAGAACTGCGGCGTCCGATGCGCGCAGCAGCGCGGGCACATCGTCTCGATGGCCGAGCACAGAGACGTGTTGCTCGAGCCCGGCGGCGCGGATGCTGCGTGCGAGGTCCGCCCGGGCCTCGGGGGTGCCATCGCCGACCTGCAGGAGATGCAGGCGTTCATCTTCGAGCCGTGCCAGGCGCATGGCCTCGATCAGGTTCGGGAGGTCCTTCTCCGGCCGTAGGTTGGCGACCGAGATCAGGCGCTTGCCAGCCTCGCCCGGCAGATCCAGGTCGACCTGAGCCCGAGCCTCGTCGGTGCCGAGTGGCAAGGACTCCGGTGTCCCGGGGTTGGGTGTGATGAAGTTGGGCAGGTACTCGACCCGATCCGCCGGCACGCCGAGGCTGTCCTGGCACCAGGCTGCCAGGGCCTCGGTCACCGTGAAGACATGGCGGACGTGCCGGGCCGCACGTCGCAGTGCGCGCCCGGGTTCCGATTTCGTGGCCCAGGCGCCGCTGTGAAGGTGCCAGACGACGCCGGCCCGACGGTTGCCGACGGTCGCCACGAGCGCGGCATGCACAGCGTGGCCATGGGCGTGGACGACGCGGACGTCCTGCCGGCGAATCCATCGTCCGAGGCGCCAGAAGGCGAGCAGGTCGTAGCGGTAGCGGCGACCGAGGTTCAGCGTTTCGACGTCCTCGGCCAGGCCAGAGGCCAGCGGGCCGGTCGCGCGCGTCGTGCACAGGTGCGGGGCGAAGTGATTGCGCGGCAAGAGGTTGGCAAGATCCCGGGCGAAGCGTTCGAGCCCGCCCACGGCCAGCGTGTCGACGAGCTGCACGATCCCGATCGGTGCGGCTTCGCGCGTGGCGCCGGCGGTCATGAAGTGATTGGTCTCATCAGGACAGTGCACTCAGGAAGATGCGCGCGGCGCGGTGTCGACCGGCTCGTGAGGGTCGACTCGGAGATCGGGTTTGCCACCAGGCGGGTTGCTGCCTCTCTGCGGGGCACGTGAACCCTCACCGTTCCACTGAACACTCGTTCGGTGCGCGAGCTTGTCCGTCCAGTAGACGCTCGCCCGCCACCGCTTTCGCAGCAAGGGGACGCTGCGCAGCCATCGCCACGATCGTGTCGATCGCAGGTGGGCGAGGACGAAGAAGAGCAGGAATCCCTGACGCATCGTCGGCGTCTGGTGCAGGCGCCGCGACAGCAGCACGGTCGGCGACGGCTTGGGCGACTCGGCGCCCTCGGCGGGCCACGGATGGGGGTGGGGGGCACGAAAGCCGCCCCGTGGCGCGTGTAGGTGGAGGACGGGTAGGGCGGGGTCGTAGACGACGTAAAACCCATATCGGCGCAGGCGCATGCCGTAGTCGAAATCCTCGCCATAGCCGCCATCCAGGCGCCGGTCGAAGCCGCCCACGGTGTCGCACGCAGCGCGCGAGAGCAGGGCCACCCCTGCGAAGCGCGGCCATAGGCGTGGCAGGGTGCCCGCATTCGATACTGCGGGGTCCTGGTTCGGGAGATGGACCCGCGGGTTGACAGCGTGGGCATCGTAGGCGCCGGCCGTCGCGCGCATGCCGGCGATCAGATCCGGCCCGAAACGAACGTCGTCGTCGAGCAAGAGCACCCAGTCACAGTCGGCCCGGGTGCGCGAAAGACCGAGGTTCCGGGCGCGGCATGCGCCGGTCCAGGCAACCGTCAGCCGCTCGATCTCGAATGGGCGCTCTCCTGCCGGCTCGACCGCGAGCTCGGGACGCTGGTCTTGCGCTTCGGCAAGGGATGCTGTCGGTGCCGGGCATTGGTCGACGATCACCACCCGGCGTGGCGGCTCGGTCTGGGCAGCGAGGTCGTCGAGCACGTCCTCCAGTAGGCGTGGTCGGCCGAGGGTCGGAATGACCACCTCGACCGCCGCGGCTCCGGCCGCCGAGGCTGACACGGCGGCGCTCCTGGCGATACCCGGGAGGCTCGCCTGGGGTTCTGGTCGGAGGCTCGAGAGGGTCGGATGATCGATCTTCCGTGGTGCCGGTGCCCTCAGACCTCGCAGGGCTGCCATCAAGGGCAAGCGCTTTTCGAAACAGAGATTGGCGAGCAGCCAGACGAGAACCCAGCGTCGGTCGAGGTAGCGTCGTAGCAGGATCGGGACATCGCCCGCGACCAAGCCCGAGGGTTGGGCCGCGGGCGGACCGTCCGCCTGGGCCTCCGCCGTCGAAGGGTGGCCGGCGCTATTCCGGCCAGATTGCGGTACCTGGACACGCATTCGTGGCTCGGCCAGCGGAAAGACGCCATGGGCCATGCCGCGCAAGGCGATGTCGGTCAGCGCGGCTTCCAGCCCAAGCTCGGGATCGAATCCCAGTGCCAACAGCACGCTGGCGCGGACCAAGCCGGCGCGTGGCGACACCAGGCAGGTGGCACGAGGCCGATCGCTGCGCGTAGGCAGCAGATAGGGCGCCTCGTACTCGACCCAGCCGAGACTGGCAAGGGTTGGTGATGCGGGGTCGACATCCCCCAGATGCAGCAGCTCGAGCGGGTGTCGCCGGAGCGCGGGCCAGGTCGCCGGTCGGGTTGCATCAGGCTCGAAGCTGACATCGAGCCAGGCGATTTCGTGGTTGGGATGGGTGGCGGCCAACGTTGCCAGTGCGACCGCGGCGTTCCCGTCGGACAACGGCATCTCATTGTCATTCGGCGCCGGTTTCACACGATTCCGACCCGAGCGCACCAGCTGTGTCTGCCAAAGGCCAACGGCGCGCTCACCGTCGATCTGCAAGGCCCAGAGACTCGCCTGATCCAAGCTAGACACGGGACGGCTCCTCAAGAGGCGACTCCTCACGTGGCGGCGGATGCATCAGAACCTCGGCGCCACCTGCCAGGCGTCCCAAGGTCTCGAGTAGCGCATGGCCACGGCGTGGCCCCCGAATGGCCTCACCCAACCGGCAGCCAGCGAGCAAGAAGGTGGTCGACCACCAGCGTGCGCGATCTGGCCAGGACGGCTGCGGCCACCGCGTCCGCCAGACCCGCCAGCCGTTGCGCGTCACCATACGCCCATAGTGCCAAGGACGTGGCCTGCCGAGAGGCTCGTGCAAGTGGGCGACGCGTGCCTGGGTGCACAGAAAGAGCGGGCCGCGATGACGAACCCGCAGGCAGAAGTCGAGATCCTCATAGAGACCGTAGCCCTCGAAGTAGCGTGAGAAGGATGCCTGGTCGAAAAGTGAGCGTCGCCAGGTGGATGCCCCACCCATGATGAACTCCACCGGATGATCTTGGCCATCCGGGGGGAGGTAGCCGAGCGAGCGGCCATGGCCGGACGGCGGCATCCAGCCTGGTGGCAGCGGGCTGGCGAGCCCGAGCCGGGTGCGAAGCCGCCACCGAAGCCCCTCCGGTCGGCTCCATGGACCTTGGCGATACAGCCCTCCCGATGTCCCTCCCGGGACCGCAAGTACCGTATCCTCGCCCCTCGGCTCGATATCGTCCGAAGTGTGCTGCCAGGTGGTTTCGGTGAGAAAGCCGCCGACACCGATGGCGTCGGGGTGGGCCGAGAAGCAGGCGAGGATCGCTTCGAAGTAGCGAGGCTCGGGTACGGTGTCGTCATCGAGAAACGCGATCATGGTCGCCGTTGTTTCGGCGATGCCGACGTTGCGCTGGCGAGTCAAACCGCGTTCCTCGGCCGTGGCCCGTCGGTAGCGCACCGCGGACGCGTCGGCGTGGAGAAAAGGCGCCACCGCCTCCTCCGAGTCCTGGTCCGGGGAGCCATCGACGATCAAAACCTCGTCCGGTACCCGCGTCTGGCTGCCAACCGCCTCGAGCAGTCGAACCAGCGCCTGGGGCCGTCGATAGGTGCAGATCACCAGCGCGAGGGTGTCGGGGGCGTGCAAGGCGAGCTCGGATCAACCACGGACCGCCGGATTCGGCGCCGAATCCGACAACCGTGGCGGCTGCAAGGTCTGGTGTGGAGCGGCCGTAGCGGTCAGCGCTGGTGGCGCCATGTGTGCCCCGGGATGGAGCGGCTGCCGCATACGTTGGGCCTTCGGCGGACGTTGCCAGCGCACGAGGGCGAGCCCGAACAGGAACGAGATGGCCGCGATGCGCATGGCAGCATGGGACATTTCGAGCATCGACCATCCCGCCAGAGTCGCCACCCATGCCTTGGTCAGCATGGTCGGAGCGCGCACGTAGGCCGTCAACGCGAGCAGACCGAGGCCGAAGAGTGCGGCCATGCCGAAGATTCCATGCTCGGCGAGCATGCGGGTGTACTCGGTATGGGCGGCAATATCGTGGCTGAACGCTGCACGCCGATGTTCTTTGGCCATCCCGGGCCCGACCCCGAAGAGCGGATTGTCTCGAAAGAGCTGCCACTCGTGCGCTGCGATCTCGCGCCGCAGTGAGGGGTCGAGATCGCCGTAGCGCTTGCTCAAGGTGCCACCCGTGAATGCATCGAGACGCGGCAGAATGAGCTGGGTGCCGAGGGCGCCGATGGCCAGCAGCCCGAGCAGCAGGGTCATCCGTGCTTTGCGATGATGCAGGAAGTGCACGCCGAGCACCCCTGTGCAGATCACGGCGTTGAGCACGCCGCCGCGCGAGAAGGTGAGCACGGCCTGAACGATCAGCTGCAGCGAGAGCGCGAGGTAGATCCAACGCCACAAGCCGCCTCGGGTTTGCAGCGCGAGGAAGAAGCAGATGAAGGCGCCGAGGCCGAGGGCGGCCGAGACCTGGTTGGGCCCGAACCCACCGCTGGTGACGAAGTTCGAGCCTTCACTGAAGTGAATCTGGTCGGCATCGAGAACGGCCCGCCCGACCACCGCGGCCATACCCACGAGCGGTGCCGCGATCGCGACCAGCACGCCACGAAGGTCGATGGTCGAGCTCAGGCAGCCCGAGATGACGAAGGCGGCGACCGCCAGCGCGAAGGGGCCCGAGAGGTTGAAGCTGATCTGTCGCCGTGCTTCGTTTCCCGCCCCCACGGTCTGGATGGTCATCAGGATCGAAGGGAGCAGCAGGATGAAGTAGAGGGCGGCGAGCTGAGAAGGACGGCGCCATCCCGGGAGTCTGGGAATGGCCGCGAGCAGCAAGAGCGCGCTGCCGTATTTCCCGAATTCGTAGACGATGGCACCGCCGCTCATCCGCCATAGAACTTCTGCGCCGGCCAGATAGCCAGCCGCCAAAATGGTCCGATGGGCAGTTCGTCTCGAGGCGCTCCAGTGCAGCCCGATGGCCAGCACGGCCAGGGCGTGGGCGGTAGCCACCAAGGGCATGACCCGGATCGCCAGGCTCAGGGGTGCATGGGCGAAAATGAACGCCAGCTCCTGAAGCTCCCTCGACCGCCGGCGCACCATGGGGCGCGGCATGACGACTGGGCGGTGAGGGAGGCGGGCTGGAGCCGTGATGGTGTTCATCGCAACGAGGGGGGGGCGACGCCGATCCGCTGTGCCTGTGTCAGGTTGGTGACCATCGTCGTGCAGAGAGTCATGGTAGCGCAGCCGGCCGGCGCCACGCGAGCCTCACGGGCCGTGCTTGGACCGTGACGTATTCTCGCGGCCCATTGTCTCAGCGCCCGCTATCTCAGGGCTCGTTGTCTCAGGGCCCGCCATCTCGCCCCGCGTCGTCTCAGCCCGCGTCGTCTCAGCCCGAGGTGCTGGGCGGCCTTCGCTTGCTGTTCTGGTCCCCAAAGGCCTCACGCGGAACCTGCCAGGCCTCAGCGAGCAAGTCGCCGAGAGCGGTTCGCAGGTGGCTGAGGGTGTAGCGCTGGCCCCACGCGGCCGCTGCCAGGCGCTGTGCACGGAAGGCGTCGGGGCGGGTGGCCAGAGCGCCGAGGTGCTTGGCCAGCGCCTCATCGTCCCCGGGTTCCATGACCACGCCGCGGTCTTCGAGGATGGTCGGCACCAGGCCACGGTTCGATCCCAAGCAGAGCAGCCCGAAGGCCATGGCTTCGGTGATGGCCTTGGGCCAACCCTCGGTTTCGGACACCAGGACGAGGGCATCATGGCGGGCATAGGCCTCGAGCACGTCCTCGAAGTCGACGCCGCCGGCGAAGTGCACCTGCGCAGCCACGTCCTGCTCGCTGGCCAGGGCTTCGAGGCTCGAACGCTCGGGGCCGTCGCCGAGAATGGTGGCCTCGGCCGCGATGCCACGCGCCTTCAAGGTCGCGAGCGCGCGGATCAGGGCGTCGACGTTCTTGGCGGCGCTCAGCCGGCCAACGAAGAGTACCCGCAACGGCCCGGGGACCCGCGCGTGCTCGATGGTCGTCCGCGCGCGGGTGACGTGCGCGTCGTCCAGGACGGAGGTAAAGAAAGGTGTGACCTTGGCCGGCTGCTTGGGCCAGTCTCCGTAGACCGTGACCGGTCCCCGCCACCAGGGCGAGCGCAACAAGGCGCGCTGCAGGCGAAACGACCAGGCTTCGCCCGGATACGTACCCCACTGGCCTGCGTATTTGGCGACCAGGCGACGGCAGAAGAGCGGCGCGAGGACGACACCGAGCAGCCCGAGATTGCCGGGACAGCGGACGTGGACCGCGCCGGCGCCGCGCAGCGCCCGGCTGAGATCACGCACAAGGCGAGGCAGCATGACGAGCTGGCGAGCCTTGGCACCGAGGGAATCGCCTCCCGATGCCTGCTGTGGCAGAAGGTGGACGTTCTTGCGGTCGATGGCTGCGGAGTCACCGGGTGGCGGGCCGGCCTTGGTGGGCGCGGCGATCAGCAGGCGCGGAAAGAGATCGGCCCACACTTCGAGCTCACGCGCGTAGGGCGCGTAGGCCCACAGGCGCCCGCGCCAGTCATGGTGTGCGACGTGCGAGACGACCACCAAGTCGCCGAGCGTGCGACTCACGGCGCGGTCCGGTCCGCTGCGCTTGGCACGCATCGATGGGCCAGGGTGATGCTCATGGCCATGCGGCTCCGACGAGCCCAATCGGCTCGGCTGAATCTTGTGCCTGGGTCCGAGACATGGCTTCGACGAGCACGGCAAGGTCGTCGATCTGACGTGCCGCCGAAAAGCGCCTCAGCAGGTTCTCGCTCGGCGCGTGCGCGGACAGTGTCCCGGCCTGCCAGGCGGCATAGATGGCGTCGAGATTGGCGTGGATTTGCTCACGGTCGTCGCGGGGCGAGACCCAGCCACAATGGTGATCACGGAGCATGTCCGAGACCGTCCCGGAATCGGTACCCACGACCCAAATCGGCTTGCGGAAGGCGAGATAGGAGGTGCTCTTCGACTGCAAGAGCGGTGCGTCGGCATCTGCCTTGAGATCGAGCAGCACGTCTTGGGTGGCGAGCTCGCGATCGAGCTCCGGCCCTCCGCGCCCGGCGGTTTGCTCCAACGCGACGGGCAGGCTGTCGAGAAAGGCCCGGGTGTGGGGGGTGCTGATCGAGAGATGGAAGGTGAAGTGCAGGGCGCGCGCGGCGTCTCGATTGGCCTCGCACCAGGCGTTCACGGCTGCCGAGAAGGCGTCACTGATCCGGGTCTTGTTCAGTGTCCCGGCAAATGCGATGCGCAGTCGCTCGGGGTCACCGGGCTCGGTCGCCACGCTGGGCTCGGCCGGTCGCGCGATGTGCGGGAGGATCGCGGCGGGCAACGTCTCGATCGTCGGAAACGCAGCGATCTCGAGATCGCGCAGGGCCCGGCACGGGAAGGTCAACGCATCGACGTGCCGGAGCGCGCGGACCAGGGCCTGCCGGGTCTTGCGGTCGGTCGCGGGGTGACTCGCGTAGAGCCCGGGCCACACATCGGCCGGCAGTGGATCATTGATGTTGACCAGCCAGCGGAACGAACGCTCGCGACGAACACGGGCAACGGCGGCGATGCTCGCATAGGGCAACGCGCGGGACCACACCAAAGCATCCGGATGGCGATCGAGAACCTGCTCGAGGCGTCGGCTCGCGGCATGTTGCCAGGCGTTCAGCTTGAGTCCCCAGCCCGTCGCCTGCCACGCGACTCGGTTGACGATCCGCTCGAGGATGCCCTGCTGCCCCTCGTGTCGTCGCCGGGCTGACAGGGCTGCTGCCAGCCGCGTGATCGCGGGCGCGAGCGGGTCCCGCGCACCGGCAGGCCCGAGTGCGTGCATGGTGCAGCGTGCCGCGGGGAACGGGGCCTCTGATGTTGCCCATGGTTGGCCGCCGGAAATGACCGTGACCCCGGCCGGCCAGCGCTCGGCCAGGGCGCGCACCAACACCGCGTTGACCTGAGCCTCCGGGCCTCCAGGGCCCGGGGCCATCGCGTAGGCGACAACGACGAGATGTGGGAGCCGGTCCGTTGTCATGCGCTACGGCCTCCGGCGAGACGAGCCGACCTGCCTCGGTGGGCCAGGGAGCCGAGCCATTCGGCGGTGGTTCGCGCGACCTGATCAGCGGCGAATCGCTCGGTCACCGCGCGCCGCGCCGCGTGGCCCATCTCCGCTGCGCGCGCGGGGTCCGCCAGCAGGGAGCTGATCGCCGCCGCCAGCGCCGCGCGATTGCCGGCCGGGACCAGGATGCCGTCCACCCCGGAGGTGACGATCTCCGGCGCCCAGCCGATGTCATAGGCCACGACGGGACGCGCGCAGGCCATCGCTTCGATCCACGAGAGGGGAAGCGCTTCGGCGTACGAGGGGAAGGCGCAAACCATGGCGCGGCCGATCTGGCTCGGAACGTCGTCGTAGGCGACGGGGCCGCGGAAAGACACGCGGTCGTGCGCATGTGAGGCCAGTGCCTCCTGGCACAGGTGCCAGGTCGAGGCAGCACCGGTCCGCGTGTCCGTGGTGTCACGGCCGATCAGCTCGAGGCGGGCGCCAGGCACGGCGTCGACCACCTGTCCGAAGGCGTCGCAGAGATCGAGGACGCCCTTCTTGCGGACCAGTGTTCCGAGATAGAGGACCTGGCCGGCCTCCGCATGCTCGGGGGGGATGGGCCGAAAGCGCTGCATGTCGACGCCGTTCGGAATCACCTCGACCGGCTTGCCCAGGCCGAAGAGCTGGCTCGTCCGGTCGCCGGTGAAGCGGCTCACCGCCACCACGCTATCGGCTTGGCGCAAGGCCCTACGCTCGGCCCAGCGAACCGACGGGCGGACCGACTCAGCCAGAAGGTCGCCGAAATACGTGGCCGAGCCATTGCAGCGGATGCCGATCGGGCACGCCCAACGAATGCCTGCCGAGGGACCGCACCAGTCGTGCGCTTCGATGGCGACGAGGTCTTCTTCGTGCACCAGCCGGGCAACCTCACGGGCCACACGTCGACGGTTGAGCAACCAGCCGAGGCGGGGTACCCGCGTCTCTCCGAGAAAGCGGACCGCGACACCGTGGTCGTCGAACGATCGCAAGGCGCCCCAGCCGAGCACCGTGACCCGGTGCCCCTGCTGCACCAGGGCGCGTGCCACATTGCGGACGTTGGTGCCGATCCCGCCGAAGCGCATCGGCGGGTACTCGGTGGTCAAGAAACCGAGGTGCATGGCCTTCGTGTCGTTCACACCCAGCGACCCAAGTCGAGGAGTCGGCGGATACGATCGCGAATGCGTCGTGACGGGGGCGGCAGGGCCGCAGCCTGTTGCAGCAGCCGATCGCGTGCCGGCTCGGTGTGCTTCCAGACGTCGGCGACGAGCGTCTCGCGTAAGGCGCGCACCTGCTCTGTGAGTGCGGGCCAGGCCGCGCGGAACGCTGGCCACAGGTGAACGAGGTCTTCCGGTTTGTCCTCGTCGACCCGCCAGCGTGCTAGATCGTGCTCCGCCAGGAAGCGGCAGACCTTCGGTTTGCTCGAGACCACGAGTGCCGGGCGCCCCATCTGAAGCGCGAATAGCAGGCCGTGGAACCGGCCCGTGATCACGGCTGAGGCCTGCTGAGCCGGTGCCAGGGA
>CALFAM010000345.1 GCA_937948815.1 uncultured bacterium
GGGCTGTGTCGCAGCCAGCGGAGGCAGCTTCTCAAGCTGGGCAGCGGGCGCTCCCAAGCGTGTCGGTCTCGAGCTCTACGCTGCGCCGAAGAGTGGCTGAACCTGCCGTAGGGAAGGGGCTGGGGGTGCCGGCGCAGGAAAGCGGTGACTTCGGGCCTGACGTCTCCCGCGCGCGCGATGCGGGGATTGGCGTTCCGGAGACCGAAGATCCAGGCGCGCCAAGGCCGAAGCGCTTCCCGGAATCGTCGACCGAAGCGCAGCCAGCGGCCAGAGTCTCTCGACGCCCGCCTTCCGAAACGCGCGGCGCGATGGCTCGAAAGGTCTCATCCTCTCCAGGGAGCGATCCTTCACGCCACGAATCCCACTACGGTCCCTCACACCACGATCCACCCGGCCCATCGCCTGGCCTCACGGATGGCGAGATCGGAGGGCAGTTGGCTTCGGCTGCGCCAGGCGATGGCGAGGTGCCTCGCGAGCCGGCGGGTCCTAGGCGAAAGCCTGGCGTGCCGAGCTCGATCGAGCCTGCCATCGCCGGGCCCCGCGAAACGCCGGACGAGTCAGGCCATGCAATGCACGGAGTTGGCCTGCTCGGCAGCGAGGCCGTGGACCCTTCCGCGCCACACGAGGCGAAGGGCGATGCGACCTTGCCCCCTGAGCCGACGACCGCGGAGCCAGCGTCCGCGGCTCCGGCGATGGCCCTTTCGACCGCTGAGCCTTCTGTCGCCGGGGCTCGAGCAGCGGCGTCTTCTGAAGTGCCGGCAACCGTGTCCAATGCGGCCTCGATGTCGCCGAGCCAAGATGTGCTGGGAGCAGACGACGGACCTGTGCGGCCCGCAGAAGGTCAGGAGCCTAGGCCAGGCGCGTCTCACCGCGCGGTGCTCCAGCGCGGTCAGGACGTTGCGGCTTCCGATCGTCGTACGTCGACCCCGACAGGCGCACCAGAAGGAGAGCGTACCCATCCTGTGCGTGAACCCGCGCCGACCGAGCCCGCGCCGAATGAGCCAGCACTCACCGAGCCAGCACTCACCGAGCCTACTGCCGCCGAGCCCGCGCTGAGCGAGCCTGCGCCGAGCGAGCCAGCAGCCAGTGGTGCGGCACCTTTGGGATTGGCTCAGCCTTCAGTGGCGCAAGGTCTTGCATCGCAAGGTCTTGCATCGCGAGGGGAGGCGCCTGCGAAAGTGCAACGGGACGTCGAGCCTCTTGCGACCGAGGCTGAAGCCGACAGATCCTCGACCGCCCGGTCGCAGCCTCCGAGACAGCAACCCGTCTCTGATGAGCCCGACGAGATCGCTGCCAGCCACCTGCCATCGCGCGCAAGCTCGCTCTCGAACCCTTCAGCGATGCCGGATGCGCCAGCAGCGATCGGGCGAGAAGCGGGCGATCTCAGTGCCGAGGGGGTGGCAACGGCTCCCGCTGCGGACCGAGGCTCGGGCGCCACCGTGGTCCGCAGGGCCACGTCTGCGGCACCCACGGGTCGAGAAGCCGACAGTTCCGGAACGCAGGGCGCCGCACGTGGGGGCCACTCTTCCGCGCCGACGCGTTCCATGCCCAACGTCGAGCCGGCAGCGGACGCTGCGCACGGGAGCTTGCCCGCGGAGGGATTCGAATCCGCTCCGTCCGAGGAGCGTGCGGAGCGCGACTTTGGTGCTGCGCACCACAGATCTTCTGATGGTGTAACTCCCACCGCGGTCAGCCACACTCCATCGAGACCCGATCCGTCCTTCGCAGTCCCCGCACGTGTGGAATCCCGTGCCGATCTTCCGCACGGAGACCGGTCGTTTGACGAGCGCGCGGAAGCGCGTGGCGCATCGGCTGCTGTATCGGATTCGGCGCACAAGGCTGGATGGCCAGCCGAGTCGTCGTCACCCGACGCCGCGCCAGACGTCGTTCCCGACGCTATGAACGGTCTGCCCACGGCGGCCGCCGGCACAGGAAGACCGACGACAGGAACACCGACAACGGGAGCACCGACAACGGGAGCACCGACCCCCGCGCGCGCGACGGCGCAGCGCTCGGTTGCCGAAGCGGTGCGCACCGACTCGGCGGCGACTCGGGGTGACGGTCGTCACGTTCGTGAGCGGCCAAGCGAGCTGGTATCAGGCCATGAAGCCGAAGGCGCTGCAGTGGAAACCGGCGCATTGGTTGGTGACTCCCGCGAGGTCCCGGGCATCCGAGAGAATGCCGGGCCCGCGCCGTTTACCGCAGATGCCGTCGCGGATCCACTGTCGCCAAAGGGGCAGTCGCCGGCTGCTGCCGTGCCCCCGCGTGATTCGCGGAAGCCAAGCGCGACCGGCCCTGAGCTTTCTGGTGATGACGCGAGGCCGCAGCCGGTAGGAGAGCTCGCCGAGCCCGGTCTCGACCGAGATCCGGCTGAAGCGTCTGCGGCAATGCCTGCGCAGCGACGTCACGGTCGGGAGGAACTGGACGCACCACCAACAGCCTCTCGGGATCCAGGGCCTCGTTCGCGACCGGCAGTCGAAAGCGCTCAGCAGATTCAGCGATCACCACCAACAGCCTCTCGGGATCCAGGGCCTCGCTCGCGACCGGCGGTCGAAAGCGCTCAGCAGATTCAGCGATCGCCACGGGACGATGCTTCCTCTGCTGCGGTAGTTGATCGCCAGGATCGCGAGCCGCGTCCGGCAGACGAGTCGCATCGTGAGCCAGCATGGCTGGTGGAGCCAGCGCTGCTCGGGGAACCCGCAACGCCGAGAGAGCCGTCATCGTCCAGCGAACCCGTGCTGTCGCAGGAGCCTGCGTTGCTGCAGGAGCCCGTGTTGCCGCGGGAGTCCGTGCTGCCGCAGGAGCCGGTGTCTCCGCGGGGAGGCTTGTCGGGGCGTGAGCCGGTCGCCCAGGAGAGCGCCTCGGCATTCGACCTGGAATCCGTCGAGGAAGCGACGTCGACATCGACAGCGGCGAACGTGGACGCCCGCGAGGCGAAGGGCGCGTCCGCGCTGGCCGACGCGGTAGACGATGCTGACGCTGTCATGTTGGCTGAGCTCCGCGCGCGGCGGGTGACGGATGCCCCACGTGGCTCCGAGTGGGACGGCACGGAACGGAGTGCTTCTGAACAGGGCGTGTTGCGGCCGGTCGATGCTGCCCCCTTGGGCGCTAACGGCCATCCTGCGCCGCGAGCCGACGAGCCTGACGCAGCCAAACGAGCTGCCCTCGAGCGCCCCGCCGACATGCTCGACACTCCCGCGCGGGACCTGGGGACCGACGACCCGTTCCAGAAGGAGGGGCTCGTACGGGAGCCCGCGCAGCCGACCCCCGCCAGTACGCCACGGGCCGAAGTTGGGGCGGCGAGCGTGGGTCGACCCGCTTTGGAGCCTCTCCCGTCCGAGAATCCCGTCTCGTCGACACCCGAGAAAACTCCGCGAAGAACCCAGCTGACCGCCAGCGCGCCGGCCCCTGTGCCGCGCGAAGGGGGCGAGCGCTTCGAGGCTGGACATGGGCGCGTGGCGCTTGACGCCTCGCAGCACGTTGGGCGCCCTGGCGAGGGGATGACACCGGCACCTGTCGACGACTCCCTGGATGTCGAGGAGCCCGTGACCCAAGCAGCGGCTCAGGCTTCCGAGCGGCGGCATGAGGCTGCGCATGTCCAGCCACAGATCAATCCGCTTGACGGTGATGGCCGGTCGACCGACCCCCCGCGGGACGGTTCGTCCTATGACCGGATGAACCGTGGTGTCGCCACCGACGCCGCTGACGCCGCCGCGGACGACGCCCGTGCCGCCGAGGGACGGACGGATGGGCGGCTGGCGACCGGTTCACGAGACTCGGTCCTTTCCGTTACGTCTCCGGAACGTGCCGCCGACGCGTCGTCGCTGGATGGCGCGCCGCGCTCGCCGACGGCGAGGGCCCAAACAGAGGTCTCGCCGATCGCCGCGTTGACTCGCACCGGGCCGGACGCGTTTGGACCGGCTGCACCACGCGCGTCCCGCGATGCCGAAATCAGGTCGGCGCCAGATGATGCAGTCGTCGAGGCTGATGGGGTAGCTGCTCAAGCCGACCATACCGGCCAGCGAGCGGGGCGGCAGAACGCAACGGACGCGACGCCCGCCCATGCCGAGCGCCTGCGACCCGAGACCGACTCGGCTGATCGCGACAACGGTTCGTCTCGAACTGAGCAGGCCCCGATCCAGCGCGGCTCGGCCTTGCAGCACCCCGGCGAGCGAGCACCCGCCGGACGTACACCAGCCAGCCATACGCCAGCCGGGCGAGCGGTGGTCCAGCGGACCCCGATCGGGTCGACTTCAACGGAGCCCGTAGCGCCACCCGAGCTCACTGATGCGCGCCCGCCGACCCTCGATCGATCACCGGATGCTGCGGACCGGCCTGCTGCGTCGGCTGCGTCGGCCCTGTTGTCCGATCACGCGTCGGCCCGCGAAGTGAGTGCCGACAGTCCGCGCACCGCACCCGCGCCGCACCCGCAACCAGCGCCCAGGCAGTCGGCCATCCAGCGAACGCTCCACGAAGCCGATGAATCACCCAACGAGCCACGCCCGGGTTCGGCGTCAGCGACTCCGCCCCCATCGGCTCGGGGCGGTGTGGATCGAGAGGGCGTGTCGATCGGCAGCCGCCATGCTCCGGTGCAGCCCTCCGAAGCGCGGCGCGATCCGCTTCCCATTGCGCTTCGGAAGCAAGCCTCACCGGGGCGGGGAAGCTCCGGAACGGGCGACCACGCCGCGGCCCAGCGCGCGCCGCACGCGGTCGTAGCGGATGGTGCCCCGGCGGGAACGGTCGGAACCGCGCCAGCCAGAACCGTTCCCGCCGGAACCGTGCCGGCCGGAACCGAGTCCACTGGGCCTGCGCGTGTTCCGTCCGAGCAGGCCGAGGAGGGTGGGGATGCCACTGTTCGCCGTGCGGCCAGCGATCGTCCAGCCCAGGCCAGCGCCCCGGACTTCGATGACCGGGTACCACCGGCCGCCTCGAAGCAGCCGGAGGGCGCGTCCATCGCGTCAGCAGAAGCGCTTGCTGCGAGCCGGGCGCCCGTCTTGGGACGCGGTCGTCCCCAATCCCCGGAAGCTCAACGTGTCGACGCCGAGGCGCGGCGAGCGGTGGCGACGTTGCTCGGCCAACCGTCAACGCCACCGCGCCCCAAGGCACCTTCCGTGGCGCTGCGCACGCCGAGGCCGAAGACCGAGCCTTCGGCACGTGTCGCAGGAGGAATCCCCACGGCTGGAGACCTTGCAGTGCGGCTCCCGCATGGGGCCGGCACCGAGGGAGTGAGAGCTTCGGTTGCCAAGCCGGCGTCGGACGATCCGCCCCTTGGGAGGCCCATCGCTTCAGAACCAGCACATGGCGTTTCCCGGAGGCCGGTCGTTCTCCGGAGGCCGGGCGCAGCCCGCCCAGGCGAAATGGCAACGGACGACCCGGGCCCGGCCATGCCGAGCCTGCGTCGTGGAAGCGGAACGCCGCAGCCTGTGAGCGTGCAGCGCCGAGCTGACGGACGGGCGACGGCCGGGCCAGTGGGCGCGGAAGCGGCAGGGGCGCCGACACCGACGACCGCGTCACGCTCCGGACACGCGCGGCCGACCCGGCACCATCCCTCCGAGGCGTCTCCATCCGCTTCAGCGACAGACCTCGCCACGACGCCCGCGCCCGCGGCCGACGGCGAGGCCGCAACGTTCGAGGCCAGCCCGTCTGAGCCCAGCCCGTCTGAGCCCAGCCCGTCCGAGCCCGGATCGCACACTGCCACACGGGTGACGACTTCTCGGCCGGTGCAACCCCTGCCGTCCGATCAGCCTGTGAGCTTGGCCGACTCGGCGGCCGTAGCGGAGTCCCTCCGACCCAGTCCGGCCCTCAACGCCGACGCGTGGCAGCCGAGCGCCGAGCCTTTCGATGCGGCGCCACATGCCGCTGCAGTCGAGGATCGGTCGGCATTCGAGGTCCTGACCCAGCTTCTGCCCGATGCCAAGGTCACCATCCTGAGATCCCCGCCCCCGAACGATGGAGAGGACGTGGCCAGCCTCGACGCGGACCACGCTTCTGCGGAGATGGGGGAGCCTCGTGGCGTCTCGCAGCGAGATGGCGCAGAACGGATGAGCAGCGAGCTCGTGGCGCGCGAACGGGAGGCCGCTCCGATCGACGTGGATCGTTTGGCCGGAGCCGAGCACGTCCTCTTCGGTCCGGCCGATCTCCGGGACGTCTCCCAACCCGCGGAGATGACGCCGGCCGCGATGGCATCGGCAGCCATGACACCGGCCGCTATGACATCGGGAAGGATCGGAAGCGCGGCCGACGAGCGCCTGGCCGCGGCTGCGCCCCCGGCCCCTGAGCCTCAGGTCGAGGTGGTGATCGAGAACATCGAGGTCCTGCGGACCGAGGCCGAGCCGGAACCGGCCCCACAGCCTCGTTGGCAGCCGCGCTTGGGCCTCGGCGAATACCTGGATCGAAGGAGCTTTGGACGTCGATGAGCGATTATCGCGCCCTCGCGGCGGCGACCGTGACCTTACGCAACCTGCTCGCCGATGCGATCCGGGTGATTCCCGGTGCGCGTGTCCGTACGGGCCCGCCTCAGGAGCTTCCGGGCCACGAAGTCGCTGATGGCCTGGTCAATATCTTTCTCTATCGGGTTCAGCCGAACGCGACCTGGCGCAACGAGGAGCTACCGTTTCGTCGCGCCGACGGTTCGTTGGCCCGCAAGCCTCAGCTCGCGGTCGACGCGCACCTGTTGATCTCGTTCTATGGCGACGACGAGCGGCAGGTGACCAATCGGCTGCTCGGCCTGACCCTGGCGGCCATCCACACGCACGCCTATCCGCCCGTGCACTTCATGCCCGGCGCCGAGTCCAGCGAAGACGAAGCCCTGGCCTCGGGCGTCGACAGCCTGCTCGCGGGCTCGGGGCTGGAGCGCCAGCATCATCCGCTTTACTTCACACCGCAGCCGATGAGTCACGACGAGCTGACCAAGCTCTGGGCGATCTTCGCGCACATTCCCTATGTCCCGTCCATCGCGTATGTCGGGACCGTGTTGCTGATCGAGACGCTCGAAGATGGTGTCCCGGACTTGCCCGTCACACATCCTGTTTTGTCCTTCGACGAGGTCGAGGCCCCCAGCATCTCGCGCGTCTCGCCAGGCTTGGTGGCGGCCTCCCCGAGTGCCCGCATCGTGGTCGAAGGACGTGGCCTCGACACCCCGGGGCTACGGGCCCGATTCGACCGCGATCTCGAGGTCGAGCCGCTTCGGTCGGCGGCGAACGAAGCGGAGTTTCGCGTCCCCGCCGAGCTTGCGCCGGGCGCGCGGTTGATCGAGCTGGTGGTGCCGGACGCCCGAGGCGCCGGGAAGCGGATCTCGGAGCCACGGTCCTTCCTGCTTCAGCCGTCCTTGTTGGCGGTCGCGGTGGACCCTGGCCAGGGCAGTGGAGAAGAACGCAGCGTACCGATGCTCGAGGTGCGGTTCGCGCCGCAGCCCAGGGTCGCGCAGCAAGTGCGTCTGCTGCTCTATTCCCGGTCTCGTTCGGAGACCTCACGCGGTGCGTGGGCGTTCGATCTGACAGTCGATCCTCAGAGCGGTGGCGCCTTTCGGGTCGAAGTACCGGTCGACCCTGGGCGCTACCTGGTGCGCATCGAGGTCGGCGGCGTCGCCAGTGCCCTGATCACCGAGACGGACCCCGCGAGTCCGCGTCACGAGACCATTGTCGGTCCAGAGGTGTCTGTGGCATGACCCATTCGCTGGCCGTCGAAGTCGAAGGCGTGCGCGCGGCGCTGATCCGCCACGCCGATCGCGCGACCCGGCTGACGCCCCCTGAAAGCGATCCTGAAGCCTCGGATCGGGCGCCTGACACTGCCGAGCGCACGGAACCTGCTGCCGCGGATTCCCCGGCTTCCGGCACCAACAAGGCTGCCGAGCCTGTCCCCACGGGGTTCGGTCTGGCGGCGATCGTCGATCTGTTTCGCCTCTCGCCCTTCGAGACGAAGATCTTGGTGCTTTGTGCGGGGATCGAGCTCGATGCATCGTTCGCGGCCTTGTGCGCCAAGGCGCAGGCGGACCCGGATCGCAGCGAAGCAACCTTCGGTCTCGCCCTGGCGGTGTTTCCCGACAACGATTGGCAGGCCCTGCTGCCGTCGTCTCCCTTGCGCTACTGGCGCCTCGTTCATCTCGTACCCGGCGGCGCCCTGACTGCGACACCGCTGCGAATCGACGAACGGATCCTGCATGCCTTGGTCGGGCTCGAGACCCGAGACGAGTGGCTGTTCGATCGCATCGAGCCGGTGACCGATGGCGAGCCGATGGTTCCCTCGCACACGCGTGTCGCAGCGCGAATTGCCGAAACGTGGTCGGAGGCCGCAGACGGCGGTGGCACGCTGCCGGTGGTGCAGCTCTGTGGGGACGCGGACGCGAGCAAACGTGGCATTGCCGTCGCGGTCGCCAAGGGCCTCGGTCTGGCGCTCCACCGTATGGACGCCGGTAGCATTCCAACCGACCCGGAGGCTCGGGAGGAGCTGCTCCGTCGTTGGCGGCGGGAGTCGTTGCTCGCCGGCGCCATGTTGCTGCTCGACGTCGGCAGCGGCAATGAGGATCCCGGATTCGAGGCCCGCCTTCGCCGTTTCGTCGAGCGCGGCAGTGGGCCCTTGATGATCAGTCGCAGCGAGCGAATGCGTCCATTTGCTCGGCCCTCATTGGTGATCGAAGTCGAGAAGCCGACCCACGCAGAGCAGCGACAGCTCTGGTCCAGCCTCCTCGGCGAGGCGGGCACCATGATCGATCTCGATCGTCTGGTCGCGCAGTTCCACCTCGAAGCTGCGGAGATTCCGGCGATTGCCCTGGTCGCCCGGGGCCACCTGCGTGCCGATGCGCGCCCGGATCTCGGCGTGCACACCGAAAACGGCTCGCCCCTGGTTTCTGGGGCCTCGGTCGAATCGGAGCCGGGCGGCCTGCACGCGCCATCGGACACCCAGGTTGGACCCCGTTTGGCGCGTGCGTTGTGGGCGTCCTGCCGACAGCAGGCGCGGCCGCGTCTGGATGATCTGGCCCAACGGGTCGTGGCGCGATCCACCTGGGAAGACCTTGTCTTGCCGCGCGCCCAGCTTCAGGAATTGCGGGAGATTGCCGCCCACGTCGGGCAGCGCGCCCGCGTGCTCGATGTCTGGGGCTTTGCCAGCAACAGCGGACGTGGGCTGGGCGTCAGCGCACTCTTCGCGGGGACCAGCGGGACCGGCAAGACGATGGCGGCCGAAGTGTTGGCGAGCGACCTGGACCTCGACCTCTATCGCATCGACCTCTCCTCCGTGGTCAGCAAGTACATCGGGGAAACCGAAAAGAACCTTCGCCGGGTGTTCGATGCGGCGGAGGAGGGCGGCGCAATTCTTCTTTTCGACGAGGCTGACGCGCTGTTCGGCAAGCGTAGCGAGGTCAAAGACAGCCACGATCGGTACGCCAACGTCGAGATCAGTTATCTCTTGCAGCGTGTCGAGACCTATCGCGGCTTGGCCATCCTGACCTCCAACTTCAAGGAGGCGCTCGATGCGGCCTTCATGCGCCGGCTGCGTTTCATCGTGGAGTTTCCCTTTCCGAGTCCGAGCGAGCGACGTGAAATGTGGCGTCGGGTCTTTCCCGTGCAAGCGCCCACGGACGGTTTGGACTTCGACGCGCTCGCGCGGCTCGACCTCACCGGCGGCAATATTCGCAGTATTGCGCTCGCGGCCGCCTTTGTCGCGGCCGCTGCCGACCGCCCGATTCGGATGTCCGATCTTCGACTTTCGGTTCATCGCGAGCTCTCCAAGCTCGGCAAGCCGCTGTCGGAGTCCGAAACCCGTGGGTGGCGATCATGAAGCTCAGCTTGCGAATCGAGCGATTGGTCCTCGAAGGCGTCGACGAATGGGAGGTCGAGCGCGCACGCTTAGCCATCGAGGAAGCGGTTGCCCACCGGCTGCGGATGACGCCGGGACTGTTCGCTGAACAGATCGCAAGTGGACGACTCCATCTCCCCGGAGGTCGATTTCGCATCGATCGTGGCGCGTCACCGGAAGCGATCGGTGAGCATGTCGCCGAGCAACTCCTGGCGGGTACCGGGCAGCTCGACGCCGGTGGCGAGGGTGGCGAGGATTGAGGTAGAATCCCTCACGTCTCCGGGAGAAAGATCGCTACCGAAAGCGGATCACGCAGCGTTCACCCCGTCGAGGGGAAGCAGTCAGATCGAAAGCTGCCGAGACCGCGGTAGGCGGTCGCGGGCAGTGACGGTTACGTGCGGTAGCGTGGGTGGGCATGCTCGAGGCAACCGAGTTTGGGTACCATGCGAGTTCCGACCAAGTATCAACCACCGTTTCCACGTAACTCCTCTTTACTCAGGGGAGCGTTGGTGTCCTTGGACCGCAACCAGCCGAACAAGAAGACCACCGTACCGTTTCAGTACAACCCCAAGCAGCTCACGCGGACGCTCAAGCCCAACCAATACGGCAAGAATAGCGGCAAGAAGCCGGTGCGTTACGCCGGAGCGCCGACCCAGACCATCGGCTGCGAGGTCGAGCTCGAAGCCGTCGGCAACGCGAAAAGCGGAGATAAGGGGCTGCTCGCCTATCTGGCTGCGCTCGAGCTCCTGCTCTATCCCACCAGTGCGGAGATCGAGAGCTATCGGACCGACGTCTCGAGTGCCAAGCGCGACG
The DNA here is from genome assembly GCA_937948815.1 of uncultured bacterium. Taxonomy (GTDB): domain Bacteria; phylum Acidobacteriota; class Thermoanaerobaculia; order Multivoradales; family J023; genus J023. Next base: position 10,606 of record CALFAM010000345.1, read on the forward strand.
CCGTATCGCCCTTGGCCCCGCGCATTCTCTTCGTCTGGGGGCCGCGCCGCGTGTTGCCGGTGCAGCTCACCGAGATGAAGGTGACCGAGCTGCTTTTCAATGATCGACTGAGTCCAGTGATTGCCAAGGTTAGCCTGACGATGAGTCTCGAGCCGTTCGCCGATATCGACGGCCCGGACTACCAGCTACAGCTCGCCCATCTCAAGATCCTGGAGAAGCTTCGCGACCGGCAGGCCTCCGAGGTTCTGGCATCGAACGGCAACAAGACCACCGGCGCGGGCTATTGATCCGGTTCGACGAATGCGTCGTGGCCCACTGGACGTGACACGGAGCAGAGGAGAGGGCAATGTTTCAACGTGGTAGCCGGTACTACGGTCTTTCACACCGTACTCACGAAGACGAGAAGGGCAACTCCTATCGCTTCGTCGAGCGCCGGCTGATTCCGCGTCATACGGAACGAACGTCCGGCACCTTGCGTGTCGAGCAGGCCGAACGTCTCGATTTGGTCGCGGCCCGCGCCTTGGGTGACCCCAGCCGCTTTTGGCAGCTGTGTGATGCCAATGCGGTGCTCGATCCCTTTGTACTCAATGCTGCTTCCGGCCGCCTCCTGGATGTGCCCGAATAGCCGGACCGCCCGACCCATTGCGACCCCCGAGCCTTTGAGAACGGGGGCAACGAGCGCAGGCCAAGCGACAGCGGGTGCACCGAGCGCTCGACGTCGCCGCGATTGTGCGTTGTCGAGCTCATCGTGAACAAGCAGGACACCGAAGTCACCCTGAAGATCGGTACCACCACGCCCGAAGATGCGCCGCAGGAGCTGATGGTCGCCCTGCGGCGGGTCGAGGTGGTGCAGCGTGACAACAGTCCCTCGGGCTTTCAGCTCACCTTCGAGGCAGAACGGTACGGTGAGAGCGTGGCAGGCTCGGCGCCTGAGTACCCTTTGCTCGAAACCGAGTTGCTGTCGCCGATGAGCCGGGTCTGGGTCGGTGTCAAATCGAACGGTGCCAGCTTCCCCCTGATCGACGGCTTCATCGTTCACCAAGCGCTCTCGTTCGAAGGCGACGAGCGTTCGCTGCTGACGGTGACCGGCGAAGACGCCAGCGTCAAGATGGACCTCTTCGAGATTTCGACCGAGTATCAGAATTTGACCGACGATCAGATCGTCAGTCAGATTCTTAGCAAGTACCAGTCGATCGGGATCAGCAAGACGGTGAAGGCGCCGAGCGGGCAGTCCGCTCCGCAGACCTTCGTCCCGCAGCAGAACGCCACGGACCGCTACCAGGTTCAGATGCTCGCGGCGCGTCACGCCTTCGTATTCTCTCTCCTTCCGAGCACACAGGCTGGCAAGAGCACGGCCTACTGGGGCCCGCCGGATACCCGCGGTGACGCGCAGGCGCCGCTCACCGCCAACATGGGCCCCGCGACCAACGTACAGTCGCTCGATCTTCGCTACCACACCTTGACGCCGACGCTGACCTATGGGTCGGTACTCGATCTGGCGCAGGACCCCGCGCAAGCCTCGCCCGTGGCGGTTGGTGGCGCCATCAACAAGCCTGGGTTGTCGGCCAATGGTGCGATCGACTCGAAGTACAGCAGCCTGGCCCAGGACCCGACGACGTTTACCGATCAGCTTTCGACCCTCGACTTGCGAGGCAGCCTGCTCTACCACCCGGGTCTGGATGTCAGCAGTGCGCAGCAGCGCGCGCAGGCGAAGACCGATCGTTCGGTGCAGGACGTGGTGACCGTGCGAGGAAGGCTGGACGTCGCGGACTACGGCACGGTCCTGGTCGCCCCGGGGTTGGTCGAGCTGCGGGGTGTCGGAACCCGCTACGACGGTGTCTACTACGTGCAGAGCGCCGAGCACAGCATCACGCTCGAGCAGGGTGATTGGGGCTATGACCAGTCCTTCGTGTTGACCCGAGGTGGCTGGGGGACGACGATTCAACAAGTCGATCTATGAATGGACATCGACGTGTACCGTACAGCGGATGCGGCGGTCGGTCGATGGATGGGTGAAGACCAATGAGCGTAGCGAAGACCCTCGACCTGATGAACGATCCGAGCCGGCGGAGCCAGGGGGTTCTCTTCGGCAAGTACCGGGGGATGGTGACCGACAACAAAGACCCGCTCAAGCTGGGCCGGGTGCAGGTCGCCGTGCCCGCCGTACCGGGGATGACCGCCAACTGGGCGGAGCCCTGCGCGCCGTACGCCGGCAAGCAGGTCGGCTTCTATACGATCCCGCCGGTCGGTGCCAAGGTGTGGGTCGAGTTCGAGGGTGGCAATCCGGATTTTCCGATCTGGAGTGGTTGTTTCTGGCAGGCTTCCGAGGTGCCCTCGGAAGTGAACACCAATGCTGACGATCCGTCCCAGGTCAAGGTGCTGAAGACCCGTGTCGCCACCTTCTGGATCGACGACACCGACCAGAAGGGCAAGGTGACGCTCAAGTACGTCGACAGCACGGTTTCGGATCCGGTCACCGTGACATTGTTGCTCGATGCTTCGGGTTTGGCGATCACCTGCGAGGGCAGCAAGGGCACCAGCAAGATCACGATGACGCCCGAGACGATCGAAACCTCGAGCGATACCTTGAACACCACCTCGAACAAGAATACGACCGTCACGGCTCAGCAGGACCTCACCGCCACGGTACAGAACAATGCCACGGTCGAGGCTGGCGGCAACCTTACCGCCAAGGCATCGGGAGATATGACCTGCGAAGGAACGAACGTGACGACCAATGCGAACAACAACCTGATGCTGAAGGCGAACAACTCGGCGACCATGCGTGGCAATGCCAGCGTGACGGTCCAGGCGTCGGGCTCGGCAACCCTCTCCGGCCAGGGCGTCGTCACCGTTTCTTCCACCGCGTCGACCAAGGTGTCGGGAGCAGCATCACTGTCCTTGGGTGGCGCGGCGATCAGCTTTGCGCCGGCGTAGAGAGCCGCTCGAGGCACGAGGCGATTTCGTTCAGGGCGAACGAGAAATGTTTCCAACGGCGTTACTCTGATCCCGCATCCGTTGCTGGCCGCTCGTGCGCCGGCACCGAATAGGAGCCCCGGTCATGCCCCTACCCAGTGAGCTCGAAACGCAGGTCGGCTTTCCGTTCCAGGTCGATAGCCGTGGGCGCATCGCCAGTCCGGACTACGACCAGCACGTCCGCGAGATGATCGAGCTCGTGCTCTTTACCTCACCCGGTGAGCGGGTCAACCGCCCTGACTTCGGTTGCGGACTGCTGCAACATGTTTTCACTGCTGCCAGCGACCAGGAAGCGGACGCGCTGGCGTACGTCGTGCAGACGGCCCTCCAGCAATGGCTCGCAGGGGTGATTTCGGTGCAAGAGGTGGCCATTGTGCCGCGGGACTCGTCCTTCGTCATCGACGTGGTGTACCAGCTCCGTGGTCATCGAGAGGTCCAACGAGCCACCTTCGAGCCGCGGGGGCTGCCGTAGTGAGCAGCGACTGCGAGGCTCTGCGCAGATCGTCCCGTCTCGGAGCGAGGACGGCGGCCGAGCCGCGGCTGCGTCGCGCTCCTGGAGAGCTTCGTTGAACGTCGACGAACACTCGGTTCGCGCTTCCCGGCGCGATGCGGTTGCCAAGAGTGCCGAGTGGATCGGCCTCGACTACGTCGCCGTGCTCGGGTCCGAATCCATCCCGGAGCGGGACAATCGGCTTTGGTCGCTGGCGCTCCATTTCATTCCGTCTTCGGACCCTCTCAAACCGGCCCTGCCGACCCAGCCTCTGGAGGCGCGCAACCTTCGTTTTACCGTCGGTTCTCAGATCGAGTCGAACGTACGTGTCAGGGAGATCCGAGAGCCACGCGGAGAGGATGCCGGGGCCGGGCCGGGAACCGAACGGATTCTCGTGTCGATCGAGACCGAGGAGCCTCAGCGCGACGAGTCCTGGGTGGTCGTTCTCCACTTGGTCGATGTACCGGGGGTCGACCGCTTCTTTGCCTCGGTACCGGTGCGGCTCCTTGCCGTGGGCGAAGAAGCGATGGTGGTTCCGCTGGCGACCCCGAAGGCACCGCAGCGACACCAGCCGGTTCTCGACTTCATGGCCAAGGATTTCGAGAGCTTTCGCCGGCTGATGCTCGAGCGGATGACGTTCGAGGTGCCGCGCTGGAAAGAACGGAGCATCGCGGATCCGGGCGTGACGACCGTCGAGGTTTTGGCCTATGCGGCGGACTACCTCAGCTACTTCCAGGACGCGGTTGCCACGGAGGCCTACATCGACACGGCCCGCCGGCGCGAATCCGTACGTCGGCACGGTCGCCTGATCGACTACGTCCTCCACGAAGGGTCGAATGCTCGCGTCTGGGTGCAGGTGCAGATCGGGCGACGGAACGACCGCGGAGACGCGGCCAGCGATCGCTACCGGCCGGTACGCGGCAGCGAAACACCTGCGGTGGAGGCGCATCGGCAGGGTGACCAGCCCCAAGATACCGACGGCGCGGCTCAGGACGGAGAGATCCGGGACGGAAACGAGCTCGTCGGTTTCCGCCTGCCTGCCGGGACGCCGTTGTTGACCTACTGCCCACGGGCCCCCGGTGTGCTGATCGAAGGCCGAGTCGAAGAAGAACGGGCGCGGACACAGAAGCCCCTCGAGTTTCAGACCATGATCTCGGTGGATCTATTTCCCGACCACAACCAGATTGACATCTATGCCTGGGGCGCAGGGGACTATGCGTTGCCGGTCGGTGCGACCTCGGCGACATTGGTCGGCCGGTTGCCCAGCTTGGAGGCGGGCGACGTGCTGGTCTTCGAGTGTTGCCGCGATCCCATGGGCGGTGACAACGGTACGCCGGACGTGCGTGCGCGCCAGGCCGTGCGCCTGGTTTCCGCGCGATGTGATCGCGATCCGCTGACCGGGATCGAGCTGACCGAGGTGCAGTGGTTTGCCGGTGACAGCCTCGAAGTCGCGCTGCCTGTGTCGCGGGTGGTCGACAACGTACCCCACACGAGGCTGACCGTGGCGCGGGGCAACATGGTGCTCGCCGACCATGGCGCGACCCAGCACCAAGAGCTTTCTCAGGTGTCCGCTCACCGTCACTATCGCCCGGGCCTGGGGCGCGTTCCGTTGACCTATCGCGAACCCATCGACGCGGACGCGCTGCGCCAACAGCCGGCCGCGCGGGCGCTCGAGCAGAAGCCGTGGGACGCCTTGCCAGAGATCACCCTGGTCGAGAATGCGGGCGATCACAGTTCGGGCGACGAACCCATGAGCGTCAGCTGGCGGCCGCGCGTGGACCTCTTGCGAAGCGATCTCTTCGATCGCCATTTCATTGTCGAAACCGGAGACGATCGTCGGGTCTGGCTGCGCTTTGGCAACGGGGAGAACGGACATCGCCCGACCCCTGGGACGAATTTTCGAGCGATTTATCGCCAGGGTAAGGGCCCGGATGGCAATGTTGGTGTCGGCGCATTGCGCCACGTGGTGCTGACGGATTCATTCGAGAAGCGGGTCGCGGCGTGGGGCTTTCGGGTGGAGGCTGCGAGCAATTTTCTACCGGGTGTCGGAGGGACGCCGGCGGAGACCACCGAGCACGCCCGGATCACGGCTCCGGAGCTCGTTCAACGCCACGGCTCAGAGAACCGTTGCATCATTGCGGAGGACTATGCCGAGCTCGCTCGCCGCAACCCTGACGTCGCAGACGCGGTCGCCGAGCTGCGCTTCGCGGGTGCCGGTCAGACCGCGGTGGTCTATGTCGAGCGAACGCTCGATCGTCGCATCGACGATGAGCTCCTGGCCCGTCTCCGCAGTGAGCTCGATGCGTCGCGGATGGTGGGCACGGAGGTCGAGGTGCGTGGCCCCAAGGACGTCGCGCTCGATGTCATGCTGACGCTTCGGCTCGGTTCTTCGCAATCGATGACACACCTCGAGCGGGCCATGCAGCGTTCCGGCGGCGTCTTGCGATTGTTCGAGCCGGGCGAGCTGACCTTCGGTCGCTCCGTGTACCTCAGCGAGCTGATTGCCCGTGCCATGGCGCTGCCGGGAATCGCGGATGTCGACGCCGACGTCTTCCGGCGTTGGGGTGAGTCCGGGCGCGGTGCGCTCGACACGGGCGTCATTCCGATCGGCCGATTCGAGATCGCGCGGCTCGATGGCAACGAGACGCGACCGCAGCGCGGGATCCTGCGTGTGCGGATCGAGCGGATTTCCGCCGACGGTGGGGCCAATCAGGTTCCGGTCGTCCGGCATCCGAGTTGGCAGGCCGAACGCGCCGACGGCCGGCACGGGGAACCGTCATGAAGCCGGTCATGGTCGACGAGCATGTGCACTGGCCAGAGGCTGCGGCGGAGGACAATCCGCCCGGTGAGGCACAGCTGCGCTACCGGGTGGGGAGCTACGCATCGTTCTTGGATCAAATGCTCGATCGACTCGTCAATCCGGACGGCGATCTGGAAGGTCTGACCACCCTCCCGGCGTTGACGCCAGCCGATTCGGCACGGACGCTTCGCGAGCCGCCCGCCGAGCGGCTGCGGTCGATCCGCCCGAACCTGACCGAGACC
>CALFAM010000346.1 GCA_937948815.1 uncultured bacterium
GCGAGGCTCGGTCCCGCATTCTGCGCCACGATCGTATAGGTCGTCGTGGTGCCCGGGCGTACGGAGTCGACGCCGTTGGAATTGGTGATCGCGAGGTCGGCGGTGGGCACCAACACGGTGTCGACGTCGGTGGCCGCGTTATCGGTCGGCGTGTTGTCAGCGGCGGATGCGAGGGTGGCGGTGTTGCTCAGGGTGCCCGTTGCTGCCGGGTCGATGGCGCAGACTGCGCTGTAGGTGACCGTGCTTCCAGGGGGCAAGGTGAGGACATCCGCGAGGTTGCCGGAGCCGGCGCTGTGGCCGGTCGCGTCCCCGGTCGCCACGCTGGTCCAAGAGCACGCTGTGGACAGCGGGAAGGTGTCGGTGACGAGGACGTCAGCCGGCGTGCTCGGTCCGCTGCTGTTGGCGACCACGATGGTGTAGGTGGTCGAGGCCCCAGGCACCGCCTGCGTCACGCCGTCGGTCTTGGTGATCGAGAGGTCGGCAGCAGGGGACAGCATGGTGTCGTCGTCGGTGGCGCTGTCGTTGTCGGGGTCGAAATCGCCCTCCGGCGACGAGATGGTGGCGGTATTGACCAACGTACCGGTGGCCGCGGGATCGATGCCGCAGGTGATGGTGTAGGTCACCGAGCTGAGGGCGGGCATGACGAGGACGTCGGCGAGATCGCCGGAACCTGCGGTGTTGCCGGTGGCGCCGCCCGTCGAGGCGCTGGTCCAGGTGCAGGCAAGGTCAGCCGGGAAGGCGTCGCTCACCTGGACATCCGAATGCGGCAGACCGTCGTTGGTGGCGATGAGGGTGTAGGTCAGGCTCTCGCCGGGCACCGCCGAGGTGGTGCCATCGGTCAGGGTGATGCTCAGATCTCGCTCGGTCGGAACCGTCGTGATGCACTGGCGATCCTGGTTGGCCCATGACGCATCCGGGCGGCAGGTGGCGGTGAAGTGGACGATCTCCAGGGCGGCGTAGATGGAGGTGCCGGCCAGAAGAAGGGGCAGCGCGACGGGGTCGAAGGCGGCCGGATCATTGAACAGTGCCACCGTCGCGTCATAGCCAGCCTCGGTGTCGAACCACACACGGCTGGTGTAGGTCCAACGGTCGGTCAGAAGGCCGGTGTCGAACGTGACATCGATGCTCTGGTCGAAGGCCACTGGGATGTCCTCCGAATGGGCAAGGTGACCGGCCGTCAGGAATTCGGCAACCGCATCGGTGAGCGCGAAGGTGAGATCGTCGATCAGAAACGTGTGCGGGACATCGACAACGAGGCTGTAGTCGAGCGAGCCGGCTCCCCGCTCCACGGCGTCGTCCGCCAGGGAATCGAGGGTCCACTGCGCCACGGGAATGAACCGTTTGACCGGCGTGCTTTGGGGATGGGCCGTTGCCGTCGTGCCCTGGGCGCCACGGGTCACGCTCAGGTCGTTGCCACAAGGGGTTGATGAGCAGCTGACGACCATTGTCTCGTCGATCAAGCGGATGATGTCGCCATCGGCGAATTCGCCGCCGAGAGTCACCGGCAAGGTGGTGGTGACCGCATCGACGGCAGCCGTGGTGGCTGTGATCATCGAGCCGAACCAATCGTCTCGTGGCTCGACGGCGTACACCCTTCGCAGATCGTCGTGCGGTGCCGCCGCGGTGCCGTCGCTGGCGCGCACCACCGTTGCGTCGACCCCGTTGGCGTCGACGGAAGAGACTCCCAGCACCTCGCTATCGATGCGCAGCCGGTCGCCCACCGTCAGCGTGCTGGCGTCGGCAAGGGTGAGGTGCGTGTCGCTCACCGAGAAGCCGCCCGGTTCATCGATGGTGGTTGCCAAGAGACCACCCGCGGCGCTGACGGCGACGCCGTCCTCGTCGTAGGGGAAGAGCTGCTGATCGATCGACAGCGGGTCGAGACCGATGGTCCCTAGAAGCGGCGACAAGTCGAACATGAACTCGATCTTGGTGCTGTCCCACAGATTGTCGATCCCGATCTCGTAGGTCGCCTCGGCGGACGGTCCGTCGCGGAGCTCGATGGCAGCGACGTTCGCAAGTGGCGACGAGAAGAGAGCAATCCGGCCGTTGGACGCGATCCCCGCATCGATTTCGACGTAGTTCCAATCCCAGACGGCCCGGGATGTGTCAACGGGAGAGATGTAGCGCAGCTGCCGGAGCATGTCGAGGGCGAAGCCCGTTTCTTCCATGTTGGCACTGGAGGTGATCGAGTCGAACTGAAAGACCACGGCGGCGCCGGTCGAGAGCAACGCGGGCGTGTTGAACGTGACCCCAGCAAAGGTCTCGTCGGCGTGCGAACGTTCCTCTCCGACCTCCGCGGCGGTGCCTGGCGCTGCGGAGAGAAGGACCGCCAAGAGTGTCCCCACGACGACGAGCGTGGGGCTTCGGAAGCGAGAGGATGGGGAGGCGGGGCGCTGCTTCATGTCAGTTCCTAGGTCGTGGATGGTTCTCGGCAGTCGCAGAGCCGAATCGGATCGAGGGACCGGATCTGACCGCCTAACCCGTAGAGCGCAGGATTGGCGAGAGCGCCCTCACGAGACCTCTCGCGTCGACCTTCCTCGTGCGCGCCGATGTCGGAGCCGTTACGTCCGCCTTCGTCGGTCGTCCGGAACCCAGAGAGATCGTTGCTGCAAGGGTGGGTGCTGCTGCTATTCTCGGCCCGAGGCCCGAGCCCACAAACCGATGAACGAGCAGACCGAAGGCGCCGTCACCCGACTCTTCTCGCGCTGGCGCGCGGGCGACGAGGATGTCGCTGCGGAGCTGCTACCGCGTGTGTACGACGAGCTGCGCGGGCTCGCCAGCACGTACCTGCGCCGTGAGCGTGCCAGCCATACGTTGCAGCCGACTGCGTTGGTCAACGAGGCGTTCATACGGCTGATCGGCACCGACGTCGAGGCCGTTGACCGAACCCACTTCTTTGCCCTTGCCGCGCGCTCGATGCGCCGGATTCTGGTCGACCACGGCCGACGTTTGCAGGCGAACAAGCGCATCGGTCCCGCGGACCGAATCACGCTCGACACCCGCGTTACGCCGCTGGCAGAGACTTCGCTGGCTGTGACGCCGCTGACCCAGTCGGAGATCGACGTGCTCGACCTTCATCGGGCGCTCGAGCGTTTTGCAGAGATCGCGCCGCGGCCAGCCCACTTGGTGGAGCTGCGCTACTTTGGTGGGCTAACCAATCGTGAGGCAGCTGAGGTGCTCGAGACATCCGTCGCAACGGTCGAACGCGACTGGAAGGCGGCCCGAGCCTGGCTCCGCCGCGAGCTCGAGCGTTGAGCGAGGGCCACGTCCGTTCGCGCGAGCAGGCGTGTTTCGAGCTGCTCGCCCGCGTTGCCGACCTGCCGGCCGACGAGCGTGAAGCGATCCTCGGCGCGAGCGACCCGGCGCTGGCGGACGAAGTACGTTCGATCCTCGACGGTGACGCGAACGATGACGGGTTCTTGCAGACCGCCGTGATGGCGGGCGGCGCCTCGACGTCGCAAGCGAAGCCGGCCGAGCCGATCGTGATCGGTCCCTACCGCGTGGTGGGCGTCCTCGGCGAAGGGGGAATGGGGAGAGTCTTTCTGGCTGAGCAGGAGGAGCCGGTGCGGCGTCGCGTGGCGCTCAAGGTGCTGCGCTTTGCCTTTGCTGGTCACCAGGCTCAGTCCCGCTTCATCGCCGAACGCCACGCCATGGGCCGACTCGATCATCCGAATGTCGGCAAGATTCTCGAGGCCGGGGCAACCGCAGATGGTTCGCCGTTCTTCGCCATGGAGCTGATCGAAGGCCAGCCGATCACGAAGTACTGCGACCAATCTACCCTCGACCTCGACCAACGCCTGAGAATTTTTGTCGAAGTCTGCCGCGGCGCGGATCATGCCCACAGCAAGCTCTTGCTGCATCGCGATCTCAAGCCGTCGAATGTCCTGGTCACGGAGATCGACGGTCTCCCGGTTCCGAAGATCATCGATTTCGGCATTGCCAAGGGGTTGGATTCTTCCCTTGCCGAAACCACCATCGCGACCGGTGAGCACCTGGTCGGTACGCCGGCCTACATGAGCCCGGAGGCGCTCGGGAGCGAACCTGGCGGTGCCGATCTCGACGTGAGGAGCGATGTCTACGCTCTCGGCGTCCTGCTCTACGAGCTGCTCACCGGTGTTCGGCCTCATGACACTGGATCCGAGTCCCTTCCCAAGGTCATTCGCCGCATCACGGAGAATGATGCGCCCAAGCCGAGCACCAAGGTTTCGTTGCTGGGAACCGCCCAGCGGGCAGAGGTCGCCGCGCTGCGACAGCTCGAGCCGGGATTGCTGCCCAAGCGGCTGCACGGCGATCTGGACCGGGTGGTCATGAAGGCCATGGCGCGCGATCGAAAGGCCCGTTACGGCTCGGCAGCCGAGCTGGCCGCAGATATCGATCGCTTCCGCCAAGACCTACCGATCAGCGCGCGGCCTCCCAGCTTCGGCTACCTCTTGCGCAAACTCGTGCGTCGGCATCGCCTGGCCGCATCGGCCGTGGTCATGGCGGTCGTCGCGATCGCGATCGCGGTCGGTGGCTTGGCGAGCGGGCTCGGACGCGCGCGTGTGGCCGAGCGTCAAGCACTGGCCGAGGCTGTGGACGCTTCGGCCGCCCGCGACGAAGCCGAGGCTGTGGTCGATTTCCTCCAAGGACTGTTCCAGCGTGCCGGCCCCTTCGACCTTGCCTTCGGCCCCAAGCCCGTCGATGATCTGACGGCCCTCGATCTGCTGGCGCGGGGCGCAGCCCAGGCCGCCGCCGAGCTCAAAGACCAACCGGTGGTGCGGGCCCGGCTACACGAAGCGATCGGTCTGTCCTACCAGCAATTGGGGCGCTATGACGAGGCCAAGGCCATGCAGAAGATCACCCTCGACCTGCGTCGGCAGGCCCTCGGTGAAAGCGATCCACTTGTCGCGCAGAGCCTTGGCTACCTCGGACAGATCGCCTTGCAGCAAAACGACGTGGCTGCCGGGCAAGAGAGCTTTCGATCGCTGCTGTCGATTCTCGATCAACACGAAAGCGCAGATCAACACCTACGCCTTCGCGCCCTCGATGGTCTCGGCCGTATCGCCCGCCGGCAAGGCGACTATGCGGAAGCCGAGCGACTGCTGCGCGCTGCGAACGCGGTGGCCGAGGCTGACCCGGCGGTTTCGATCACGGCTCGCGCGCGCCTGCTGACCAACCTTGCCATTGTGCACTACTACCAAGGCCGCCATGCTGATTCCGAGACACTCTATCGGCGCGCGATCGGGCTCTACGAATCAGCGGTAGAGCCCGGCCACGCCGTACTCGTCCAGCTCACCATCAACCTGGCAGGCACGTTGGTCGAGCAGGGCAGGTACCAGCAGGCAGTGGATTCTCTCGAGGCCATCCGGCCGCACGCGCGCGCGCGCCTGGGCGAGAAGCACGTCCTGTTCGGCAATCTACTCGGCATCGTGGCCGATGCCCGTCTGGCACTTGGTGAGGTGGCGGTCGCGGAAGCCGCCTATCGGGACGCCTTGGCCATTCAGGTCGCGTCCCGCGGCGCGCGCAATCCACGGGTCCTTGCCCTGCGAGACGGTCTTGCCAAGACGTTTGCCCGCACGGGTCGAAGAGAGGAAGCGGAGGCGCTGCTTCGCCAGGGGCTGGCAACGCGCCTGGAGGATGTGGGACCGGAACATCCCGACACCGCCATCAGCCTCCACCTACTGGGCATGGAGCTGCTCGCCACCGATCGTCGCGAAGAAGGGCGCGCCTTGCTGACCCGCGCCCTGACCATTCGCCAGGCCAAGCTCGATGCTGACCATCCCGATCTGGTTGCGACCCGGCGCGCTCTCGAAGAACACTGAGGCTTGACATGTCATCGGCCTCCGTACCGCCGCTGGGTGGTGACGGCTATGGCAAGGTCTCCGACCACAGCGATGTATCACCGGTCTCGAAGCCGTCAACGAAGATGTCGTCTTCGAAGTCGAGGCACCAGGTGAGCAGTTGGCCGACGTCGCCGCCACTCAGGTCGGAGACCACCAGGTTCCAGGCGCCCTGGGCGTCTTGGCCATCGAAGGCGCTGAGCGTATTCGGCGGTAGCGCAGGATCCGCGATGTTGTAGGTGCCGCCCGGATCGTAGGCAAGTCCAACGTCGCTGCACGAGGCCGACGCATCGCGCGGGCCTTCGTCCGAGAAGACCAGCCCCGCGTGATGACCTTCGCAGTTTCCAGCGCCGCCGTTCGGGCGGTCGAGCAAGGTGACGAACGTACCGCCCTTCATGACGTCGACCGCCAGGTCGCCGACGCGGGGGTGGTCGACGACCAGGTGAACGTTCACGTCGTCGATTGTGAAGCTGTCCGGAATCGCGATCGTGCCGACAGCGAATCCGAGATCAGGAACTTCGATGGGAAGTGTTTCGCAGTAGCGGCCGGCGATCGGCAGCAGTCGATGACGCTCGACCGCACCGATGTCGCAGCGTGGTGTGCCGTCATCGTCGCCATCGAGGCTTCGCGGCACTTGCCGTTGATCATCGACGATGAATGCACCGACCAGGTCCCGACAGCCAGCCGGGTCGGCGGCGTCGATCACCGGACTCCCCGGCAGGGGCTCGTGACTCGGCGTGACGCCACCGTTGTCTGCGAGCGGACCGAGCATGGGGTCGAGTCCCGAGAGGGTGGTCTCGTCGAAAGTGATCGAACCACACGAATTGTCGAGCGCCTGAACGAGGTTGTAGCCCAACGAGTCGATCGATCCGCGGCAGTCGGGCAACTCACCACCAAGGTCGATGTTCGTTGCGAGGATGGAGTTGGCCATCCGAAGGTCCCCGGAGTCCTTGTTGATGCCGCCGCCGTCGCCCGTTCCGTTGTCGTCGGCGTCCGAAACGTTGCCGACGATCGTCACGTTGCCCAGAAAGGTCTCGGAATCGTTGTCGGTTTGAAGGATGCCGCCGCCATCTTCGCTCGCTTCGTTGCCGCTGAGCGTCGAGTTTTCGACCTTTAGGATCAGGCCGTCCATCGCGATGCCGCCACCGGAGCTCGCGCGATTGTTCGCAAAAAGAGAACCGCTGATGGTCGCGAAGGCGTCGTTGCCGTCGATCAGCAGTGCGCCGCCGAGAGCGTCGAGCGCTTCATTGTCTTCGAAGATGCTGTCGACAATATCGATGCGGCAGTCTGATCCCGAGGCGGTGAGTCCGCCGCCGCCCCTCGAGATCGAGACGAGCGACGTACGGTTGCCGCGCAGCGTGGTGCGGATCAGGCGCGTATTGCCGCCTGTGGCCGATCGAAAGATCGCGCCACCCCGATCGACAGCCGTGTTGTCTTCGAAGAGACTGTCGACGATTTCGAGCAATGTTGCGGCGCCTTGAAAGGCGCCATAGGCGCCGCCATTGGCACCCGCCTGATTGCCAAGAAACTCGCAACGCTCGATGTGAACGTCGGTGTTGTTGCTATGGCCCAGGCCGCCGGCATCACCCGCGGCGCGATTGTCCCGAAAGCGGCAATCGCGAAGTTGCATTTCCACATCCGCGTTGATGAACGCGCCGCCTCCCCGGGAATCGACCGCGGGTGGCTCGCCGTTGCGGATCTCGACGCCCTCGAGCACGAAGACATCAGCACTGCTCGCCACGTGCAGGACGCGATCCAGGTTGGCGCCATCGAGGATCGTCAGATCACGGCCGTTGCCGCGGATCTCGAGGTCGACGAAGATGTCGAGATCACCCGAGGCATTGTCATCCTCGTCGGCAGCGCCGGTGAGCACGAAGGGGATCCCGTCGGTGCTCGAGGCGAAGGTGATCTCATTGCCGACCTCGCAATCGCCACCGGTGGTGTCGATGCCAGCATTGGCGTTGTTGATGGCCTCGCGAAAGCTACACATGCCGTCGGTGGCCACCGCGTCAGCAACAGTATCGACTTCGATGGCCATCACGCGTGTGGCGAGGAACAGGGCCAGGGAGATCAGCAGGAAGGTTCTTGTCAGCGTACGAGTCGTCGTTCGAGGTCGGTGATCTTTCTTCATACCCGCATAAAGCGCAGCCTGCGTCGAAACACCCTCGTCCATGAGTCCTTCTCGCACCTCGGAGTGGACGCGCCCTCAACAGGGATCGGAGCAGCACGAAGAATCCGTGCGGTGGGTGAGGGCGTCGAGCAGGTTCCTGCGCTCGACCAGGTGAGAGGCATCCACATGCGCTCTCGATTTCCTGCCGATCACGCGACCCTGGAGAGCCTTCGATGCAACGCCGTACCTTGATTCCCGCTCAACTCGTCTCGATCCTGCTTATCTTCATGGGGGCTGCCGCGTCCTTCGCCGCAGAGATCCCATGGAGTCATCAGAACGTCATCGAAGATCCCTTCACGGATCCGCTGCGATTGACCAGCGCCGACCTCGATGGTGACGGCGATCTGGATTTGATCGGGACTTCGGCGACAGATGACGATGTGGCTTGGTGGGAGAACACGGTCGGCGACGGCTCGGCTTGGACCCGCCACGACGTCGATCTCGATTTCGACTTTGCGTATGGCATCGCTGCCGGTGACCTCGATGGCGACGGTGATGCCGACCTCGTGGCGGCAGGTTTCTTCGAGAGTTCGGTTCTTTGGTGGCAGAACGACATCGACTCGGGTCTCGTTTGTGGCACGGACTTCTGCGAAGGGACGATCGATTCGACGGCCCAAGCCGCGGCCGCCGTCGACATCGTGGATCTCGATGGCGACGGCGATCTCGATGTGCTCGCGACCCATCGCCAGCCTGATGATGTCGTCTGGTACGAGAATGGCGCTGGCGACGGCTCGACTTGGACCGAGCACCAGATCGACACGGATCTCGAGGCGGCGCAGGGCGTGGCGTACGGTGACCTCGATGGTGACGGTGACCTCGACGTGCTCGCGGGTGGCGGTGAAGCCGGCAGCTTCGCTTGGTACGAGAATGATCTCGAAGCCTCCACCGTCTGTGGCAGTCCCTGGTGCGCGCACCCGCTTTCGAGCGCGCTCACCGAAGCGGTCGGCATCGGCGACCTGGATGGCGATGGCGATCTCGATCTCGCCCAGTCGTCGTCAACCGGCATGAGCTGGTGGGCGAATACCGCGGGCGACGGCTCGGTCTGGACCGAGACTGCGATTCCGGCCACGGGCACCACCGGCGTGCCATCGTTCTCGGACCACCGGAGCAGGTCGCCCGTCAGCGATGCCCCCACAATGTCGACATCGCCGTCACGATCGAAATCGGCCACCGCGACGCCCGTGGCCGACGACAAGACACCGCCGATGTTGAGACCGGTGGCGAAGGCTGCGCTCCGATGAAGCGTCTCGTTTCGCCACCACGCCAGCTCGTCCGTCTGGTTCGAAACGCCCGCGAGGTCCAGATCGCCATCGCCATCGAGATCGGCGGCATGAAGGGCATACCTGCCCGAGATCGAATCGACGTCACGCTCGATCCACGTCGAAGCGTCGCCCGCGGTGTTCTCGAGCCACGTGGGCCCAGCGGTGCCGGGCAAGAGGTCTAGATCGCCGTCGAAGTCGAGGTCGACGATCCGCATCACGCCGGTGGTGCCCGTGGCCGGAATCGCAGTCTCGGTCCAGACCGAGCCGTCGCCCGCGGTATTCGCCCACCAGCTCATGCC
>CALFAM010000347.1 GCA_937948815.1 uncultured bacterium
CCGATCGAGTCCATGGTCTGGATCATCCGCCAACGCGCCATTCCCGTGGTCGGTCGATGGGCTGCAGGCGCCACGGATGCGCCGGCACTCTATGACCCCGCAACCGGCCACGTCGAAGTATTCCGCTATCGCACGATCGGCGACTGCGGCTTCCACTGCATCGCCGCAATCGTTCGTGACCGTGCATTCGCGCTCGGCGCCGGAGGGGATTACCCTGTGGCCGGCGACTGGGACGGCAATGGCATCGACTCGTTGGGGCTGGTGCACGCGAACGGTTCCTTTACCCTTTTCGAAGACACCAACGCCATCGCGACAACCCATGTCAACAGCGGGTTCCGACCCCAATCGTGGACGCCGATGGCCGGCCGCTGGTCCGGAAGCCAATCCAGCGGCGATTCCTTGGCATTCTTCGACTCCACCAAGGGTTACTTCGTCGCGTTCGACGGCATCTCGGAGCAGCCTCGGGTTCGCTTCGCCCTGCGCGACGCCGACACCATTCCGGTTCCCGGTGTCTGGAGTGTGGGAAGCGACGCACCTGGCCTCTACTTCCCCCACGTCGACACCTTCGCATGCCGCAACCAGCTACCGTGTCACGAGGTCGAGCGTTTCCCCGCGGCCTTCCAAGAGATCTTCGCCGACAGCGGTGACGAGATCCAGGGCACGCTCAATTCTCGGTATCCCAACGACCCGAGCGGCTGACACCTGATCATCAGCGCTCAGTCTTCCGCGGTCATGCCCAGGCGCTTGAGGCGGTAGGCAAAACCATTTCGCGAGACGCCGAGCAACTTGGCAGCCTGCGTTTGGTTGCCACGGGATGCCTCCAGCGCCTGGCGAATCCAGCGCCGTTCCTCGGCTTCCAGGTGTTCGCCCAAGGTGCGGGTTCCCAACTCGACAGCAGGCTCGCTCGATACCGTCCGTTCGAGCTCGGCGGGCAGGTGAGTCGACTCGATCGCCTGCCCGTCCGGGCAGGCGTACACCACTCTGCGCACCAGGTTGTCGAGCTCCCGAATGTTGCCCGGCCAAGCGTAGGTGGCGAGGCGCTCGAGCGCTTTCACGCTGACGCCGCGAATGTCCTTGCCCGTCTCCTCGGCGTAGCGACGGACAAAGTGACCGAGCAATGCGGGAAGGTCTTCGGGGCGCTCTCGCAACGGCGGCACCGCGAGCATGTGTCCAGCCAGCCGGTAGAAGAGATCGCGACGGAACGCGCCGTCGTCCATCTTCTGCTCGAGATCGGCATTGGTCGCGGCCACCAGCCGGACATCGATCCGCACCGGCTCACAGCCAAGCGGGACGATCTCCTGCTCCTGAATCGCCCGCAGCAGCTTGGCTTGAAGCGCGGGCGCCATGTCACCGATTTCGTCCAGGAAGAGCGTGCCGCCATCCGCGATCTGGAGCTTGCCGCGTCGGCTGGCGACTCCCGTGGCTACACCTCGGCCGATGCCGAACATCTCGGCTTCGAGGAGCTCCTGAGGAATCGCTGCGCAGTTGATGGCCACGAATGGCCTGGCCGCGCGCCCGGAAGCCTCATGAACCAGACGCGCAACGTGCTCCTTGCCGGCGCCGCTCTCACCGAGAATCAACACCGGGGCATCGCCCTGGCGAAGCTGCCAGATCTGCTCGTAGAGCGATCGCATGGCGCCGGAGACACTGGGCACGATCCCAGCTGGCAGCACCAACTCGCTTCTTGCCTGCTGGCGAGCAGGCAAGCGAGGGCCTGCGAGGAAGCAGCTGACCATGGGCAATAGCGTTGCCAACAACGCCCCCTGGCTCGGGTCAGGCCGCCCTGGATGGCAGACGAAGAGCCCCAAGGCGGGAGACTCGTAGGTCGAGATCACGCCACTGGTGGCTTCGAGCGCGATCACGTGGCCAGCGGGTCTTGCACCGGACGGCGGCCACGCGGCAGCAACTTCGGCAGCGCCATCGGCGACCACACCGACCGCGGCGACCAGCGACGGCTCGCTGCCGAAAGGGCCACGCAGAAGGAAGGCGCCCGAGACATCGAGCGCGTCAGACAGGACGCGCAAAGCCTCCTCGAAGCGTGGGCCTTCGGCAGGACTGAGTGAAGCAAAAAAGCGTGCGATGAGCTCGAGCTGCCGCTCGGCATCGGCGGTACGCCGGTCGGGCAGCAAGGAAGTCGCGTCGGCAATCCCCGAGGCGATCCCCGACGCGGGTGCGAGCGAGCTGGCCCGACGCGGCAAGGTGATCGCCAGCTCTGTGTCGGTGGGATCGACCGTCCGCAGCGTGAGTGCCGCGCTGCCGAAATGCACTTCGTCGCCGACGGCCAACGGGCTCGTCGACACCGCAGCGCCATTCACCCGCGTCCCGTTCTTGCTGCCACGGTCGCGAACTGTCACGCCGTCCGGGGCGACCACGATGACCGCATGGTCCCGTGACACGCCGCGAGCATTCAGCACGAGGTCGTGCGTCGAGAGGCTGCCGACCTTGTTCTCCCCCTCTCGTAGCGGGAAAGCCTCGTTGCCTCCTTCGAGCCGAAACTGAACCTGTCGTATGTCGTTGGTCGTCATGAAATCAGCTCGCTCGCAGCCACCCCTTGCCTACGCTTCGACAACAACCTCGATCGTAGGAAATCGCAGTCCGCCAACAGCGGATTCCCAGTTTACAGAAACTGAACAAACTGCTTCACGTATCTCTGCTAGCCTGACTTCAGTAGCTGCACGTCATCAAGGAGATCACAACTGTGGGCACGCTACGCTCTCGAACCAGGTGGTTTCTGCCTGCCTGTGTCTGTACGTCCTTTTGCATCACAATGGGCGCGATGTCGTTGGCGGCGTCGACCACGCCTCCGGCGGCCGATTCGGCGACACAATCGCCTCGCAACATCGTTCTGATCTCGGTCGACACCCTTCGTGCCGACGCGCTCGGCTTCATGGGCAATGAGCACGTCGAGACGCCGACACTCGATCGCCTCGCTGCGGAGGGTCTTGTCTTCACGAATGCGCACGCGCACAACGTCGTGACCCTGCCGTCGCACGCCAACATGCTGACCGGGCGGTTGCCCTACGAGCACGGCGTGCGCGACAACGCGGGCTTCGTGCTGACCGAAGACATCCCAACGCTGGCCACCCTCCTCGGCGCAGAAGGATTTGCCACCGCCGCCTTCATCGGGGCATTCCCGCTCGATTCGCGTTTCGGCCTGGCGCGCGGTTTCGATGTCTACGATGATGACTATCCCGTCGCGGCCTCGGATCAGGTTTTCACCTTCTCCGAACGATCGGGAGACGAGGTCGTCGGTGCCGCCCTCCGCTGGTGGCAGGATCATGCCGACGAGCCCAAGTTGCTCTTCCTGCATCTCTTCGACCCCCACGCGCCCTACCAGGCACCGGAGCCGTTCGCCAGCCGCTACGCGGATCGTCCGTACCTCGGCGAGGTTTCTGCGGTCGATGGCTTTCTCGCGCCCTTTCTCGACGAGCTGACCAACACGGGCCCTGATTCGAGCCTGGTGCTCTTCACCTCGGATCACGGCGAGGGTCTCGGCGATCACGGCGAGGACACCCACGGTCTCTTCGCCTACGAGTCCACGCTGCGGGTTCCGCTGATGATCTGGGGGGCCGGCGTCGCGGCCGGACGGGACCCATCCCTGGTCGGCCATATCGACCTGCTGCCCACCGTGCTCGATGCGCTCTCCTTGCCGGATCTCGACGATCTGCCGGGTCGTTCCTTGCTTCGGCATGCTCCCAGCGAGACTCCGCGTGCGCTCTATTTCGAAGCCTTCACGGCGGCGTTCAGTCTCGGATGGGCTCCCCTCCGTGGCACGATTCTGGGCAGCGACAAGCTCATCGATCTGCCGATCCCCGAGCTGTACGACCTCGCCGCGGATCCTGCTGAGCTCGACAACCGGTTCGCCGCCGAGCGTCGTCGCGCGCGCGTGGTCGCCAACGCGATCTCCCCCGCCTCGGCATGGCCACCCGGTCGGCGCGCGGTCATCGGCAGCGAAGAAGTCAAACAGCTTCAAAGCCTCGGCTATGTTGCCGGCTCTGCGCCGATCAAGCGCACCTTCACACCAGACGACGACCCCAAGAACCTGGTCGAGCTCGATCGCAAGATCCGTTCGGCAGGCTCGCTCTACCACCAGGGTCGGCTGGATGAAGCGATCGTCCTGCTCGATGCCATCATCCGCGAGCGGCCGACCATGCCGCTGGTCTACCGCGACCTCGCCGAGCTCCTCAGGCGCAAGGGCCGCGCGAACGAGGCAGTCACCGTCATGCTCGCGGCCCGGGAGCGCGAATTCGCGGATTCCGACATGCTGCGCGAGCTTGCGTTGACCCTGACCCAGCTTGGCCGCGCGCCAGAAGCGCTGGAGATTCTCGACAACCTTCCGACCGCGGATCGCGATGTCGAAGCCGAGGCCACGCGCGCCTTGGCGCTTGGAATGCTCGGCCGGGCGGCTGATGCCATCGCTGCTTTGGAAGCGATTCTCAGCGAGGCGCCGAAGCATGCCCGTGCTCACGAGACCATGGCCTTCATCCTGGCCGAGCAAGGTCGGTTCGAGGACGCCGCTCGGCACGCGCGCCAGGCGACCGAGCTCGCGCCCGAGCGGGCGGACGCTTGGAACAACCTGGGGGTCGCGCTCTACAACCTCCAGCAGCCCGTCGAAGCAGCGCGCGCCTGGCAGCGCGCGCTGCAGCTCGAACCGAGCAACCTCGACCCGCTGTTCAATCTAGCGGTCGCGGCGGCCGAAGCTGGAAATGCCAATGCCGCACGCAAGGCGTTCGAGCACTTCCTGGCGACGGCTCGTGCCAGCCGCTACGGCTCTCAGCGCCAGGCCGCCGAGCGCATTCTCCACGAGCTCGAAGGCTGAGACCGAGAACTGCGGCAACAATCAGAACTCGCAGAAGATCTGATTGTTACCGCAGAGACCGACGATGTCGACATCCGTGGCAGTGGCGCCCTCATTGTCGGTCACCGTCAGCCGAACGACGAACGTCTCCTCGCGATTGTAGAAATGCACGACGGTCGGTGAAGTCGTCGTGCTTGTCTGGCCATCCCCGAACTCCCAGCGATAGCTGGCGATCGAGCCATCCGGATCCGAGCTGGCCGAGGCGTTGAAGCTGACGCGCAGCCCCGTGATCGAATGGCTGAACTGAGCCGTGGGGCGGAAGTTGCAGGGCCCCGGGTCGGCGGTCAGCACGGACACGCCGAGGCTCGAAATGTAGTTGATCGGCATGTAGACCGCGTCGTTGGGATCTGCGGAAATCGAGCCCAAGTGGGTACCATAGGCGAGGTTCTCCACAAACCATGGCCCGCCGCTGTCGCCTCCTCGCGAAAGATCGGTGGCGCCACCGTCCACACGTACGAAGGTGGCCGCGGGACTCGTCACCGAGCTCGGACGGAGACTTCGGCTTTGAATTGTCCCGAACGTTCGGCCGGTCGTGCGGCCGAACTTCCAAACCAGGGAGCCGATCGCCTGGTTGTTGCGATGGCGTGTCCCCGTGACGGCACGTAGGCCGATGCCACTGTTGAACTGGTTCGAGACGTCGAAGAGATCGCAGGCCGAGTGCCACTGGACGTCCTGGTTGCCCGATTGATCTTCTGCCCGAAACGGCAATGCAACACCCAGGAAACGCTGGACGTTACCGCAGTGTGCGGCGGTCGAGATGCCGAGCTCACCATTGAAACGCCGAACCGTGAAACCGGCCGTACACGTCGACAGCGATGCGCCCCCGTTGAGCGCTGCCTGCTCGAACTCGACCAGGCCGGTGACGCCGACGATCACGACGCCTTCTGGCAACGGTAGCCTCATCGACGCGAGGGTGCTGCGCAACTGGGCTTCTTCGACCACAGACAGCTCGACACGATTCTCGAACACGTTGATGTCCGAGTCGACGGCAAATCCCATGGCGGTCGCCTGGTGGTGGGCCGCGATCTGCCGGTCCTCGAGCTCGGCCATTGTGAAGCGCGCGGGCTGGATCTCGATCAGATCGACCAGGGCGCTGCGGCCGAGCAACGGTCGGATGCGGTTGGCAGCAGCGGGGTCCGTGAGCCGCACCACGACCCGGAACCTAGGCTCGTGCTCGATCCACAGGCCACCGAAGAGGTCGGCCTCCTTGTCTCGCAGCGTGGCATCTAGATCACCGACGACGCCCTGAAGCTGCAGGCGACGGACGGCGACGGCGATGTCGACCCCAAATCGCTGTGCGTAGTCGGCCGCGTCCTCGAGCAGTGCTGGAGACGGATCCGGCGCCTCGTCGGCCCGAGGCTGGGCCAGCACCGGAGCGGCGATCAGCGAGCACAGAATTGAAGCGAGAAACAGTCGGCGAATCGTTTGCATGGTCTCTCCTTTCCCTTGTCGTTTGGGTGGAACTGCTTACCATGCAAGTATATTGCAATATTGCAATCATTCTTCAAGTCATTCGCGTATATCCACTCTCTCGCTGCGCTGGCACCAGGCCGTCAGGCCGCTTCAGTCGCTTACCGCCTGCAGCAGATACTGGGGAACCAGCTCGCGCAGGAAGCGAATCCAAACCGGAAAGTTCCTGTAGTTTCCGGCGGAAAATTGGACGACCGTTTCGAGATCCGGGATGCCGATGATCAACTGGCCACCATTGCCGCTGGCGTAGAAGACACGATGCCGGGCCCCGGTCTTCGGATGCTCGAGCTCGGTTCGCCACCAGCCGTAGCCGTAGTCATCCGTCTCGTTGATGCTGGCGTGGACCGCCAGCGAGTCAGCCACCCACTCCGCGCTCAGCACCCGCTCGCCATTCCAGGTTCCACCGTCGAGCATCACCTGCCCCAACTTGAGCTGATCCCGAGGTGCCAGCCGAATCCCGCCGCCCATGTAGCCGTTCTCGGCTGGCGTCAGGTTCATGTGGTAATTCTCGATGCCAAGAGGCCCGGCAAGCGTGCTCGCGAATGTCTCGGGAAGCCATTCACCGGTCATGTGCTGAAGCGCGCCCAATGCAAGGTTGATGCTGGCCGAGCAGTAGAGCGCCTGTTCACCGGGCGGGCGGCGCATGGTCAGGTCGAGGGTGTAGCGCCGCCAGTCTGGCTGCTCCTGCTGCGACTGCATCACCATCTCGTTGCCCGGCGAGTCCCCATCGTTGTCATCACAGGCCAGGCCCGAGCTCATCGAAAGCAGATGCCCGATCGTCAAAGACTTGCGCCAAGCCTCCCGCGAGGCGTACGGCGGGTCAGCGAGATCCGGCGAAGGCTCGGCGGCGGCGTCACCAAGCAATGCGACCAAGGTGCTCTCCGCGTCGACTTGCGGATGGCGATCGGTGATCGCGCCGGCGAGCATCGACGCCAGACTCTTGCCCGCCGACCGCGTGTCGTGTGTCACCGCCGGCCCATGACCGTAGAAGTACTCTTCGACCACCAGCCTGCCGCGGCGAGCGACCAGGACCGAGTGGATGTAGGGCTGATAGACCGAGGTCGTTTCCTGCTCTCGAATCAAGCGCACGAGCGCCTCGATCGGAGCAGGATCCAGCCCCACACTGGCTGCTTCGGCGACCGACCAGCCATCACCGCGTTCGCGTGGCACGCGATACGTGTAGGCCGCTTCCGACCAATGGGGATAGAAGCCCGTCCCCTGCTCCCGACTCGCACGGCGAAGATCGTAGGTGATTCCGGGACCTTCGACATGGATTCGCAGTTGCTGATTGGGCGTTCCGTGCTCGTCGGGCGACAGCAACCCGCGAAGAAAGACACCGCCATCGGCACGGTGGAAGCGCACATCCGCTCCGTCGAGGGTCACGTGATCGAGTCTCATGAACACCCCGATGTTGTATTCCGGGTTGCGCAAGACAGCTCGGGTCACGGCACTGCCATCTTCTTGCTCCTCGCGAAAGATTCGCAGATACCACCGTACGCGATCTTCGAGCGGACGCACGCCACCCTGCCAGCGCCCCTGGGCTTGCTGGTGAAGACGGACAGGCGTTGCGTACCGCTGCGCGAGCGAACCGGTCAGCGGCTGAATCCAGTGGCCGCGGATCTCCTTTTCCCCCTCTTGCCACTGACCGCGAAAGGCCCCCCGATCCCCCGGAAGCCGGAATTGCAGGCGGTCACCCGATTGCTCGACCTCGACCATGAAGCCAGCAATCTCTGCGTGCCAGACTCCGGCCTGGCGCCAGATCGTGAGCGGACCGGCAACTTCGGGGCCGAGATGCCGGTCGCCCGCCCACAAGCCTTCGATCGCCGCCATCGGCGAGACTTCCGGGGATTCGGCCCGAACCTCGTTCGCGCGGCATCCGATCGCCAGCAGCACGACCGCCACACGTACCAGCAGGCGCCTTCGATACGAACGACGAGCGCGGGAGTCTGGCCTGGTAAGTTCGATCATGTTTCGTCGTCTCCTACGTTTCTAAGGTCCACTCGCGCGGGCAGCAAGCCAGGCAAGCAGCGGTTCGGTTGCGGTTTGCATGTTCTGACGGAGCCCTTCACAGGCACCGGCAAGGTCGCCATGATGAAGTCGGTCCATGATGAGGTCGTGCTCCGTCGTCGCCACCGAAACGTTCTCGTCTTTGCCCAGGTAGGCAAGCTCGTAGCGGCGGGTGCGACGCATGAAGTGTCGGATCAGATCGACCAAGATGCGGTTGGGGCAGTCGGCGATCAAGGCCAGGTGCCAGCGATCGTCGAGCGCGATCACGTCCGCTACCCGTGTGGCGCGGCCGAATTGCTCGTTGAGGCTCGCGAGATGGTCGAGAGCGGCCGTAGATGGAATGCCTGAAAGGCGCAGTGCTTCCGGATCGAGAAGCTGGCGCATCGGATAGAGCTGCCGCACTTCGTCACACGAGAGGTCGGCCACGAAGAAGCCGCGCCGTGGAATCGACTCCACGAAACCCTCGGCAATCAGCTGGGAGAGCGCCTCTCGGATCGGCGTTCGGCTCACGCCCAGACGCGCCGCCAGCCCGACCTCGTTGAGCCGCTCGCCCGCGAGCAGGTCACCTTCGATGATCAGCTCGCGTAGCCGGTCTTGAACAGCGGTGCTGAGGTTGGGGCGATCGAGTGTCATCTTCATCTCGGTCAAGTTCCTGCATACTGTATACAATTACGAGCTCAGCACTCGAGAGTTTCCCTCGCGCCTCAGAAATCGCCCGAATCAGAGGACTTGCAGATCTCGCGCAGAGAACTGCAGGACTCGAAGGCGCGATCTCGCGAGCATGGCGGGCGTCGGCACCGTCCTCCGCCGTGCGGCCGACCAACCAACAAGGGAGACAACATGGAACCTCGAGATCATCGAAGCCGCAAGCCCCTCGCTGGCCTGCTCCTGATCGTGGGCTTGCTCGGCATGCTCATCACCACCGTGGCCTCGGCCCAACCGCGATGCTTCAATGAGAAGAATCGGGTGTCGCCTGGCCGCCTGCTCAACAACCTCGACCTGGCGGTTCGTGGCCAAGCCACTGAGTGCGACTGGGCAGCCGAAGTGGCCCCAGGATTCCCGAACAGCATGGGCGGTGGCAGCTACAACATCCCAGTGATTGCTGCCGCGATCGCACTGGTCAAAGAACCGGTCCGCTCCGGATCGTGGAACATGTACACCTGGTGGGACACCTACCTCCGCGGCGAGCTCGGCATGCGCGGCAGCGTTTGGAACTACGGTGGCAAGGAGCTCGGCTCGTCGATCTACCAACACTTCAACATCGTGTCGGTGCTGGTCGTCCACTACGAAGCCTGGCGGACCAACCGGACGAGCTTGCGAAACCTGGCACGCGAATGGCTCCAGGCCACGTTCGCCATCCACGCCCTGGCCGCCACGCCGGCGCGCCCCACGACGATTCACGACCGGACCTTCGTCGAACAGGTACCGGGCGGCTACACCGGGCCCTGGATCGCCCTCGCTGGCATGCGATCGAATGCCGATTCGTGGAAGCGCTCGGCCCGCGCCATGCTCTTCGCCCGCGCCACCGGCCTCGGCACCAATCTCGCCGGTGAGCCCGGCAATCAGAAACGCATTCGTCAATGGATCGAAGCGCGCTGGAACGGTCCGGGCGGCAACGTTTACGGCCTGGATGGGACCGACCGCCAACACCTACGCAATGTCTTGGGCCAGGCTTCGGTCTCCAGTCGCGTCACTGCGATGCTCGACGGCATCCACACGATCACGCGTCTCCACTTCGTGCGCTGGGGTGGCAAACGCCTGACCTTGATGGAGCGCAACCATCACGGCAGCACCGTGCCGACCTACGGAATGATCTACTACCCCAACGGCGAAGCCCACGTACTGCACCCGTGGATCCGCACCAAAGACCGCCAGGGGGTCACGGCCGGGAAGGCGCGGCTCTATCTTTCCTCACGGATGATGGTTGCCGACAACTTCCCGCAAACCTCCGGGGTGCACGGCCAGATCACCAGCACGATCGGAAATCTGCCCGCCGCACCACCGTCGTACCACATCATCCTCGAGCCTTAGCAGGAACTTTGGAGCGCAGTGACGTGATGCGCGCGCAGTCCAGGGCTTCTCGATCTTGCCCTGGACTGCGCGATGCCTGCCATCGTCACGGCGGCCACCTTCACAGCGCCGATCAGACAGCGCCGGTCAGTCGGTGATACACCGTGCGTGACGGTCTTGCTATGTACATCTAGAAACGGTCGTCGAAACCTCTTGCAAGCCAGCACCGACCACACGCCGCAAAGGCCACCCCAACCAGGTTCGGCTACGTTACGAACGTCGAACACCAACTCGCCGGCGAAAGATGGGCTGAGGAATCCCTGAGGCCTGACCTCATATTGACTGCAAGGCCAGTTTCCACGACGCCTTCGCGGTAGGATCATGCGTCAAACAAAGAGGAACGCATGAACGCCATTCCGCAGCTCTCCAATCCTCTTGTTCGCGCGCTCGATTGCGGTCCTCTGCGTATCGGCTCCGCAGAGGTCGAGCCACGGGCCATGTCGATCACCGTCGACGACCGCACGATGCGTCTCGAGCCCAAGACCATGCAGGTGCTGCTGTGTCTCGCTGCACGTGCCGGCGAGGTCGTGACCCGCGAGGAAGTCATGGCGGTGGTCTGGCCGGACGTGGCAGTGACCGACGACGTGCTGAATCGAGCAACTTCGCTCCTGCGCCGTGCCCTGGGAGACGACGCGCGATCACCTCGCTACATCGCCACCGTTCCGAAGGTTGGCTACCGCCTTCTGGCACCGGTGGCGCGAATACCTCAGCCTGATAGGGAGTCACCAAGCTTCCCGGCGTCCGATACATCCACGACGAGCGCAGCGAGCACCGAACCCACCACGCGAAGGCGGCGGCGATTCTTGATCATCGGGGCGTTCGTGGGGCTGGCCGCCTGCCTCGCGTTGCTCGCAACACTTCGCGACACAAACCTGCTCGACCGAGCGCTGGCGCGTCCAACCGACGCTGGCACAACGATGGCCGAGCGTGACGCCCTGCGGACCCTCCGCATCGTCCCCGTGGTCAGCAAGCCCGGTCGCCAGGCGGACCCGGCACTGTCCGGCGATGGCACACGCATCGCCTATGCCAGCGAGACCGAAGACGGTCGGTGGAGCATCTTCGTCCAGATGGTCGACGGCGGACGCCCCATCCTGCTCACCAGCCCACAGCCCGACCAACAGACCAACGCACGCGGTCCGGTCTGGTCGCCCGATGGCAGCGAGATCGCCTGGATCGAGCGCGCGGACGCAGAGACGTGTCGAATCGTACGCGCGCCCAGCCTGGGCGGCACGGCCCGGCGCGTCGCTCGCTGCCCGCGCCGGCTCGATACCCAGATGGCGTGGGCGCCCGATAGCAAGGCGCTGGTCTTGAGTGGAGCGCAGCGTGCCGGAAGCCCCTACCGCCTGTGGCAGTTGGCGCTCGACCGCGGTGAGCTTCGGCCACTGACCACGCCGCCCGACTCGCTGGTCGGCGACACGCTTCCTGCCTGGTCGGCCACGGGGGATCGCCTTGCCTTCGTTCGCTGGGAAACACGCGCAACGAGCGACATCTACCTCGCGCACGCGGATGGCAGCGGTGTCACCCAGGTCACCCACGACGGCCGCGCCATCACCGGCTTGGCCTTCAGTCCCGAAGGCGACGCGGTGATCTCGATTTCCAACCGTGGCGGCCAGTTCGCCTTGTGGCGCACGTCGCTCGAATCTGGCGCTTCAGAATGGCTCGGCTACGCGCAACCCGAGCTCAATACGCTCACGCTCTCTCGTGACGGCAGTCGGCTCGTCGTCGCCAAGGACTGGGTGACCACCACCGTCTCACGCGTGGATCTCGAACGTGGCGGCGAGCCGCGAGTCGGCGTCGTGCCGGCGTCCAACGAACGCGACTGGGGCGTGGAGCTTTCTGCCGATGGTCGAGAAGTGATCTGGATCTCCGACCGCTCTGGAACGCCGGAGATCTGGTCCTACCGCGTGGGAGAACAAGACGCCGCTCCCCTCACCGCCTTGGCTGGCCCCTTCATCGATACGCCCCGGTTGTCTCCAGATGGCGCCTCACTGCTCTTTGAGGTTCACGAGGGGACCAACACCGGCATCTACGGTCTCGAACGAGGGCACGAGCGGCCACGTCGCCTGACACCGCTTGACCTCACGGAGCAAGCCCCGAGCTGGTCACATGACGGCACAGCCGTCTTCTTTGCCTCGGACCGTTCGGGAAGTTGGCAGATCTGGCAGCGTCCATTCTCGGCCGAACCTCACCAGCCGAGCCGGGCTACACAAGTCACCCAGCAGGGCGCATTCGCGGGTTTTGCCTCCGCGGACGGGCAATGGCTCTACTTCACGCGTCGCAACGAGCCCGGTTTGTTCCGGCGCCCGATGAGCGGCGGGCCCATCGTACGACTGGCCGACGATCTGCGCCCCGATGACTGGCGCAACCTCGCGATCGGCCACTCTGCGATCTTCTACCTCGCTCGCCACGTAGGGAGCTCGACATCTTCGCTCCGCCAGTTCGTCTTCGAAACATCACAGAGCGAAACCATCACAACCATCGAGGACATGATGCTCTTTTCTGGACTCGCCGTAGCGCCTGATGGGGATTCCGTCCTTCTCAGTCACGTCACCCAGGCTGAAGCAGATCTGATCTTGCTCGAAAACACCCTTTAGCATCGGCTCCGCTACCCTCCCGCACCAAGTTCAACCCAAGAAGGGAGCCCGGCTCGAGGCGCGACCATCAGCGAGCCAGCCGCATCGCGCCAAGAAGCCGCAAGAGAAGGGTGGTAGGTGGCTCTATTGATCGATTTCGACTCGATCGACATCGCGCCAGGGAATGTAGGTCGAGCCACCGCCATCGGCCAGGATCAGAATCCCGGCATTTTCGTCGCCGACGTCGGCGGAATCTTCCAGCTCGAGCGTCTCGCCGTCGACCAATTCGATCCGGCTGGCGTCGGCCGACCGGGGTTCGATGCTGCGGACCAGGGCGAAGGGAATGCTGTACTCGACGTCACGATAGCTGCCGTCGAGCGTCTCCCAGGTTTCGCTCTCATCGATGTCGAAGACCACCCGCCCGCTGCGCCGGTTGCCATCGATATCCGTGACGGCACCACGCAGAGACCCGCCTGGCTCGAAGGCATCGAAAGCGGGACCACTGTCCGGCGCGTCCTCGAAAGTCACGCGTTCGAAGGCTTCCCATGACACTTTGACGCGACCAAACCGCGAATCTTCCACGAAGATTCCCCGATTGGAGCTGTTGACGTCGTTGCTGCCATCGAGCACGAGCTCGCGACCGTCCTTGAGAGTGACCAAGGAGCTCCCCCGCGACCGACGCTCGATCGACCGAATCTTGCCCATCGGGATCGACAGGTCACCATCGCGGGTGTCGCCGTCCAGCTCATCATGCGAGAGACACTCCTCGAGATCCCACTGGACATAGCCATTGAAGACCCCCGCACGCGTCTCGACACGCCCCTTGAGACGGTAGGCGCCGACATCGAGGTTCTGCGGCGTCGGCAGGAAACGGATCGTCTCGACCCGATCCCAGTCGACACTCACCCGTCCCAGACTCTCGTCCCAGATCGTGATGTCCGCACCCAGATCGTTCGAGCCGCCGTCAACCTCGAGCTCCGAGCCACTCTTCAAGTAGAGCCTGGCGCGGTCGCCCCCGAGAACTTCGATCTCTTGGATATCGCCGAACCGCACCGTCGTGCTCCGACCATGGCGTCGGTCGTCCCAGCGATTGATGAACCGGCTCCAGAATCCATCACCCGAGCGGCGCCGCGTGAGCTCCCGACGCGGAATCTCGTCCGCATAGGGCATATCGTCCTTCGAGCCGTTGAAGATGTCGCCCCAGAAGGCTTCCTCGTCACCGTTCCAACGAATCCGCCCACGGTAGGTGTCACGGCTGGTCGCGATCTCGCCATAGATGAAGCCTTGGGTATCTCCTGCGGCCCAACCATCATTCGCCATCCCCGCGTCCGTATCGGCCACCACGGGCGTTGCGAGCACCATCAGCATCATGCCGAGCGACGCCGCGGCCGCCAGAAGGAAAGATCGGGATGGTGTCGTCCGAAAGAGCCGGCCCCCTCTCGGTGGCATCACGCGCCGAGAAGTCACTTGCTGAGTTTGGGTGCTGCGGGGCGTCGTCGTCATGATCGGATCTCCTGCATTCACGGGGATCCACGACCGGCTCCTGAAGTGCCGAAATCGCGGAGAAGTCGCGTGCTGTACTCGACTTCCACTACGCACGACAGCGCTCCGGGTTACAGCAGATCGCCAAACCGGGCAGGCCCGTCGTGCTCCGATCGTCATCGCAGCGACGAGCCCACTGGCTGCGGAGACTCGTGGGCTCAGGTCTGGGGTGTGCGGATCACCAGAAGTCGCGGTTCGGTCATGTCCTCGATGGCGTAGCGAATGCCCTCTCGTCCCAGGCCGCTGTCTTTGACGCCACCATAGGGCATGTTGTCGACCCGCCAGGACGGGACATCACCGATCACCACACCACCCACCTCGAGCTCATCCCAAGCTTGCTGGGCCTTGTAGAGATTCTTGGTGAAAATGCCAGCTTGCAGGCCGAAGACCGAGTCATTGACCTCGTCGAGCGCAGTCTTGAAATCGTCGAAGGGTGAAAGCACGGCGACCGGGCCGAACGCCTCTTCCGTACACACCTTCTGGTCTCTGGGCACACCCTCCAACAACGTGGCTTCGAGCATGGCTCCATCGCGACCACCACCGCAAAGCAAGCTGGCCCCAGCATCGACGGCGGCGTGGATCCAATCGTGGAGCCTTGTTGCTTCGCGCTCGGAAATCATCGGCCCGATGAAGGTTTGCTCGTCTTTGGGATCTCCGGCAACCAGCTTTTCGCTCGCCGCGACCAGGCGCTCACGCATCTCGTCATAGACATCGGCGTGAATCAGGATGCGCTGCACGCCGATGCAGCTCTGGCCAGACTGGTAGAACGCACCGAAGATCAGGCGCTCGGTGGCGTCTTCGAGATCCGCGTCCGCATCGACGATGCAAGCCGCGTTGCCGCCCAGCTCGAGTACCACCGGCTTTTTGCCCGCCCGCGCCTTGAGTGCCCAGCCGACGCCCGGAGAGCCGGTAAAGCTCAGCAGCTTCAAGCGCTCGTCGACCGTGAAGAGGTCGGCGCCGTCACGACGGCAGGGAAGAATCGAGAAGGCCCCCTCGGGGAGATCCGTCTCCGCCAATACCTCGCCAATGATCAACGCACCGATCGGTGTGAGGCTCGCTGGCTTGAGCACGAAGGGACAACCCGCAGCGATCGCTGGGGCCACCTTGTGGGCAGCGAGGTTGAGTGGGAAGTTGAAGGGCGAGATAAACGAGCACGGCCCGATCGGAACACGCTGCGTCATGCCCCGGTAGCCGCGGGCGCGGGCAGAAATCTCCAAATTGAGCACCTCGCCATCGATGCGGACCGACTCTTCGGCCGCGATCCGAAAGGTGTCGATCAAACGAGAGACCTCACCGCGGCTGTCTTTGATCGGTTTACCGGCCTCGATACACAGCGCACCCGCCAGCTCGTCGAACCGCTCGGTGAAGCGCGCGACACAGTGCATCAGGACATTCTGGCGTTCGTAGGGCGGAAACTTCCGCATCGCCTCGGTCGCGGCCACGGCCGCGGTGATGCCGCGATCGATGTCTTCGGGTTTCGCCAGGGCAACGCGGGTCGCCACGTCGCCGGAGTACTTGTCGATGACCTCGAGATCGGTATTGGGGCTTTCCGGGCGATTCGCAAGGTAGAAGGGGTAACTGGATTGCAGCATGGGCGGCTCCTTGAAATGGTTTTATCGTTAGAGTTGCGCGCTGCGCTCCGGAAGCTCGCGATTCAGGATGCGGTCATTGTCCGCGTAGTCGACGGGGACATCGATAAGGTGAACGCCCCCGGTGTCGAGACACTGCTTCAGCGTTGGCAGTAGATCAGCCGTCGCTTCGATGCGGTGCCCTTGCGCACCATAGCTGGCCGCGTAGGTCACGAAACAAGGGTTCTGGAAGTCCAGGCCGTAGTCCGGGAACGCCATGTTGGCTTGCTTCCACTTGATCATGCCGTAGCCGCTGTCGTTCAGGATCAGCACCACGAGATCGAGCTTCAGGCGGACCGCGGTCTCCAGCTCCTGTGAGTTCATCATGAAGCCGCCGTCACCACAGATCGCCACCACCGGCCGGTCCGGGTACACCATCTTGGCGGCCATCGCGGAAGGCAGGCCCGCCCCCATGGTTGCCAATGCGTTGTCGAGCAGCACGGTATTGGGCTGATGGGCCTTGTAGCTGCGGGCGAACCAGATCTTGTACATCCCGTTGTCGAGGGCAATGATGCCCTCGTCAGGCATGGCACTGCGGACATCGGCAACGAGGCGCTGCGGCACGACCGGGAAAGACTCGTCGTCTTGCCCCTCGGCGATGTGGGCTTCCATCGCCTCGCGGACCCGCACGAAACGGTCGAAACGCCAGTGCGACTGGGGCTCGAGACGCTCGTTGAGCTGCCACACGCTATTGGCGATGTCACCGATCATCTCGACCTGCGGGAAGTACACCGGGTCGACCTGTGCCGAGCGGAAGTTGACATGAATCACCTTCTGCGCCCCTTGCACCATGAAGAAGGGCGGCTTCTCCACGACGTCGTGACCGATGTTGACGATCAGGTCGGCGGCATCGATTGCGCGATGCAGAAAGTCTCCGGCCGAAAGTGCAGCGGTGCCGAGACAAAGGGGATGCCGCTCGTCGATCACGCCCTTGCCCATCTGCGTCGTGATTACCGGAATGCCCTGCTTCTCGATGAAGGCACGCAGGGTCTTGCTGGTCAGCTTGCGGTTGGCCCCGGCACCGACCACGAGGAGGGGCGACCGCGCTGCAGTCAGCAGGTCGAGCGCGCTGCGAACCGCCTTCTCTTCCGCCAGAGGCCGGCGCGCGTAGCTCGGCGCGAAGAGGGTCGATTCCTCGGTCTCCTCCGCTGCGATGTCCTCCGGGAGCTCGAGATGCGTTGCCCCGGGACGCTCCTCTTCCGCCAGCCTGAACGCCTCACGCACGCGGGCGCAGACGTTGGACGCTGACACGAGCTGGTGGGTGTACTTGGTGAGCGGCCGCATCATGCCAACCACATCGACGATCTGAAATTGCCCCTGCTTGCTGTGCTTGATCGGCTTCTGACCCGTGATCATGAGCATCGGCATGGCCCCGAGTTGCGCGTAGGCGGCCGCGGTCACGAAGTTGGTCGCGCCTGGGCCGAGGGTGGACAGACACACGCCAGCCTTCCCAGTCAGGCGGCCGTAGGTCGCCGCCATGAATCCAGCAGCTTGCTCATGACGATTGAGCACGAGCCGGATGGGCGACGCACGCAACGACTCGAGCAGGTCGAGGTTCTCCTCGCCAGGGATGCCGAAAATGTATTCGACGCCTTCGTTTTCTAGTGCTTGAACAAAGAGATCCGAGGCTTTTGTCACGCGGGTGCCTCCCTGGGGCAACTGATGCTTTGCGGTTTCCTGCTCAGTAGGCGGGCGCCTGCCGATACCTTGGCATTTGCGAGCGCAAACGTTACGCCACGATACGCCGAATGGCACGCGCTTGCACGGTGTCACGGCTTCAGGTGGTGACCCGATGCCAGTCGACCGCACCGACCCGATTGACCAGCTTCTATCTCTTGGCCAGGCTGGCTCGCACCAGCTTGCGCATGGCGACCGGGAGGGCCAGCGTGTCGAATTCCGCGCGTCGCACCCATTTGAGCGCCACATGGCGCTGTGCGACCGGCTTGCCCACGAGCGCAAGGGGCGTCACACGAATGGTGACCCGTAGGTGGGTGAATACGTGGTCGACCGTCGCGATGGTTTGGTCGCTCCCGACCGCCTTGCCGTGCGAAGGCTCGGCGACGTCGGCCGCGAGATCGGCACGGACCATGCGCGCCAGGGCGTCGGCATCCGTCTCGCCTGGCGCAACGGTGGTGGTCGGCAGCTCCCAGAGGCCGCCCAGCAGCCCAGGGGGCCGCTGACCGACCAGGACGCGACCGCCGCGGGTGATCCAGGCCGACACCCAGTCCGCGTGCGGCACCACGCGTTTCGGGCCCTTGATCGGCAACGTCTCGTGTACGCCCGCGGCACGCCCGCGGCACGATGCCGCGACCGGGCACAGCAGGCAGCTCGGCCGGCGCGGCACACAGATCCGCGCGCCGAGCTCCATCATGGCCTGGTTGAACGCACCCGGTGTCCCGGGCTCCTTCACACTGCCGGCGAGCAGAATCGCCTCGGCACGCTGCCACATCGACGCCACCGTCTCGCGATCATCGGTCGGTGTTTCGATCCGCTCCAGCCGCGCCAGCACGCGCTTGACGTTGCCGTCGACCACCGGAACCGCTTCATCGAACGCGATGGACGCCACGGCGCTTGCCGTATAGCGGCCGACACCGGGCAGGGTTTGCCACTGCTCCGCGGTCTCGGGCAGCTGGCCGGCCCGCTCGTTCGCCACAACCTGCGCAGCACGATGAAAGTTGCGCGCCCGCCGGTAGTAGCCCAGCCCTTCCCATAGCTTGAGCACCGCATCCTCGGACGCATCGGCCAGCGCCTGGACGGTTGGGAAGGCCTCCAGCCAACGCTCGTAGTACGGAATCACCGTCTCGACCCGGGTCTGTTGCAGCATGACCTCGGAGAGCCAGATGGCGTACGGGTCGCGCGAGCGACGCCAGGGGAGATCTCGGGCATGGCGCCGATACCAGGCGATCAGCCCGTCGTGAATCGCCGCGTCACGCTTCGTCGCGTGCGCGCCCATGGTCACTGCTTGCTGCTTCGCGATGGAGCGTCTTCGAGCGCCACCGCGTCAAGCGCCACCGCGTCTAGCGCCACCGCGTCTAGCGCCACCGCGTCTAGCGCCACCGCGTCTAGCGCCTCGCCGCCCAGCATGGAGGGACTTGTGGCAACGCCATCCAGGGAAGCGTCACCCGAGGCTGCGGAGCCCTCGTCCGCTGCGGCAGTCTCGAGAGAGGGTACTTCGGTAGCTCGACCTTCCACCCCGAGGGTATCGAGTAGGAAAGCGTAGACGAATGCGAGCTCCTTGAGTGAGTCATAGCGCCCCGACGCCCCACCGTGCCCAGCGCCCATATTGGTCTTGAGCAACAGGCGCTGGTCGCCGACCTTGGTCGCGCGCAGCTTGGCGGTCCACTTGGCAGGTTCCCAATACTGCACGCGCGGATCGTTCAACCCAGCCGTGATCAGCATGTGGGGGTATTCCTGCGCCTGGATGTTGTCGTACGGCGAGTACGCGCGAATCGCCTCGAAGAAGTCTCGCTCTTTCGGGTTGCCCCATTCTTCGAATTCGCCGACCGTCAGCGGGATCGACTCGTCGAGCATGGTGTTGAGGACATCGACGAAGGGCACCTGGGCAATGGCAACGTGGAAGAGATCCGGTCGCATGTTGACGACCGCGCCGACCAGCAACCCTCCCGCCGAACCTCCCTGAATGGCCAAGCGCTCGGGTCGCGTGTATTGCTGCTCGATCAAGAACGAGGCGACGTCAATGAAATCATGGAAGGTATTCACCTTCTCGAGCATCTTGCCGTGGTCGTGCCACTCCTCGCCGAGCGTGCCGCCACCGCGCACATTGGCGACAGCAAACACGAAGCCGCGATCGACCAAGCTGAGACGGGTCGAGCTGAAGGACGGTTCGAGGGCATGGCCGTAAGAACCGTAGCCATACAGCAAGCAAGGTGCTGTGCCATCGAGCGGCAGGCCCCTGCGATGCAGCAGCACCACCGGAACCGCCACACCATCGCGCGCGCGGGCGAACAACCGCCGGGTCTCGTACCGGGACGGATCGTAGTCACCGAGAATCTCGTCGCGCTTGAGCAGCGACAGCTCACCACTGTCCATGTCGACGTCGTAGACCGTTCGCGGGGTGACCGGCGAGGTGTACTGAAAACGGAAGCGGCTGGTGTCAAAGGAAGGGTTTTCGTCCACTTCGAGGCCGTAGACGGCTTCCGGCAGGCTGACCGGTAGCTCGGCCGCTGCCTCGAGATCGCGAATGCTCAGACGACGAAGCCCTGCCTCTCGCTCGAGCAGCACCATGTGACGCGCGAACAGCAGGACCCGCTCGAGGGTCACCTGGGCGCGATGCTCGACGAGCACTTCAGCCGGCCCGGCGAAATTCTCGGTCGGCACCCGAATCAAGCAAAAGTTCTTGGCCTGCTCGTTGGTCCGGATGTACAGAAAGTCGCCATGATGATCGATCGCGTACTCGACGCCCTGAACCCGCTCGCGCACGACGGTGAATTCGCCACCCGGCAGGTCGGCGTCGAGCAACCACTGTTCACTGGTGACGCTCGAGCCGGACTCGATGACGATATAGCCGTCGCTGCGGGTCTTGTGGACCGACACATAGAAACGATCATCCGGATCTTCATAGACCACGACGTCGTCTTCGGTCGGAGCACCGAGCACGTGGCGCAGCACGCGATCGGGTCGGTGTGCCTCGTCGCGCCGTGTGTAGAAGACTGTTTGTCCGTCGTTGCCCCAGGCGAATCCATAGCCAATGTCGCGAATCGAGTCGTCGAGCAGCACGCCGCGTTCGAGATCCTTGAAGCGGAGCGTATAGTCCTCCGAGCCATTGGCATCGTAGGCATAGGCCAGCAGGCTGTGATCCGGACTGATTTCGCACAACCCGATTCGGCAGTACCCTCGGCCTTCGGCGAGCGCATTGACATCCAAGAGGATCTCTTCAGGCGCGTCGAGGCTTCCCCGCTTGCGGGCAAAAATCGGGTATTGCCGGCCTTCCTCGGTACGCGAGAAGTAGAAGTACGGCCCTCGGCGGACCGGCACCGAAAGATCCGTCTCCTGAATGCGCCCGACCATCTCGTCGTAGAGACGAGCCTGCAAGCCCTCGGTGTGGCGCATGAAGCCCTTGGTGTACGCGTTCTCCGCTTCGAGATAGGTGGTCACCGCTTCCGCTTCACGGTCGCGTAGCCAGAAGTACGGATCGACCAGCGTCTCACCGTGAATCTCGGTCGCGTGCGGCGCACGCACAGCAACAGGCGGCGTTTCCCTTTCAGTCTTCCTGCTCATAGATGGCGTCCAGCCTGCTCCGTCGTCCTCGCCGATGCCGCGCGGCAGAAAGCCGCGACAAACTCAACGTATGAAAGGCCTAGCACTGCGAACGGTCGTTCAACCGCGACAATCGAGGACTGCTGGCTCGGGTGCCGCACACTCGGTAACCGGGTGCCGCAAGCCAACCTGAAAGCATGGAAAACCAGTCTACTACAGGGACTTCCACGGCGCCCGGCTGGTTCGCGATCGTCGCGATCGGGTATCTTCGGCCCGGCCTCAGGGGCCTGCAACGGGCGCCCGCTGCCCGCGATCCGTCATCAGATACGTCGCGAAGCTGGCCAACCAGTGGGAACCCGCGTAGTGCTCATCGGACACCGCGGCAACGCCGGCCTCCTGGTGCACCCTGGCCGCCGCCACCAGCGCGGGAATCCGCGGATCGTCGGCAGGTAGCGCCCGCGCGACGTTGTAGAGATTCCAGGCACGCGACGAGTTGACGCCGTCGAGGTGCACAAGCTTGCCGTCTGTCGCGTCGAGCACGATTCCGGGCGCGAGCCAGCTTGCACGGCCATCGATCGGGATCTGTGGCAGAAACCGGGTCAACCAGTCGGAAAAAGCCGGTCCATCCAGTACGCGGCGCATCAGGTCGGCCTCCATCAGGCATGGCGACAGGAAGTCCTCACCACTCGGCTCGTACTCGAGCGGGCAATTGCGATCTTCGAGGTGGAAGTGACGCGATCGCTCGACGATCCGGGCCTCCATCTCCTCCGCACCCGCCGTCCGCGCCCAGTCGAGCATCAGGCCGAACGCGAAGGCCGACTGGTTGTGGGTGCCGAGGCGGATCGGGTACGCCAGCTTCGGCAACCATTCCACGAGACTGGCCGCAATGGCCGTTTCGAGCGGACGCAGCGCCTCGAGCCAACGCGCGGCGCGCGGGTCCTCCCATTCCCGAAGCTCAGCGCAAAGCTGTAGGAACCAGGCAAGGCCATACGGTCGCTCCCAGGAGCCCCGCGCCGGGCGCTCGAACTGGGCGAGCTCACCCGCGATTCGGGCGGGGGCGAAGCTCTGGTCGAGCTTGGCCTCGGCCTCGTCGCGCCACCCGGCATCCGCCGGGCCGACCCGCAGGAGACGAACCAGCAGCCAGTGGCCGTGCACGGCCGAATGCCAGTCGAAGCAGCCATAGAAGGTCGGGAAGAGCTCCCGTGGCGGGCCGACCTCGGCGTCGCTGTCCATGGTGCGCGAGACCTTGTTCGGATACTCGCGATGCACGCAGTCGAGCGCCAGGCGGGCGAAGCGCTCTGCCAGGTCCGGCGCGATGACGTCGGGATAAGCGATTTCCACTGTCGCGGGCATGCCTTCACGCTCAGGAGGAGGCGGCGTGTCAGCAGGCTCAGCATCCGCTGAGCCCGCCGGAGCGGTCGGGGCGTCACAGGCAAGAAGCCCGAACGAGACGGTAACAAGCAGCGCGGTCGCGATCTTGCGCATCAAATGGAATCTCCAGGCCAAATGCAGTGGCACGGTCTACGGCGCCGAGGCACCGAGCACGACCGCATTGAGGAAGAGACGGTCGATTCCCCGCCAGTATCCACGGAAGTTCGGATCCTCGGTGAATGCCACGATCCGACCGTTGCCGCGACGCTCTTCGTAGACCGCCACCGCGCCCGGTAGGCGCTCATGGGTCTCTTCCCAAAGATGACCCGATAGGCGCAAGGAGGCACCGTCGGCATAGCGTGCGACCAGTCGCTTGGCGGGACTCGGCGGCCCCTCGGGCGGCAAGTAGAGGCGACTGGAGTTCACCAGGACCGCCAGGCTCTCAAAGCCGTGGCCGGCGGTCAACCATGCACTCTCGTCGAGCTGGGCGCGCGCGATGACGCCGTCGACCGGAACGCGGTTCGGCGCCGGTGCCTCCTCGTCCGCCTCCGCTTCTTCGTACCAGCTCCGCAGGTCGAGCTCGAGCTGTTGACGAGCAAACTCGACCGCTCGTGCGAGCACCACCAGCGTGCCGCCATCCTGAATCCACTGACGAAGCCGCACCAAGCCGGGCTCACCCAGCCGGTCTGCCAGCCCCTCGACATGGGTCAGATCCGGAATCACCAGCGTGTCGTAGGCCTCGAGCGGCGTCGACCCCAAGCTCTGAGAGCGCAGAACCGAGACCGGAATTTGGTACTGCTGATCGAGCACGTACCAGGCCCAGCCGAAGCTGTAGGCTTGCACCGGCGCCTCGGCGAGCAACGCGACGCGCACGCCCTGAACCGGGATGGCATCACCAGAGCCCAGCGCCGGCATGCCGGCCGTCGCCGCACCGGTGGCGACACCACGAACGGCCACACCAGTCTCCTCGGCCAGCGCACGAACCGCAGCGTGAATCGAGTCGTCGTTCTGGCCGACCCGAATCACGGCCGTTCCGCGGGCGACGGCCCCGCCCTCGACCTCCGATTCTTCGAGCATGACCGACACCCGATGGCCCTGCTCGCGCATCCGGGCCACGAAGGTCAGCGACCGCGCGTCTCGCCCGTCGACCAGGTAGGCATAGTCGGCGCGCGCGGGCAACGCGGTCGAAGGCGCAGCCGCAGTGGCCTCCGAAGCCACCGTCTCGCCGATTTCGTCGCTGGCCTCGCCCAGGTAGCTCCGAACACCGAAGAGAAGGGGAAGATGCCAGCTCGTGATGTCGTAGAAGCGGGGATTCTCACCGCGATCGAGTCGCGCACGCGCCTCGGTCAAGAATCCGGCCGGGAGTGGGAGATCGGGATCGAGCAGCGTGCGCGCCAGGACGCCGCGGGGCTGTGCCGTATCGATTACGGCCGTTCCCGGCGGAATACGCTGCCGCGCCTTCGACCGCTCGGATGCCTGACGCTCGCCTGCGGGCGACGCGCCCGCACGGACCGCCGGACCGATCGGCAAGGCCACGACATCGCCCGCCTCGGTCGTGAGGCGCACCTCGATGCCGTTGCGCACCAAGAGTGCGATCAGCTCGGCGAAGTGGCCCGGATCGGCCCCTTCCGGGCTGAGGTAGTAGCGGTCGGTCGCCGCGGATTCCACGGCGCGCCGCTGGCTGGCCAGGTAGTCGGAGAGCAGCTCGCGTCGCTGCGCAGCCGCGAGATCGACGGCCGCGCGGGCTGCCGTGTATTGCTGTTCGAGCGCATCGGCCAGCGTTCGGACCGAGTCGTCGGGGCGCGTGATCGCCAGCCCACGCGACGACCCCTGCTCGTAGAGCATGCCGACCGCCCCCTGGTAGCTTCCCCAGGAGGTGGTGTAGCCCGGGTATAGGTAGTTGAAGCGCTCCCCGGTCATGTACTCGAATCCACGCGCGTCGAACGCCGCGGAGTAGGCCGCGTTGAAGCGCTCGAACCAGGTCTTGGCGAATGCTGGAAAGAGCGCGCCATAGGGCTCAGCCGGTGGATCGAAGTAGAACTCGACATCCGAGGACATTTCGTGGGCATCGACGACCACCTGCGGACGCCAGGCACGAATCGTCGGCCAGCGCGCCCGGGCCTCTGCCTGGGTGTGGGCAAACCAGTCGCGGTTGTTGTCAAAGTAGTAGTGGCCGGTGCGAAAACGCAGCGCGTTCCAACCGTCAGTGTCGTTGTTCCAATCCTGGCGCGACGGGTTCGGCGAACGGCCGTTGCGCCCCACGTTCCAGTGCGCGAAGGCATCGCGACCATCCGGATTGAGCATCGGATCGATCAGCACGACGGTTTGCTCGAGCGCCTTCGACGTCGCCTCGTCATTCAAGGTCGTCAGGTCCTGGAGCAGCTTCAGCACGCCTTCCGTGCCGGAGAGCTCGAAACCGTGGATCGAGCCACCGAGCCACACCACAGCCGGCTGCTGCTCGAGTAGCGCCTCGGCGTCCGCGGACGACAACCCGCGTGGATCGTCGAGCTGCTGGGCACCGCGCTGAATCGCTTCGAGACGGGCATGGTTGGCCGGCGACGTGACGATCGCCACGAGCAGGGCACGCCCCTCCCATGAGGGCCCCTGATCGACGATCCGGACGCGGTCCGACGTTTCCTCGAGCGCGCGAAGGTACGCGACCATCTGATGGTGCAAGGTGATCCGCTCACCCAAGGCATGGCCCGTGACCTCGGCGAAGGTCGGAACCTGCGACCAAGCTGGCGCGGCAAGGCCGGGGAGGCCGAGCGAAACGAGCAACAGGAACACGAAAGGCCGGGTAGCAGCCAACACAGGCGTGCGAGAACGGCAGGGCTTGCTGGGACTGAGCATCGATGAGCGCTCCTCGGAAGTAGATGCAAACGAAACGGCTGGGCGATTCTAGCCTGCCCGCCGCCTCGTCTTCTTCACGGACCATCGGTCCGCAGGCCGTCGACGGCCCGTCCGCTGGCCTTAGAATGAGAACCATGCAGGCTTCCGTTCAGGTCCCCGAGCTTCCGAGCTTCATCGCGCGCCGCATGCCCTTCGCGCGCCGCATGGTCTCCCTCGAGCAGGGGCCTGACGCGGGTCGCCAGATCCACCTGGTCGACCACGGCCCTACCACCGGGCGCCCGGTTCTCTTGCTCCATGGCAACCCGACCTGGAGTTTCTTGTGGCGCAAGGTGATCACCGCACTCGAAGCTTCTTCCGAGGATTTCCGCTGTGTGGCCCCGGACTTGCTCGGGCTCGGCCTGTCGAGCAAGCTTCCGAGTGTTTCCGACCACGCCGTGACACGTCATGCCGACGCGATCGGCGAGGTGGTGGATCAGCTCGGCCTGCGTGACGTCATCCTGGTGATCCAGGATTGGGGCGGGCCGGTCGGCGTGGCCATGGCAGCGAGGCGTCCCGAGACCATCGCGGGCGTGGTCGTGGCGAATACCGCGGTGGTCCTGCCCAAGCGACCACGCGGCACGCGCTTCCATCGCTTCGCACGCATGCCGATCGTCTCGGATGCGGTCTTCCGCGGTCTCGGCTTTCCGCTCGGCATCCTCCACAAGGCTCAAGGGGATCCGGCGTCGATACGCGGCGAAGTCGTCCGCGCGTATCGCTGGCCGCTGCGCCGGATGCGCGATCGCGTGGCACCGTTGGCCCTCGCACGCATGGTGCCCGACGCTCCGGAGCACGCGTCGATGCCCGCCATGCTCGAGGGCCAAGACTGGCTGACATCGTTCCCGGGCCCCATCGCCCTGGTGTGGGGCGAACGCGACCCCATCCTGGGCCGCGCCCTCAAGCGTCATGCCCTGGCATTGCCCGATGCCGCCGTGCACCGAACCCAGGCCGGTCACTTTCTCCAGGAAGAAGTGCCCGAGGTGCTTGCTGCGGCAGTTTGCGATGTGGATCGACGTCTGGGCTGAGTACGGCATCACGACGGAACACGTCCCAACCTCTGACCTCAACGAGCAAGCCGATGCACGACGAAGGCGTCATCAAGTTTCACGCCGAGCACCAGCAGGCCGTGCTCTCCGCCCGCCGCCTCGGCGCGCTTTCCTGCACCCTGGTCGCCTGGCGCGAGATCCTCGCGCGCACGGGCCTGGTCGGCCAGGACCCGGCCCGCTACGGTGGTTTTGGCTACGGCAACGTCAGCGCACGGACCGGTGCCCCGAGCGCACCGCGACGGCGGCGCCCCTTTCTGATCACCGGCACCCAGACCTCGGGCAAGACGTGCATGAGCCTGGACGACTTCTGCTTGATCGAAACCTGCGATCCCGACCACAACCAGGTTCAGAGTCGGGGTGTGGTGATGCCGTCATCCGAGTCCATGACCCACGCCGCGCTCTACGACCTCGGCAGCCACATCCGCTTCGTCTTTCACGCCCACAGCCCGGTGATCTGGCGTCAGGCCCAGGCTCTCCGCTTGCCGACCACCGACCCCTCCATCCCCTACGGAACGCGCCGGATGGCAACCGCCGTGGCGCGCCTCTACCGCGAGACCGCCCTGTCCGAGAGTCGCTTGCTGGCCATGGGCGGACACGAAGATGGCGTCATCGCGTTCGGACGGACGGCCGAGGAAGCCGGCACCGCGTTGATCGAGACCCTGGCACGGGCCTACGAGACCGTCTGCGGCGACGCCGATGGCCACTTCTGCTCGCGGCCCTAACCCTACGCCCGTGTAGCCTGACCGGGGATTGGGTGACGCTACTTTCACCTATTTCGCGCTTGAGTAGGTAGGAGCGGTCGCCCCACCACGCGCGACGCGACAAACTCTACGCCTTCTCGCCGGCGATCGCTCCTGGATTTCCTACCAAGCCCGGCGTGCCCAGCCGCTCAGTTGACCCAGCCGCCAGGTGGGGTTTCGACCCGCCACGGCTCGGCCTCGATCGCGCGCTCGGCTTCGTCTTCCTCCCGCCACTGCGCCCGGCGGGCCTCGTCACGACGCCTGCGCATCGCATAGGCCAACAGGAAGAGCGCGGTGATCAGCGCCCACTGCAGGGTCGGGCTGGTCACGAGCGGCATGAGCTTGCGCCAGCTTCCGAGACTGGCCCAGAAGCGGGCCTCAAAGACATCGGGCGGCTC
Source organism: uncultured bacterium (assembly GCA_937948815.1). Taxonomy (GTDB): domain Bacteria; phylum Acidobacteriota; class Thermoanaerobaculia; order Multivoradales; family J023; genus J023. Next base: position 27,807 of record CALFAM010000347.1, read on the forward strand.
ACGGGTCACGGCCTCGAGGGCGTCTGGGAACGACTGTCCACGACGCACGCCCGCCAGCACGTCGGCGACGGCGCGGTCGCCATATTGGTCGAGCATCCAGCGAACCACGGCGCCCGAGAGGGCGTAGGCCCTGGTGGCCGCCTGCGGGCCAGACGGAAAGGCACGATCGAGGGAGCCGAGGGAGGGGCTGCCTTTGCGCATCGAAGCGAGCACCAGGCGCATGCGATCTCCCAGACCGAGGCGCCCGGCAGACATCGCGACTCCCTCATTGAACCACCGGGCGACGTCATTTCGACCAGCGGCACGCGCCACCAGCACGTGGGCAACCTCGTGGAGAAGGACCGAGTCGAGACTGCGGTCGGGGTAGCTCGGCGAGCGGGACGGCAACAGGACCACCAAGCCAATCGATCCCACGGCGTATCCCGAAACCCAAGACGGCACCCGCTGGGCCTCGCGGCTTCCCTCGACCGCCAAGACGACTCGGATCGGCGGCCCGGGATCATCGAGGCCGACCAGACGCATCACGCTTCGGAGCCGGGAGGTTTCGATGCTCTCCAGCCGCTCGGCCACGGCCGCCAAACGCGGATCGGCTTCGAACTGGAGCTCCGGCGTTCGCTGGCCGTGCACCGGAGCCGTGAATCCCACCAGGAGCAGAAACAGACTCAAGCATCCGATCACCATGAGCTTGGGCACAAATGCGTTCATCACGACCTCAGCTTGTTCCCGGATGCGCGAGCTCGCTGCCCGCAGTCGGTTCGACTCCCCACGTCCCCTGTTGGTAAGGCCAAATGGGCTCACGATATTCCGCGAGACGATGTTTCTCGCTCTTCGCACGAGCTGCCCCCCATCTCCCTCGACAGCCGATTCGCCTGCCGCGCCGCGCCGGCCGCCAACAGGCACCGGTTCGGCCCGCGCTCCAGCCGGCCTCCGTGAGGTGGGCCCTGATGCGGTGATGCACGATGCGACCGGGTATCATGCCCTCGGGGTCGCCATCCTCGTAGCTTCGATGCGAACGAGTCCCCACATCCTCCCGAGTCACCGCCACGTCGTGCACAGGGATCAGCCCGCACTCGCGAGGACGTTACGAAATGAGCCCGCGCCGCGGACACCGCTCTTCAACAACTGCCGTCACGCACGCGATCTCCGAGGCGGGCCATGGCGTCGCAGCAGCGATGCCGACTGATTGATGGCCACACACGATCATCCCGAAGAAGAGGAACCCGCCTATGAATGAACCTGAATGGATATGGCTCGACGGCGAGCTCGTGCCCTGGGCCGATGCGACGGTCCATGTGACCACCCACGCCCTTCACTACGGCTCGTCGGTCTTCGAAGGCATTCGCGCCTATGACACGCCGGATGGCGTCGCTCTCTTTCGGTTGCGCGACCACCTCACCCGCATGGAGCAGTCCACGAAGCTCTTCCGCATGCCGATGCCCTTCTCGGTCGACACCCTCGAGGAGGCCTGTGTGAGCCTGGTGGGTCGAAATCACGAAGGAGCTTGCTACGTTCGCCCGCTGACGTTCCGTGGCGCCGGTGGTCTCGGCGTCGATGGCCGGAAGCTACCCGTCCACACGACGATCGTCAGCTTCGAGTGGGGCGCCTACCTGGGCGACGGCGCTCTCGAGAACGGAATCGACGCCGCGGTCAGCTCCTGGCGACGCTTCTCCTCCAACACCCACCTGCCACGCGCCAAGATCGGTGGTCAGTACGTCAACAACCAGCTGGTGGCCGCCCAGGCTCATCTCGACGGCTATCAGGAAGGCATCGTGCTGGACGAGGCAGGCCAGGTTTCCGAGGGCAGCGGTGAGAATCTCTTCGTCATCAACGACGGTGCGCTACTGACGCCACCCGTGTCCACGTCGATTCTCGCCGGCATCACGCGCGACACCGTGCTTCAGCTCGCAAGCGACCTGGGGCTTCCTTGTCTCGAAACAAACATCAGCCGAGACTCGCTCTACCTTGCCGATGAGCTCTTCATGACGGGGACCGCCGCAGAGATCACCCCGGTGCGCTCGGTCGATCGCATCCCAATTGGTACGGGAGAACGCGGCCCCATCACGGCCCAGCTGCAAGAAGCCTTCTTTTCGATCGTGCATGGCCAGACCGCTGACCGTCACGGCTGGTTGACTCCCGTTCAGGACGATCGGGACGCGGCCAAGGTTGTCGCACGTTCCTAGTGCCCGGCCGGCGCTCGGGCTCCCACAACCAGACGTCTGGGACGGTCGACGAGCTCGCTGCTCGAGGCCTCGAATGGGTTCACCACCTGGCTCGAACCCGTCGAGCGTCGACGGCTCCAATCGTCCCTTTCATGTCAGCCGTCCTTCGCTGAGCAACAAGCTTTTCCAAGTTGTTCATTGACAAAGGCGGAGCGGCTCACAATAATCGGCCACGCTATGAAGATCGTCCCCCTGCTCTCCTCGCGCACGGCGTGCTCGGCATCCGATTCGTTGATCGGATCCGACCGGCTGCGTCTCCATGCCGTGGCCGCGGTCAGCGTGAGGTCAGCTCTCGAGCGTGCGAGCAGCGTGCCAGGCATCTTCATGAGCCTCGGCGTCGTCCTTCTTGTCTCGATTCTTCCCAACATGGGGGTTTCTTTTTAGGCAAGCACGAACGAATTTGCCGCACAAAGGAGCCCCCGGGAAACCGGGGGCTTTTTTGTTGCCCGAACGCGGAACCCACTACGACGATTCCATGGCCGTGGCCAGGAGTTGCGTTGGGTATCCGGGCGGATTGTGCGCCAACGAGCGCGTCCGCACCGGAGAAGTGCGCGCCAGCAGAAATGGCGCGACCGCAGATGTAACATTCACTTGAAAAACTGCAACAAGATGGTTGACACCATCGAAGTGACGCACCGATAATCCGCCCCACCCGACCGAAGGGCGACCACCATGACAATGACGACACCGATCCCTTCACCCCGCACGGCCAGAGCGAACATGAATCACATGCATCGCACAACTTCGAGCCATCCGACAAAGAGCCTTCGTTTCTCCACGCTGCTCCGCGTCGTGGTAGCGACCCTTGTCATTCTTCTTGTTATTCCGAGCCAACCGCCCGGGAGCTGAAGCGAACGCCAATCAACGCGAATCGTCGAGCCCCCGGGAA
>CALFAM010000348.1 GCA_937948815.1 uncultured bacterium
CAGCAAGCGACGGCTCCTGCGACGCCCACGCAGACGGGTCGGCAGCAGAATCTCTAGCTGCCTCGCCGGCCGGGCGCACAGCGGACCGAGGCTTGCCCGACGAGCACGCGATCAGGGGTTCTTCACTGCCGAGCAGGGCCGCGAGACGCACGGGATCAGCCTCGGCTGGAAGCAACAGCATCCGGGGACGCTGATCCTGGGGGAAGGCCTCGATGCACATCCGCGCGCTGAGGTCCGAGATGCCCGTCAACGTCTCGTCGGTCAGAGCGTCGCCCGTCGATGCCATGGCTGCGACCACGAAGAAATCGACATCAGAGGATGCCGCATGCCGCCCGAGATGACGGGCACCGTCAACCAGCACGGCTCCCTCTCGGCGGACCGCCGCAGGAGACGCCAACACGAGGGGGGCGCCGGGCGGCGGCGTTGGCGCATGGATCACCCCGCGGAGGACGCCAAGGCGAACCTCGCTGCTCGCCACGGCGGCATCGATGGCTGCACGATCTGCCAGGCCCACCGTGTGAAGCAAGACCTCGACGCCGCGCTCCTCCAGCCGGGTGATGCGCATCTCGACCTCATCCTGCCGAGCACGTTCGGCTGCCACCAGGTCAGCGATTCGATCGCGCGGAGGGTCCGCGGCCAGATCGCTCGCCGGGTCATCCGTCGCGCCGATCGGTCGCTGGCCGACCACCAGAGCGGCATCGCTGACCGCCCGTGCTTCAGCCTCGCGTGGGAAGGCGCCGACCACGCCATAGCCGCTGCTCGCGAGGGCCGTCTCCCACACATCGGGCGGCATCAGGGGGGAGCGCACGCGGAGCGAGTCCGCGTAATCCCACCATCCCTTCTCCAGCCCCCAGAGCAAGTTGGCCCACCGCGGTGTCTGACTGCTCTCGACCAGTAGCAACAAGCCGCCGGGAAGCAGCAACTCGCGCAGACGCGACACGGTGTCCGGCACGTTGGCGGTGGCGTGCACCACGTCCAGCCCCAGCACGGCATCGTAATGATCGCGCGCGACGCCTTGGACGGTCGGCTCGGCAGCGATGTCGAACGTCGAGAACCGCAATCGGACACCCCGCCCGACGTCGCTCCCCTCCGGATCACCGTCGACCAAGCCGAGGCGCGCCGCCTGCGCCCGTGCCTCGGCCACGAAGCTGGCGCCGAGATCGGTGAAGTGGTACTCCACAGCGTGGCCGGCCAAGGCGGCGAGGACCGGCAAGGTGAAGCCTCCCCGACCGCCACCCACCTCCAGGATCCGCAGCGGGCGAGGTGTGCAGGCCGCGAGGTCGCTCAGAACCTCACCGGCCAGCATCAGCGCGCGCGCACCGGTCCACCGCTGGGCAATGGTCTCGCGCGCTTCGTGCAGCAGGTCTTCGGCCTCACCGTGCAAGACCGCCACGGCCGGAAGCTCGCCGCGCAGCACCTCGGGATAGCGCGCCAGGGCCACCTCGACCATCTCGACCAGGGGGCCGAGGGCGGGCTCGGAAGCCTTCAAGGTCGCCGCCAACGCTTCGGCCGACGTCTCAGGCCCGTCCGGGCGCTGCCATGGCGGGCCGCCCGGGAAGCTCAGCAGCGCCTCTCCCTGTCGATCGGTCTCGAGCTCGACCCATTCTTCTTCGGCCAGGATCTCCCAGAGCTCGCGGTAGAGGCGTCGGTGCTCGGCCGCCACGTGGTGGCGGGCCATGGCCGCGTCGACGTACAGCACCGACGGCAGCGAGCCGGCACGGGCACCCGAGTCGCCCCTTGTCTCGAGCGCGGCGAGGACCTTCTGTACCCGCAAGGCACAGAACAAATCGAGGTTGCGCCGGAGATGCGGCACGGCCGTGAGCGACTCGATCGGCAGCCGACGCCGGACGCGCTGTTCCATGGCGTCGAGAGCCGTCAAAGCATCTGCATCGCCCTGGCCGGGATCGCCGATGGTGACTTGATCCTCGAGAATGGCGAGCCGCTTGGCGCCGCGTGCCACCAAAGCTTCGACCAGTGGCCAGCCGTACCGCCCCAGCCCACCGGTTACCAGGTACCAACCGGTTGGATCGAGCACCGCCCGTGCAGCGTGGGCCGCCTGTGTAGCGTGGGCCGGAAGGGCGGCATCGTTCGGCACCGATCGCGGCCCCCACTCCTGAACCCAACGTCGAAGGGCACGGTGCGCCACCACCTCCTGCTCGCCGCACGCGGCTTCGGCGAGCAAGACGTCGACCACTCGCGCATCGATCCTCCCGTGCCCCGCCCCCGCATCGACTCCCCCGACATCGATCAGCCGGCAGCGGATGCCGACGTGGCTGCCGGCGAGGGCGCGCAAGGCGGCGCGTCCTTCGTCACGCGGCTCGTCGAGCACGGCCAGGGCGCGTGAGGTCACCAGCAGCACGGACGGCAGAGCCGGCTCCGGGGTCGTCGCCGTGAGCTCGGTCGCCGCTTGCAGCAACGCCAGGCCACCGTCGAACGCCGAGGCTTCGGGCGCCGATTCGGCACCATCACCCAGGGCTCCGCATCCGCGCAGGTCGAGCACGTGGGTCGCGAGGCCCTCGGCTTCGGCCAGTGCTTTCAATGTGGAGGCATGCCGGTGTCGTCCGGCCTGTCGATCGAGGTTGACCTCGGTGACGCGACCAGCGCCGTGGCGGCGCAGGCCCGCGACGACGGCATCGACCAGGCCCGTCCCGATCGGCGCGGCCGAAGCATCCGAGCGTGGGCCGATCACCCACCACGATGCGTGGCGGATCGCCCGCCTTGCCGCTTCCGGCGCAAAGCCGGGCACCTCCTGCCAAAGGGGTACCCGCACCGTCCCAATGGGCTCCTCACCCCCGGATGCGAGGGGGGCTTCCGGGGTCGACGACGGAGCCTCGGGCGGATCGATCCAGTAGCGACGCCGCTCGAAGGGATAGGTCGGCAACGGGACCCGCTGGCGGCGCGGGCCCAGATCGGGATCCGCTGGGTGAAGGGCTTGCCAGTCGAGATCGATTCCGGACGTCCACAGTGCGCCGATTCCCTTGCGCAGGGCGAGGCCGTCCGCATCCTGGCCTCCAGGCAGGCATCGCACGCACTGCACCGCCGTCTCGCGCGAAGCCTGGCCCGCGCTGCGCCGTCCAGCATGGCGTCCGGCATGGCGTCCGACTCGGCGGACGAAGCCCGACAAGGTGCCCCCAGGGCCTACTTCGAGAAAGATCGGTGCGGATTCGCTGTCGCTGCTCGCCGCCCGGCTCCCGGCATCCGGCATCAACGTCGCGAGGGCATCGGCGAAGCGCACGGGCTGCCGAAGCTGTTGTGCCCAGTAGCGGGCCGAGGTCGCCGACGCTGGAGTCATCCACGTGCCGTCCACCGCGGACAGCCAGGGCACCATGGCTGGCTGGCGCGGCATCTCCGCAGCCAGAGACTCGATCGGTGCGAGGATCGGGTCCATCGCCTGCGAGTGGAACGCTCGGTCCACCTTCATGGGTCGCCAGCCCACTGCGCGGCGGTCGAGCTCGGCCGTCAGCACGGCCAGGGCCTGGCGTGTACCAGCAACGGACAGCGCACCGGGCGCGTTGACCGCCGCCAGGTCGAGCGCGCCGTTGCCGAGGGCGAGCAGCGGTTGAAGCTCCGCCTCACGCATCGACACGACGATCATCTCGCCCGCTGGCAAGGCCGCCATGTGCATGCCCCGTGCGACCACCAGGCGCAGCGCGATGTCGCGTTCGAGCACGCCCGCGACCGTGGCCGCGACGATCTCCCCCAGGCTGTGTCCGAGCACCGCCTTGGGCACGACTCCCCAGGATCTCAGCAGGGTCGCCAGCGCCCATTCGACGACGAACAAGGCGGGTTGCGCGACCGCGGTCGATTCGGGTTCGGTCGGTTCTGGTTCGGTCGGCCCCGGACCGGCCGACATGGGAGACACCATGCGCTGGACCCGTTGCAGGGTCTCGGCAGCGAGGTGGCGACCGAGCACCGCGAGGCAGGCATCGACCTCGTCACGATAGACCGGCTCCGTTCGGTAGAGCCCATGGCCCATACCGTGGATCTGGGCCCCTTGACCTGGGAAGAGGAAGATGACGCCGTTGGCGAGCGCGGCTGTCGACGTGGGCGACGGGTCGAGCCGGGCCCGAATCGCCTCCGCTTCAGCGCGGAGCCCATCCGCCGCCGCGGAATGGTCAGCAGCCACAACTGCCCGGCGATGGTCGAAAGCGCGACGCCCGAGTTGGAGCGTCCAGGCAATGTCGGGGAGCCGGGCATCGACCGCGCCCGGCTGGGGGATGTTCGGCCGGGGCGTGAGCGCATCCGCCAGACGCTCGCAGGCCGTTGCGAGCGCCGCTGGTGAGCGGGCCGACACGGGTAGAACGTGCCACGGCACCACGGATTCAGGGGACGGCTCGAGCGGCAGCGGCGCTCGCATCGGTGCTTCCTGAAGCACCACGTGCGCGTTGGTGCCGCCGAATCCGAAGGAGCTCACCCCGGCCCGCCTCGGTGCCGTCGAACCCTCTGCCGCACGCGCCCTCGGCCACGCTGTCCCAGCCACCGGAATGCGAAACGGGCTATCACCCAGGTCGAGCTTGGGGTTGGGCTCCTTGAAGCCGACATGGGGCGGAATCTCGCCTCGTTCGAGGGCAAAGACCGTGCGAATGAGACCCGCGACACCGGCCGCTGAGTCGAGATGGCCGATGTTTGCCTTGAGTGCGCCGAGGGAGCACCAAGGTGCCGAGCCGCCGGCCGCGTCGCCGTGGACGTCATCCGCCTCGGCCTCTTCGTCGCGCCGGAAGGCTTGCGTGAGGGCCGCCAGCTCGATCGGATCGCCGAGTTGGGTGGCGGTACCGTGAGTCTCCACGAAACCGATGGATCGTGCCTCGACGCCGGCCACCAGGTGGGCTTCGGCCACCACCGCTGCCTGCCCCGCGATCGATGGCGCGGTCAGACCCGCCTTCTCGGCGCCGTCGTTGTTGAGCGCCGAGCCCAAGAGTACGGCGCGAACGCAATCGCCGTCCGCCAGCGCATCCGCCAGACGCTTCAGCACCACGATGCCGGAGCCGGTTCCCTGCACCGTGCCTGCAGCCGCCGCATCGAAAGGGCGGCACTGACCGTCAGGTGCATGGATGCCGCCCGGCAGGTATCGGTAGCCCGCGGTCTGCGGGACCGGAACAGACACCCCACCAGCCAGCGCCATGTCGCACTCCCCCGCGAGAAGCGATTGCCCCGCCACGTGCACGGCCACCAGGGATGTCGAGCAGGCGGTCTGCACGGTCAAGGCCGGGCCCCGGAGGTCGAGCTTGTAGGCGATCAGCGTCGCCAGG
>CALFAM010000349.1 GCA_937948815.1 uncultured bacterium
TTCACGGCGCTGCCTTCGGTGCCGCGCCGTGCGATTGACCGCCATTCCTGCGCCGCTGCGCCTTGGCAGCACCCCGAGATCCTCGGCGAAAGCTGGCAGGTGCTAACCAAGCGAGCCACTAGCGCAGCCCCATTCGTGTACGTGGCGTCCGGCGGAGGAAGGTCTAGCCTCGGCTTGCGCCGAGCGATGTACCTGTTGTACCCTTAGGTCAAGGGGGTCATCGTTCAAACGAGCCATGGAAATCACCATCGACACAGAAGCGCCCGAACCGCTCTTCGCCCAGCTGATCGAGCAGATCAAGGCGGCCGTGCGGAGGGGAGCGGTCGTCCCAGGCGACGCGCTGCCGTCGATCCGTCAGCTCGCCAACGATCTGGGCGTCAACCACAAGACGGTCGCCAAGGCCTACCGCCTGCTCGAGCGCGATGCCGTGATCCGGACGCAGGGATACCGTGGAACGTCCATCCATCCTGATGCTGTCGCTAACAGTACGGTTGACTTGAAAGCGTTCGCGACCCTCCAGTTGCGCGAAACCATCGAAGCGCTCCGTGATGCGGGCGTAACGGATTCCGAGATTCGCATCGTGTTCGGCGAGTTGATGCATCGCCGCAGCTCATGAGGACAGCATGATGATGCTCTGGTCGAAGGTTCTCTTTGTCGTCGTTTTTCTCGGGCAGATCTGGCTGATCTCCCATCATTATCCCAAGCAGTTGCGGGCGCGAATGAGAGAGATCATCACGCGCTATCCGCCGACTGAGTACCCTCGGCTCTACCCCAAGCCAGTCGAGTACTACAAGATTGGCCATTGGGGCTTCATGCTCGTCTCGCGGTCGGTCTTCGGGCTTGGCTTCATTTTCCTGCTCGCTGCGTTGACCATCGACAACGGCACCTTCGCGGATGATGGCTACATCTCGGAGATCTGGCCGGTGATCTACGGGATGTTTCAGTTCATCCCACTCGCGCTGATCGAGGTCGCCGAGTTCCGCCATTTCAACCTGATGCGCGAAGCGAACACCGTCACGCGCCGGAGCGCCGTGCTGCGACCGCGCCGGATGCTCGACTACGTTTCACCCGGACTGGTCGGTACGGCGTTGCTCGCGTTGGTCGTCACACTCGTGGCGAGCTTGGTCGCGAACGATTTCGACTTCAGTTGGAGATCGGACGCCATGATTCAGTGCCTTACCTTGATCCTCACCAACCTCGTCATGGCGCTTGTTGCGATCATGGGTGTCTATGGTCGAAAGCTCGATCCCCACCAGTCAGAGGATGATCGTGCGCGAAAGTTGCGCGTCAGCCTGCGCTCGATGCTCTACATCAGCATCGTGGCGAGCGTATTCACACTGACTCAGTTGGCCGATCAAGTGTTCGGCCTCGACTTTCTCGACGCCGTGATGCTCAGTCTTTACTTCCAGGCGATCGTCGTGCTCTCGATCGGTCATCTCCTGCGCGGCTATCGGCTCGAGGACGTCGATTTCGGGGTCTATCGAGACACGTCTGTCGCTGCGCCCGTGAACGAAACCTAGCACCCCCTCTGGCTTGTCGATCGGCCCGGACGAGGCCGTTCGCGTCGTTGGGAATCCATTCTTCTCTCAAACTCCCATTGCTCGGGAGGAGGAATCCGTATGTCCGGGACGAGCTGTTTGCTCCATCGCCTCGCTTCGCCAGTCGTCGCCGCTCTGATCGGCTGTGTCCTTGCTTTTTCAGTGTTCGCTGTGCCGGCCACCGCGTCAACCGAGCCATTTCCCGAGGCCGATGCCGACCAAGTCGGTCTTTCCGAGAAAGCACTCGTCCTGCTCGTCGAGCAGGTGCAGGGAATGGTCGATGCCGAAGCGATCGTCGGTGGCGAGTTGCTGGTCATCAAGGACCGCCGCACCGTTCTGCGCCAGGCCTTTGGCTACAAGGATCGCGAAGCAGGGGAGCCGCTCGCGACAGATGCGGTGTACTGCGTCCGCTCGATGACCAAGCCGGTCATGGGTACCGCGATTCAGATGCTGATCGACGAGGGACAGCTTCGGCTGGATACCCCCGTGCACGAAGTCTTGCCGGATTTCGCAGGCGGGGCCAAAGAAGCGATCACCATCGAGCACCTGCTGACCCATAGTGCGGGATTTCCCTTCACCACCATGGGGCAGCCGTTGTCGGCCTACGACGGCATCGCAGCGGTAGCGGCCGAGGCAGCGGCCGCCGATCTCCTTTTCGAGCCAGGCAGCCAATTCACCTACAGCGACGCCAGCAGCGACACCTTGGGGGCAGTCGTCGCGGCGATCACGGGAGCACCACCCGAAGCCTTTGTCCAAGCGAATATTCTTGATCCGATCGGCATGCGGGACACCTTCCCCCTGCTCGAAGGCCAGCCCGCGGCGATGGCTCGCGTCCCGAGCGCCTACTCGGGCGGCACCGGCAAGTGGTCCCAGCACTGGGATCCTGCAGATCCTCCGATCTTTCCCGTGTTCTTGCCCTCCCAGAGCCTGTATGCGACGACGACCGACTATGCCCGCTTCTTGGCGTTCTGGATGGACCGTGGACGTCTCGGTGACCAAAGACTGCTGTCGAGGGCGGCGGCGAAGCGGGCGTTGGCACCGCTCCAGCCCATCGCAGAGCATCCGTCGAACAGCAACGGTCTCGAGGTCTTCTACGGCCAACACTGGATCGTCTACCAGCAAGCGAAGACCGGCAGCCGGCAGGCGAGCATGGCTTTCGGCCACGATGGCTCCGACGGTACCTATGCGTGGGCATGGCCGGACGAAGACTTGATCGTGCTCTTCTTCACCCAATCGCGGGGGACCCTGGTTGGTCTGCGGCTGCATCGCCTGCTGCAATCCCTGCTGATCGACCAGCGATTCGACGATCCGGCACTGGTGGCCCGGACGCCTGGGAAAGATGAGTTGGCCCAGGTCGCGGGTCTCTACTGGGACGAGAGCGTTCCCCTCGTGTACTACGCGATTGCGCCTCGCGGCGACGGCTTGACCCTGGAACGGCCTGGGAGGATGCGGCTGGTATTCGTTCCTGGCGAAGCTCCCGATGAGTTCGTCCACGAGGCCGGCGCACCGGCCCGGCTCGTTTTCGAACGAGGCGACGACGGCGCGGTCACCGCGATGCGGACCCATTTCGGCAGCGAGGTCGAGAGCGACCCGCGGCACGTGCCCGAGGCGAATCTTCCCTCGGTCGAGGCCGTGATTGCCATGGTCGCCAGCGCCCACCGTGTCGACCGTCTCGACGAAGTTGGCGCCGTGCGCCTGACCGGTAAGGTGCGGCTCGCGGCACGACAGCTCGAGGGGCGCATGACGCGATTGTTCGACGCCGGCCGGCAGCGGACGAGGCTCGACTTCGGAAGTGTCGAAGAAACCACGGTTACGGACGGTGAACGAGGCTGGAGCGCTTCGACACCCACTGGTCGCGAAGAGCTGAAGGGTGAGCGGCTGGAGCAGACGCGGCTCGATCACTTTGCCGCCCTCTTCGGAGACTGGCGTGAGCACTATCGGCATGTCGAGGTTCTCAGGCGTGCGCCGCGGCGTGAGGGAGACGCGGTGCTGATCGTTCGTGTGGTGCCGCACCAGGCACCGGGCGCGACGATCTACGTCGACGAGGGAAGTGGGCGTGTGCTCTACAGCTTTGGCCTCGTGCAGATACCCGGACTCGGTACAGTTGGCATCCAGAGCCGCTTCGAGGATTACCGTGACGTGGGCGGCATGGTCCTGCCATTCCGCATCGTCTCGAAGTTCTCTTCAGATCTGCTAGGCGAAGTGGAGATGATCATCGAGGAGGCCAAGACCGGGGTCAAGGTGACCGATCGGACCTTCGCGGCACCCTGAGGCATGGGCCGGCCGGGACAGTTTGTCGCTTACCCCCGCCGACGGGCGCACGATCGTGGTGCGGAATCAAGCTCGTATCAGGGTACGGTCATCGACCAGGCGCCGAGGGTGCCGGACTCGAAACCGTCGACGAAGATGTCCGGGCGCCACTCCTGGGCGCCGAGATCGAAGAGCCCCAACCCGTTGGCGGGCGGGGCGTCGAATCCCCGCGGTCGGTCGAGGATGTCGTGGTCGGTGGGGCTGTAGATGAAGGTGTCGCAGAAGTCGATCGCCGGTGATGACGCGAGCAGGCGCGGATCGGTCATGGTGGGGTCGTTCCAGATGGCTGACGCGTCGGTGGCCGTGGCAACTGCCCTGGCATCGATGGGGAACGAAGCCGTTTCGTGCGCCAGGACGCAATCGGCCCGGAGAAAGGCAAGGCCGGTGGGTGGCGCGAAGACTGGGTCGCTGCCGCTGCCACCCGGATCGTCACCCCGCCCTTCGATCACCAGGCTCGAGAAGAGCCAGGCGCGCGAGCCTGTGTTGCGGGCTTCGAGGAAGGCCATGGCCTGGCCGGGTTCGGAGCTTCCGCGGGCAGACACGAATGCCAGGGTGGCGAGCGCGCCATTCTCGACCAAGATCTGTGTGCCATCGGCGCGGTTGTCGAAGAGCGTACATCCTTCCAACAAGAGCTCGCTGCCATTGCCATCGACGAAGGCCACGTTGCCGCCATTCTCGGCACCGTTCTCGACCAAGGTGGTTTGGCGAACCTCCGCCGTCGAGCCGAAGTTGACGAAGATGGCGCCACCGAAGGCGTCGTCTCCAGCGGGTTCCCCGGCCTGATTGTTGGCAATCAGCGAGCAGTCCGTGCCCAGAAAGCACGTGCCCATGCCGCGATCCATTTCCAGGTGCGCTCCGCTGTTGACCGCCAAACCGCCTCCCGAGAGCCAGCTGGTGTTGTCGATCACCTCGGTGTCGATCAAGGTTGCCGTGGTTCCCGCGCCGGTGATCAGCAGCCCGCCGCCCAGGCCGGCTGTCGCGCTGTTGCCAGCGAGGGTCGCGGGTGTGCCGCCACGACCCGTGATCTCGATGGAAGCGCCGGCTTCGGCGTAGATGCCGCCACCCGAGATCGCATCATTGCTCACGACGCCGTAGGTCTCCGCGCTGCCCGGAATCGGCCCGCCCGCGAAGACCTCTACCTGGCAACCCAGGGCATAGATGCCGCCGCCCAGCAGTGCGCTGTTGCTGTCGACCTGCACCCCGGCCTCGAGCGTCACGCGTCCACCGCCGGCACACGAGACGCCGCCACCCAGGTTGGATGCATTGCCGCTGTGGATCTGGGTGCCCGCACCGGCGGCCATGGTCGCGCCATTGCGCAGCCGGATGTTGCCACCAATGTCAGCCTTGCCGCCGTCGAGCTCGGCATCGTCGAGCCGCACCGACATCGCACCGAAGGCTTGAATCAGGCGCCCGCCCGCTGGACCGCTCGCCAGGCGGAGATTGTCGACGGAAAGGTTGGTGCCGGAGAAGTCGAAGAGATCACCTTGGGTGGTCGTAATGGTCCGACGCGCGGTGACCAGATTGTCGCAGCTCGTGGCGCCTCGGAAGAGAACACCAGCCTCGTTGACCAGGCGCAGGGCGTTGGGACCGGCATGGACGAAGTCCGTGGTGATGGAGATGGTGTCGGCTTCCGGCGTGATGTCTGCCCGTTCGATGGCGGACGCGAGATCCGCTACGGTGCAGCTCCCGCCGGGGCCAACGTTGATCAACTCGGCCGCGCTCGATTGAGCCAGGGACGCCAGGAGGGCGGCGGTGATTCCGGCAACTCGCGCTCGCCGTGGGCCGGCTGCATGCCAGCGTTTGAAGCCGGGTCGATTGATCTGCTTGGGTTGATCGCGCATCAGCAGCTCCTCGAGGGTCCGCCGGGCGATCCGAAGCGGAAAGCCATGGACGGCAGGTTGGTTCTCGTACCGTCATACGCAGACTGGCGACGAAACCTGTCATCGGGAAGCTGAGACGAGCGGGGAAGCGGGGAAAGTACTAGCTGGCGCCTGCGGCGAGCAGACGGGTGATCTCGGCTTCGACGACCGCGAGATCGACCTTGCCAGACCACTGGGCCACGATCTGACCCTCGGTGTCGACCAAGAATTGGCTCGGCACCACGCGCACCGCGTAGGACGCCCACGCGGGCGTCGCGGTGGCATCGACAAAGACGGGATGTCGAGCCTTGCGACGCTTGATCATGCGCGCGACCTTCTTGGCGGCGTCCTTGCCCTCGTCGATCGACACGCTGAGCACGACCAGCCCGTCCCGCTCGTATTGCTCGTGGAGGCGCGTGAGCTTCGGCAGATCGACCACACAAGGCTGGCACCAGGTGGCCCAGAAGTCGAGCAGGATGAGCTTGCCCTGGTAGACATCGGAGGCAACGTCCGCGCCGTCGAGGTCGCGAACCACAAAACTGGGCGCAGGGCGCGGGAAGACTGGGGGAATGTAGCTCGCGGGCGCTTCGAGGAAGGTTGTGCGGCAGTCGTCAGAGCAGAAGCCGTAGGAGACCTCCTCGAACGCTGCGGTTGCCACGACCGGCTCCTCTTCGGTCTCGCCGTCGTGCACCCGGCAGACGTTGCACAGCGCACGTTCGGTGCTGCGGTCGCCCTTGGCGTGGTCGTCCTCGTTGCCGTGCTTGTCACCGGCCAGGGTGACGGCGGGCAGACCCGAGAAGAGCAGGAGGAGCACGGGGGCCAGGGTGCGAAGCGATCTTGGCATCACGTCAGAACCTCGTCGAAAAGGCGACGCCGACACGCTCGAGCCACACCCAGAGCAGGGAGGCGCCGAGGCGTCGACCGTGAAAGTTGAGCATCAAGTGTGAGCGATCCCCGTCGTACATCGGACGAATGGAGAAGCGCTCGCCAATGTCGAATTCGACACCGAAGGGGACATTGAATCCGTCGTCCCATTCAGAGTAGTTCAGGGTCGCATAGGCCGAGATCGGAAGGCGTGGGTGACGCTTGGCCACCGTCGCGAAGTAGGACTGATCGCCGGCCGGCGCTCCGATGCGGTCGGAGCTGGTGCCGAGGAAAAGGGCAGGGCGCTTCTCGTTCTCGGTCAGCAAGAACCAGGTGAGGAGCGGTCCGACCTCGTCGGCGGCGGGATTGTATTCCAGACCGAGCTGGAGCCGCGGATGGACACGGTAGTGCAGCGTCGAACGCCAGCGCGGTCGCTCGAGATCGATATCGATGTAGCGCAGCGAAGCGCTCCATCGGCTGTCGATGCCACTCCCACGGAGCGGCGGTCCCTCACCGGGTCAGCCGCTTCATATGGGCGCGCGTGACGGACGTTGCGGAGTCGGAGGGTCCGCCGGTGGCGTATCGGCCAACGCATTCGGCGCGCGCGCCATCCCGGTGAAGAACAGTCCGACGAGGATCAGCCCGACGAGTCGTCGCCCGACGAGGCCTCGTCCAGCGCCGAGGCACACGGCGCCGGCGCTCATTGAGAGGCGAGGCCCGCGGCGGCTGCATCCATGCCTGATCATCACCACCATCTTACTAAGCATTCATGTCCAATGTGGGAACGTCCGGCCCACCCTGCCCGGACTCCGGCCCGCGCGCGCGTTCCCGGTTCACGCGCCGCGGTCGGCTGTGTGCTCGAGCAGAGGGGTTGCAAGACCTTTCAGTAGTCGCTAATATAAGTCGTGGCTTAAATAAGGGAGTTTGCCATGGATTTCAGCAATGCCTTGGGGACGACGTTCCAGGCGGTTCGCGATACGGAGCACAACGGCCAGCCCGCGCGGTCGGTCACCGGTTCGCGGATCTACCCGACCGACCTCGATGACATGTGGGACGCACTGACCAACGAGGAGCGTCTGCCTCGCTGGTTCATGCCGGTGAGTGGCGACTTGCGTGTTGGCGGGCGCTATCAGCTCAAGGGCAATGCCGAAGGCACCATCACGCGATGCGATCCGCCCAAGATGCTCGAAGTCACCTGGGAGTTTGGTGGCAATGTGAGCTGGGTGAGCGTATGCCTCGGCAAGGAGGAGAGCGGCGTGCGACTCGACCTGGTCCATACGATGCTCAAAGACGAAGCGAGCGAAGCCCATTGGGCGACCTACGGTCCGGGCGCCACCGGCGTCGGCTGGGACCTCGGTTTCTCCGGTCTGGGTCTTCACCTTGCGAACGGTGGTGCCAAGATCGACAATGAGGCCCTCTTCGCGTGGATGGCCACGGATGCGGGCAAGGCCTTCGTGCATGCTTGTGCCGCGGCCTGGGGCAATGCGCATATCGAAGCGGGCGAGGACGAGGCGGTGGCGCTCGCCATGGCGGACAAGACCGCGAGCTTCTACACCGGCGTCTGATGCACGCTTTCGACGTCCTCGGGGATCCGGTTCGTCGTCGCATCCTCGAGATCCTGGCCGACGATCGGCAGGCGTCTGGTGAGATTGTGGCCATCGTGGGATCTGAGTTCGGCATCACCCAGTCGGCCGTTTCCCAGCACCTGAAGGTCCTGCGCGAAAATGGTTTTGCCACGGTCGAGGTGCGAGGGCCGCGCCGGATCTATGCTCTCGATCCTGCACCGATGGCCGAGATCGATCAG
>CALFAM010000350.1 GCA_937948815.1 uncultured bacterium
AAGTCGACGGTCTCCCGGTTGCTGGCCGACCACGGCTTGACTGTCATCGATGCCGACGCCGTGGTCGCCGAGCTCTACGGTCCAGGCCAGGCGGGCGCCGAGGCCATTCGCGCCCTGCTCGGGTCTGAGGCCTTGCGTGCCGATGGCGCGGTCCACCATCAAGCCGTAGCCGCCCGCATCTTTGCCGAACCAGCCATGCGCAAGCAGGTCGAAGCGGCGATTCATCCGCTGGTTCGGCAACGCTTCGCCGAGCGCGCGCGTGAAGCCATGGATGGCGGCGCACGCATCATCGTCGCCGAGGTGCCGCTCCTCTTCGAGGCCGGCTGGCAGCACGACTTCGACGTCGTCGTGACGGTCGAGGCCGATCCCGAACGCCAGCTCCAGCGCGCGGTGGCGCGCGGCCTCGACGAAGCCCAGGCCCGCGCCCGGCTCGCGGCCCAGACCGACAACGCCGTGCGCCGTGCGGGTGCTGACATCGTCATCGAGAACAACGGTTCCCTCGACGACCTGGGCACCAAGGTTGGACATTTCATCCGGCATCTTTACCGACAGCGCGCAACCGCCCATCCCGATCCCGATTCGCGTTCCCGGCCTGTATAGCGTCCGGACGCAGTCATCATCTGAGCCGCGAATGGTGCAGGAAAGCCAACGTTTGCTTGTCAGTTCCTGCACGTCTGCTACCCGCACGCCACGTTTCTCAACGCAGATGAGATTCGCCGTGAAGGCGCCCGCTACGACCACCACCCAGTAGCATCTGGTCGAGAACTTCTCCGCAGACTCGCGAGCCTGGAGCAGCGATGCGAGGATCTGGCCGCCGAGACGACACTCTCGTCTCGAATGTACGCGCGTCGGGCAGACGGCTGGCGCCGGATGGGCTACCGGACGGCCCTCCACTTCATTGAGCTGCCTTCAGCGGAATACGCTGTCCAGCGCGTGGCTCAGCGCGTAGCAGCTGGCGGGCACGCGATACCCGAGAAAGACATCAGGCGTCGCTTTTCGCGCGGTCTCGAGCTCTTCGAGACGATCTACAAGCCTTCGGTAGACCAGTGGTACCATTGGTTTAGCGACAACGAAGGGTTGCGATTCGTATCGACCAACAGCCCCAAAACCGATGAGCAAGACTGATCACCCTGGCGACGACCTCGACGTGTTACTGGAAGTAGCCCGCCGGGCGAATTGGGATGCCCTTCACGGCCCCAGACACCTACGATCGGGACGCTTTCACCCCGATCTCGAGGCACGACGGAGCACCGCCTCGTCCACCCGGGAGAGCACCAGCACCGACGCTTCGAGTGCACCTGCCGATCTCGAGACGCCGAATCGGTAGCCTCTTCGGCCGCAGCGACCGATCTACGGCCCGGTCGCGGGGGCCTCTCTCGACCAGCACAGGCGCCCCCGAACGACCGTTGCGCGGACGGCGGCGGTGTCGTGGCGAAAGAGCAGGGCGTCGTAGAGCCGGTCGTCCGGGAGATCCTCCGGCACATCGATCGCCACCAAGTCTGCCTCGTAGCCTGGCGCGAGACAGCCGACCCGATCACCGAAACCGAGTGCGACGGCGCCGCCGCGGGTCGCCAGCCACAAGAGCGACTCGGGCGTCACAGTCTCACCGTCCGATACAGCCTCGCCACGTACGAGCGTCGCATCGTAGGCGGCCGAGGCCACACGCTGCAGCGAGAAGGTCCTGCCCGCCCCCATGTCGGTCCCGAGACCGACCCGCGCCCCATGTCCGAGGGCGCGCGCGAGGGGCATGCAACCACTGCCGAGGAAGAAGTTGCTGTCCGGACAGTGGGCCACGCCAGCGCGCGCTTGGGCCATGCGCTGCCATTCACTGTCCGACAGGTGAATGCAGTGCGCGAAGATCGATCGCTTGCCTACGAAGCCGTAGTCCTCATAGACCGCCAGGTAGTCGGCATGATCGGGAAAGGCCGCCGCGGTTTGCCGCAGCTCCTCGTCGTTCTCGGAGAGATGCGTCTGCACGAAGAGGCCATGACGCTCGGCGAGGTCGGCCGCGCCACGCATCAGCGCATGGTCGCAGCTCAATGCGAAGCGCGGGGTGACACAGAACCGCAGCCGATCCCGGTCGTGACCGTGCCACCGGGCGATCAGCGCTTCCGCGGCTTCGAGCGCCGGCTCGGTGGCGAGCAGGACATCGGCCGGGGCGCCGCGGTTCATCAACGTCAGCCCGGCCTGGGCGCGCAATCCCCAGTCATCGAGTGCGACAAAGAGCTCATCGGTTGCCCCAGGATGACTGGACGAGAAGATCCCCGCGCTGGTCGTACCCTGACGCAACATCGCCTCACAGAACTGTGCTGCCACAGAACGCGCGTAGCGCAGCTCGGCAAACCGAGCTTCCTCGGGGAAGACCGCCTCCTGGAGCCAGTCGAGGAGCGGGCCGCTAGCGCTGCCGAGGATGCGTGTCTGCGGGAAGTGGATATGGGTGTCGACGAAGCCCGGGAGGATCACCGTCCCCGGCCACGTAGGTGGCACGGACGGATGCGCGTCGGCATCGTCGATCGACCGGATCGTGCCATCGGCATCGATGTCGATCACCACGTCGTCTTGCTTTGCGAGCGTTCGCCGGATCGGATCTGGAACGAGCAAGGTACCGCGAACCGTGCGCAGCTTGGACTTCACCATAGAGGTGATCCTGCCACAGGCTGACGCGGCCGGGTGTGCGGAGCCAGAGCTTCCTCGCAAAGAGGTTTCGTTTGCCGAATCAATCCAATGCTATGATTGAAACAACGTAACAAGCCAAAGACTCAAAGGCACGACCACTCGAAGGAGGGCAAGATGGATGTCACCGAACTGGCCACCCTGTACCAGCAGGCAGCCAAGGTTCAAGACGCTGCGGTGCGCGATCTTTTGTCGACCTCGACCGCGCGCCTCGCCGCGACCCAGAGCGTGCTCGACACCCAGGCGGAGAACCAGACCGTCGAGCTCGATGGCACGATGAAAGCGCTGGCAGAGCGTGCGCGCAACGAAGTCGTCAGCGCCGCCAAGGCCGTGGCCGAAGCGATCGAGGGCGGCGCCGATCCGCGCGCAGCCGAAGCCGTCGCGGCCGAAGCTGCGGCCGCAGAAGCGGTGGCTGCCGAGGCCATTGCGGCAGAAGCCGCGGCAGCCGAACCGCTCGCCGCAGAACCGCTCGCGGCCGAGCCATTGGCAGCGGAACCATTCGCCGCAGAACCGCTGGCGGCGGAACCGGTCGCAGCAGAACCGCTGGCAGCGGAACCCTTGGCGGCCGAGCCACTGGCAGCTGAACCGGCCGTGGCCGAACCGCTGGCGGCGGAACCACTCGCAGCAGAACCGCTGGCGGCAGAGCCACTGGCGGCTGAGCCGGCCGTGGCCGAGCCAACCGCCGCGACCACGGCGACCGAAAGCCCTGCATTCTCGGCCGCACTACGTGCGTTCGTCGCAGCCAACCAGGCCGGCAGCGGAGGCGCGTGACCGGCCATCCGCCCGTTTGTGCGCTGCGCAACGAGCTCCTCCAGCAAACGGTCGACTGGTGCCGCCAACGCTCGACGTTTTACCGCCAGCGATTCGAAGACGTCGAACCGTTTCGCGGCTTGGAAGACTTGCCACGCCTGCCGGTGCTGCATCGCAGCGAGGTCGTGGCCCATCACCAAGCGCTGCGCTGCGACGATTCGTTGGCCGCCACGGTGCAACACACGACCGGCACCACTGGCGCGTTCCTCCAGCTCTACCGTAGTCAGGCCGAGCAATCGTTCATCTGGGAGTTCTTTGCCGCGCAGCTCGCCGTCGCCCAACACGCGGGGCCTCGGCCGCTCTACGTCAGCCTGGCCAACGCCTACCATGGCAATCCGATCTCGGTGCCGAGTCGTGCCTACATCCTGTCGGTCGGCGTGCACGACAAGGCGCAGGCGAGCCAGGCTCGCGGCGTGATCGAGCGCCAGTACGACCTGCCTGGCGTGGAGTCCCGGCCGTCGGTGATCACCGGCACCGAGCGCATGATCATGGCGCTCACCGCCTATCTGGAGGCGGATGGATTCGACTTCGCGGCCAGCTCGGTCAAGACACTCGTCCTCTTCGGCGGTCACGTGCCGCCGTCGCGCAAGCGGCTGCTCGCGCGCATGTGGAATGCCCGGGTCAAAGACAGCTACAGCTTGACCGAGATGTTCGGGGGCGCGCGGGAGATCGGCATTGGCGGGCCGTGGGTCTTCGACCCTCACGTCGTCCCAGAGGTGGTCCATCCGCGGACCTTTGCACCGACGGGTGAAGGGGAGGTCGGCGTGCTGTTGCTCACCAGCCTCTACCCATTTGCCCAGCAGATGCCCCTCGTGCGCTACCTGACCGGCGACCTGGCGGAGGTGGTCGCCGATCACGACGCCGAGACCGGACTCCAGGTGCGCTATGTCGGGCGCATGCCTCGCTCGATTCTCGACCTGTCTGGTGACACGCCCACGCCGCTGCTGCTGTCCGGGCCGCTCTACGAAGCCTTGATCGAGATTCCGGACGTCGCCATCACGCCACGGTTTCCGGACCTCGGATCAGGGTCGGGGCTCGACCTCACCGGCGACCTGCACTACGCGGTCGACCACGAAGACGCCACGGACCATCAACCGGAGCAAATCGTGCTGCGCCTGGGCCTGCGCTATGCCCCGTGGATGTACCCGGATCGCGTCGAGGTGATGGTCCGCCAGCTCGTCGACAAGCTGTTCGCCTCCCATCCGGCCCTCGCAGCGCGCTGCATCGACGGCAGGCTGGCCTTCCGGGTCGAACCTCGGGCAGCGGACGCCGTTGCCCCGTACGACTCGAAGTGAACGCATGACGACGTACCGACGCGCCCCGCTCGAACGGAATCACCTGCGGGTGTTTCTTTCGGGAAGCATCGATGGCATCAGCCTCACGGCGGCATCGGGCTGGCGCCAGCGCGCCAAGCAGACCCTCCATGCTGCCGGCATGGACGTCTACGACCCGACCGCCATCATGTCCGACGACGGCAGCTATCGCCCAACGCCGAACGAAGTCTTCACCAACGACCGCTGGAATCTCGCGCGCTCGGATGTCGTTTTGGTGAACCTCTCGCTGCCCGAGACGATCCGCAGCCGCGACGCACCATTCTTCACCATCGGCGAAATGTTCCTGGCGCACCAGGCAGGGCTGCCGATCATCGCATTCGGCGGCTGCTTCGATGGCCGTCCCGGATTCGAAGCCATCGTCACCCGCAGTGTCGCCGACCTCGACGAGGCGCTCACCTACATCATCACGGCCTACGGACCCAAAGGCGCCCAGTCCGCGAACGATCGCGCGCATCCCGACTGAGTACCAGGAGGCTAGCAGTCATGTTTCCCGCGGCCCCGAAACGAATCGACGAACCCGCTCACGAACGACTGGCTGCCGCCATCGAAGGCAGTGACCTTCCGAAATACGTCTACAGCTACCCGTCGAAGTACGCCTACCGGAGTCTCCCGGCGACGCGCACACTCGAACGGATCTGGTCACCGGTCACGGGCCCGGTCAATCTCTACATCCACATTCCCTTTTGCGGCTATCGCTGCTCGTTCTGTACCCTCTTTCTGACCACCCAGCATTCGGACGACATGCGGCAGCGCTACGTCGACGCCCTGATCCGCCAGATCGCGATGTACGGCGGACTGCTGAACAACGTCGAGATCGAGTCGCTGTACATCGGTGGTGGCACCCCGACCGTGCTCCGCTCCCGCCAGTACGAAGCGATTTTCGAGAGCCTGCGCCGAGCCTTCCCCGCCTGGCACCCCGATGCCGAGATCGCGATCGAAGGCTCTCCGGACACCATGCGCCGATCGCTGCTCGAGACCCTCTCATCCTTGGGCGTCAATCGTGTGAGCATGGGGCTTCAGACGCTCGATGAGGACGAGCGGAAGCACGTCGGCCGCCGCTATGGCATGGAAACCGTGCATGCGGCCGTCGACGCGATTCAGGGTGTCGGCTTCGAGAACGTCAACTATGACCTGATTTACGGTCTCGAGGGCCAGACGAAAACCTCCTGGTTCGAGAGCTTGCAAGGCACGCTGGCCTTTGCCCCACGAACGGTGACGCTCTACCCCGTGATCTTTCGCCCCTTGACCTCGATCATCAAGCGAAAGTCGACACGCGCCGAGCGTTTCCTCGCCAATGCGTCGAAATACGCGATCTACGATCAAAGTGTCGACTTTCTGCGCGAGCGCGACTTTCAACAGAATAGTTTCGTACGCTTTTCCACCTGTTCGGACGATGGCTTGCGTCAGGAAGCCTCAGATTTCTCCGGCACCCCGCTCCTGGGTTTCGGCGCTGGCGCGCGAAGCTACACCCAACACGTCCACTACGGAACCGATTTCGCCGTTCGACGCGGACGGACATCGACCATCATCACCAGCTTCATCGACCGCCACCAGCAAGCCGAAGACGTGCCGGGGCTGGGATTCGAGCTCGACGACGACGAACGCCAGCGCCGCTTCTGCATTCTCAATCTCTCACTCGGCAACCTCGATGCTTCGATCTATCGAGATCGGTTCGCGGGTAGGGTCGAAGACCGTTTTGGTGACGAGCTCGACGCACTCTGCGAACAAGGGTGCATCACGGTGGATGACGACCGCTATCAGCTCACCCGCCGCGGCTTCAAGTACAGCAACGTGATCGCCACCCTCTTTCAATCGACCCATGTTTCGAACTTGGAAGCAAGCTATGAGCCAGGCTGACATCCACGACTCCCATTCCGACTCCGCGGCAGCAACGGGCTCGGCACCCGAGACTCCCGGCCGGCCGCCCTTCTGGGAAAAGGGCTACGGTGACATGAGCGTGTCGACGATGGGTGGCCCCAACCACGACATCGTCGAGCTCGCCAGCGCGCTGCCGCCTCGGGCGCGGGTACTCGATCTGGGCTGTGGCGAAGGGCGCAATGCATTCTTCCTTGCCGGCCGCGGCCACCGGGTCAAGGCGGTCGATATCTCAGCCAAGGGAATCCGTAAGGTGGAGCGGCTGGCAGCCCGGGCAGGATTCGAAATCGAGACCGAAGTCGCCGACCTCAATGACTTTCGACCGACCGGAAGCTGGGATGCGATCCTGGCGCACGGCGTGATCGACTATCTCGAAAACCCCGTCTGGCGGGAGCTGGTCGGCGAGATCAGGGCGCACACGGCGCCAGGCGGCTGGAATGCCTACACCTGCATGCTCTTTACCGAGGCGTATCCCGCCCCGCCGGAGTTCCTGAAAGCGGAATTCAAGCACTCGATCGCACCGTTCGAGCTGGCCGGCGTCTACGGCGACTGGGAGATCGTGCGCCACGACCGCTACGTCAAATGGGACCAGCACCCCGGCATTCCGATCCACTGCCATCCGGTCGACAAGCTTACGGCTCGCCGCCCGGGAGGCGACGGCCCAGCACCGCGAATCGAGATGGTGCCGATTGGCGATCGGGTGATGCCGCGCGACCAGTTCGATGGCATCGACATGGGCATGGACGCTGCCGAGCTGCTTGCACGCTGCGGCGAGCCTGCGGTGATCGACCGGACGACCATGGACGGCGTCCAGCTCGGGGTTGGACCGAACACCACGGTCGATGGCTATCACCTCAGCCTCTGGTACTACGGTTCCTCGGTGATCTACGTGGTCAACGACCGCGTTTGGGGCCGTGCCCTCTACAACTCCGTGCCCATCCGCGTGCACTTCGACGAGCGTTGACGCGGCGTCGCGCGCACGGAAGGCGCGCGCGGAAGGCCAGGGCGCCGACTCAGGCTCAACCACGCACGCGGCGGATGCGCCAGCGCCCCATCACCTCGTTTCCGCGCACGCAGGTGTAGTGGTCGAAGCAGGCGACGGCCAGACAACTGTGGTTGGGAAGAATGCGTAGCTTCGTTCCCACGGGCACGGGTCGGTTCAAGATGCCGTGCTCCTGCGACAGCGACACCAGTCGCAACCCGCCATCGAGCTGCGCGGGTTGGCGATCGGCCAGAACCTCGCCCATGGTGCGGGTCGTGCTGAGTCGCGCACCGGCGTCTTGCGACAGCGCCAGCGCGCCCGCATCGACCACTGCATGGTCGGCGCCCGGCGGGCAGGACACGACGCTGGCCAGCACGGTCGCCGCGCAGTCTTCGACGCCGCACGAACCGAGGGTGACCTGCGTGTGGTCGAAGAAGACGTAGTTGCCAGGGCGCACCTCGTCGATCCCTTCGAGGTGCTCGACCGCAGTCATCGAAGGGGTCGAGCCCACGGAGACGGCAGGTACGGCGATGCCGGCCGCTTCGAGGCGGTCCTTGGCGTCGACCATGATCTGCCGTTCTTCCTCGGCCACCGCAGCCCGAGCCTCTTGCCCGACGGCCCGGTACGCGTGCCCCGAGTGGCTGAGGATTCCGTCGAAGGTCAGGCGGGGCGCGCGATCGATCCGCTTGGCCAGCTCGACCAAGGCATCGGACTCGGGATCGACCCCCGCGCGATGGTAGCCACAGTCAACCTTGAGCCAGACATGCCAGCGCGCGACGTCGCGCACCAGTGCGGCAACGGTTTCCTCACTGTCGACGACCACACGAAGAGTGAGCCGCCGAGCGAGCGCACGTGCTTCGTCCAGCCGTGAAAGCGGCAGAGGAAAGGCCCAGGTGATGTCATCGAAACCCGCTTCGGCAAAGGCACGTGCTTCGGCCAGGGTCGAGACCGTGCCGCCCGTGGCTCCCTGGCGCGCCTGAAGCTCGGCGACTTCGGCGCATTTGTGCGTCTTCCAATGCGGACGGAGGCGCACCCCGAGGGCGGCTGCGCGGGCTGCCATGGCAGCGATGTTGCGCTCGAGCACATCCAGATCGAGCAGCAAAGACGGTGTCGGCAACGCGAAATCGTTGGTTTGAGCGAGCATAGGATGCTCGAATCTTGTCACAGCCATCCGCGAGGCTGAACCCACAGGTACGAGGGACTGGTATGATCCACTGGCCGTCGCTCCCCGACGGATCCGTGCACCATGAACACCGCTGAAAGAAGGCCAGCCGCGCCGCTGGCCCTACCCGCAACCGAGGCAGCGCTGCGCCGTGGCATCGCCGAAGGGCTTCACCCGGGCGCCCAGGTCTACGTATCGCAGCGCGATCGGGGAAGCATTGGGTTGGCGCTGGGAGAACGGGCACCGGGGCAGGCGATGACTGCCGACACCCTCAACATCTGGTTGTCGTCGACCAAGCCGGTCGCTGCGGTCGCGATTGCCCAGCTTTGGGAGGCTGGGCGTCTGGAGCTGGATGACCCGGTGGCGCGCCACGTGCCGATGTTCGCGGCCCGTGGCAAGGATCGCATCACCATTCGTCACGTGCTGACCCATACCGGCGGCTTCCGCATGCTCAATGTCGGGTGGCCGCACGCGACGTGGGACGAGATCATCAGCACCATCTGCAGCGCACGCCCCGAGCCACGCTGGGAACCGGGCGAAAAGGCCGGCTACCACATGGCCTCGAGCTGGTTCATGCTCGGCGAAGTCGTCCGCCGGGTCAGCGGCATCCCTTTCGACCACTACGTGCGCGAGGCGATCTTCGAGCCACTGGGCATGCGCGACAGCTGGGTCGGCATGCCGGCGGAGCGGTTCGAAGCCTACGGCGACCAGATCGGCCTGATGCACGCCACCGACACGCCGCCGCCGCGACCACGCGCGTGGCGAACGCCACCTCATATCGTCGGCTGCTCGCCCGGAGGCAACGGTCATGGTCCGGCACGCGACCTCGGCCGCTTCTACGAGATGCTGCTCGCCGGCGGCACTTGGGGTGGCCACAAGATCCTGTCTGCCCAATCCGTCAGTGCCCTCACGGCGGCCCACCGCTGGGGCATGGTCGACCAGACGTTTCGCCACGAGCTGGTTTGGGGCCTCGGCTTCATCTTGAAGTCTCCGGGTGACGAGGCTCCTGCCGGCAAACCCACTCGCCAGGAGCCCGACCCCGTTCCGGCCGAGGCTGTGACCAAGGCGGTCCCCTACGGCTACGGACGCTGGGCCTCCCGCCGCGTATTCGGACACAGTGGCGCGCAATCATCCACGGCATTTGCCGATCCCGAGCACGACCTCGTGGCGGTGGTCGTCACCAACGGCCAGCCGGGCGAAGCGCGTCACAGCGAACGCCAGCGGGAGGTCGTCGAGGCGCTCTACCGTGACCTCGGAATCGCCCCATCTGATGATCGAAGTGCCGAGAGCTGACCGGCAGAGGAAGGAACGATGCTGTTGAGCATAATTCTGATCGTCGTCGGCATTGGGCTGCTCTACGGCGGCGGCGAAGTGTTGGTCACCTCGGCCAAGGCCATGGCCCTCCGCTTCGGGATCAGCCCGCTGGTCATCGGTCTGACCATTGTCGCTTTCGCCACGTCGTGCCCAGAGCTGGCCGCGACCATCACCGCGTCCCTGCGCGGTGCCAGTGACATGGCGTTGGGAAACGCGATCGGCTCGAACATCGCCAACATCGGCCTGATTCTCGGGCTCTCGGCCATGATGTTCCCGCTCGCAACCGACACCCGCTTCCTGCGCCGAGAAGTCGCCTTCATGGGCCTCGCGACCATCGGCATCTACCCCGTGCTGCTCACCGGCTCGATCGAACGGTGGCACGCGACGATCTTCCTGGGCGCGCTCGCCTTCTACCTCGTTACCCTGCTGAAGAGCCCCCAATCCGACCTCGAAGGTGCGCCGACGGCCGACGAAGATGACACCCCCCAACTCGGCACGGCAGTCGCCGGCCTCGGAGTCGCCCTCGGGGTCGGCCTGTTGGTCGGTGGCGCCCAGGCGCTGGTTCACGGTGCTTCGGACATCGCGCGCTCGTTCGGTGTCAGCGATCGCGTCGTCGGCCTGACGGTGCTGGCGATCGGCACGAGTCTTCCCGAGCTGGCCACCTCGATCGTCGCCGCGCGCCGACGCGAGGCTGACATCATCCTCGGCAACATCATCGGCTCCAACATCTTCAACCTGCTCTTCATTCTCGGCGTCACGGCCATGGTTCGGCCGATGGCCGTCGCCTCGGGCGTGCTCAGCCTCGACTATTGGGTTCTGCTGGCCCTGACCCTGGGCCTGGCCGTGCTCCTGGCCACAACCCGCACCCTGACCCGCTGGGAAGGCGCGCTGCTCTTCCTGGCCTGGTCGGGCTACGTCGGCTACCTCTTCTTCTAGCGCCCCGTTTGGCCGTTCCCTTCCGCTCTCGTCCGCCTCTTGGCAGTGCGACGAAGCTCTCGGCGAGAGCTGGGCGGTTCGAATCAAACGATCCGCTCGCGGCGCGCAGGAACGCCACGGCGCTCAGCCCTCGCTGGAGCGCTGCGAATCGAAGACCGCCCGCGCCATCCCGAGAAGGGGTGCGGGCGGAGCCCTCGGGCGATCGTAGGGAATCTGAGCTTGCGCAGGGATACCGCGACGCTCGGTCAGCTGCTCGGTTCGTCTAGGCGTCGTCGAGATCCATGCCCATGACATGGAAGCCGGCGTCGACGTAGATCGTCTCGCCGGTTACGCCGCCACCAAGGGACGTGAGCAAGAAGAGGCCAAGGTTTCCGACCTCGTCCTGCGTGACGTTGCGTCCGAGGGGAGCCATGCCCGCCACCCGGTTGTACATCGACATGAAGCCAGGAATGCTGCGGGCTGCCACGGTCTTGACCGGGCCGGCGGATACGGCATTGACCCGCACGCCCTTCTTGCCCAGGTCATAGGCCAGGTACCGCACGCTGGCTTCGAGCGCGCTCTTGGCAACACCCATGACGTTGTACTTGGGCACCACCTTCTCGGCCGCGTAGTACGTCAGCGTGACCATCGAAGCATCTTCGGTGAACAGCGGCTCCGCACGTTGGGCGATCGAAACCAACGAGTAAGCCGAGACCTCGAGGGCCGTGACCCAGTCGTCTCGCTGGGTGTCGATGTAGCGGCCGTCCATCGCGGCGCGCGGCGCAAAGGCAATGGCGTGGACCAGGTAGTCGAGGGATCCCCAGGCCTCGCCGAGGTCCTCGAACAGCGCGTCCAGCTCTTCGCCACGGGTGACGTCGACCTGATAGAGCCGCACGTCGGGGATGTCGGCGGTCAGCCGCTCGAGCTCGCGACGAAGTCGGTCGCCCTGATAGCTGAACGCAAGGCTGGCACCTGCGTCATGGAGCTTGCTCGCAATGGCCCAGCCGAGACTACGTTTGTTGGTAACGCCCATGATCAGGGCACGCTTGCCGGTGAGATCAACCTGGATCATGGCGCGGATCCTATCTCAGCCAGCGATGCCGCGGGCGAACGCTGGTAGAGTCTCCGGCCAATTCAGTCTGCGTCTCCAGTCGAGACCGATCGATCCCACGAGGGCCGAACCAAGCAGCGTCGAGCCCCGAGAGGCGAACCGCCGAAAGGCGAACCCAGCGTGTCGCAAGACAAACGAATATCGAGCAACCAGCTCGAATACCGCGCGGCAGAGCCAACCGCGGGCGGCGGACGGCAAGCATCACCAACGCCCATGCGCACGTTGGCCCGCCAGGTTGCCTTTGTCGTCTTCCTGCTCGTGCTGACCATTCCATGGGTCGTGCTCGGGCTGTTCGCCGCGCGCTTTCAAGACCGGACCCTCGCCGAGGCCCTGGCAGGCGGGCGAGGCGTGGTCGTGCTGCTGATCATTGGAGCCGGTATCGCGGGCGTCTTCTGGGGCAAAGATGCGTGGGCGGTCGTCGAGCAGGCTCTCTTCCGCAACAATCCGCTCGGCGAGCTCAGGGGGGAGGGTGCGCCTTCGACCGTGCGGTTTGCGCGTCCGACTGTGCCGCCCAAGCCGTCGCCCGATTCGACCACCGACAGTCCCGGCCAGCAGACCGCGACCGAATGTCTCGGCTGTGGCCGCGTCTTCCAGCCGCGCAAACGCCAGTGCACCGTCTGTGAGATACCGCTCCAGCCTGCCCCGATCCCCCATACCTTGCCCCGCAAGCTGCGATTCGACGAGCGCATCGGTATCGGCGGAATGGCCGTTGTCTACCGCGCAACGGATCTCGCGCTGGGTCGCTCGGTCGCGGTCAAGACACTGCCCCGCATCTCGCCAGCCGCAGGCACGCGGCTCCGGCGCGAGGCGCGCGCTGCTGCGGCGGTCATCCATCCTGGCCTGGCATCGATCTTCAGCGTCGAAACGTGGCAAGGCATGCCCTTGTTGGTGCAGGAGCTGCTCGACGGCACCCTTGCCGACCGCATCGTCGCAGGCGCCCTCCAACCACGGGAGGTCGTCGACACCGGCATCGCAGTGGCACAAGCGCTCCACGCGCTTCATCGGGCGGGCATTCTGCACCGCGACGTCAAGCCGTCGAACATCGGCTTCGCGCGCGACGGCACCCCCAAGCTGCTCGACTTCGGCATCGCCCGGGTGACCTCCGATCTGCGTCGTACGTCGCAGCTTCTCCACCCCTCGACCCAAGAGCTGATCGCTGCGAGCACCGCCGATACGACCATCACGTGGATGGGAGCCAGCCAAGAAGTCTCGCAGTCCGACCAGCTCGTCGGCACCTTGTCCTACCTGCCGCCCGAGGCCCTCGAGACCGGCGAGCCCAGTCCGTCATTTGATCTCTGGGCCCTCTCCGTGGTGCTTTACGAAGCCCTCACTGGCGCCAATCTCTTCTATGGCGGCAGCCCGGATCAGCTGGTCCATCGCATTCTGACCGCGGATGTCCCGGACATCCGATCGCGCCGGCCTTCTTGCCCAGAGTCCTTGGCCGCGTTCTTCGTATGGAGTCTCGATCGCGATCCAGCCGAGCGACCGCAGGACGGCGACCTGTTCGCAAAAGCGCTGATTGCCGTGCGTCGCGATCTCGCCCCAGAGCGCGGGGCTTGAACTGCCCATGCCCACCAGGGAAGTTCTGCGCACAAGAAGACCCCGGCCGGAGTAACCGGGGCGAGAGAGAGGATGGAGACTTCGTCTTACACCAAGGCATACGGTGCAACGGCTCGGAGCGTTGAGATAGCCTCTCGCCATGCCGACCTTCACGCTCACGATTCGTCAACGCTTCGAAGCCGCCCACTATCTCTACGCCTACCGCGGCAAGCCCGAGCCCGTACACGGTCATACCTGGACCGTCGAGCTCGTACTGGAGACCGACCACCTCGACGATGAGGGCATGGGCTTCGATTTCGTCGCGGCCCGCGCGGCGCTCGCCGAGCTGGTCGCCCGCTTCGACCATCGTTGCCTCAACGAGATCCCTCCGTTCGACAGCCGAACGCCGACCACCGAACACATCGCGATGTGGTTCTTCGACGCCATGACCGCCAAGCTCGAGCACGCCCGCGTGGCCGCGGTGACAGTCTGGGAAGGACCAGACTGCTCTGCCACCTATCGTCCTTGAGCCCGCCGGCGGCGCGAGAGTGCGCCGGAATTTCCCACCCGATTTTCTTGTTTCCTTCGTAGTGGTCCGTGATGAACGACCGGTCTGACAGCAAAGCCAATCTCGAGCCGCGAGCCTCCATGCGCGCGGCGGCTTCAGCAAAGCCGTCTCCCGAGGACGTGGCCGAACCTCCCTCCACGGCTGACACCCCATCTCCAGCATCCGTGGCAGCGCTCCGGCGCTTCGCCATGCCCTCGCTGGCCGTCGCAGGGGGTATGTACGCGCTCGAGCGCCTGCGCACGGGCTACCAGCAGCGCCGCATGTTCCTGCCCGCGGAGCCTGACGAGGCATCGACGCATCCACAGGCATTCGGCCTGCCCGCACAGGATCATTGGGTGGTTACCGAAGACGATGTGCGGCTGCACGGCTGGTGGATCCCTCATCCACGTCCTCGGGCGACGCTCCTGTTCTGCCATGGCAACACGGGCAATCTCGGCAGCTACCTCGGGGTATTCAGCTACATGCGCCGCCTCCGCGTGAGCATCTTCGCCTTCGACTATCGAGGCTACGGTCGCAGCACGGGGCAGCCGACGGAGACTGGTCTCTATCGCGATGCCCAGGCCGTTTGGCACCACCTCGAAGGCCCCCTCGGCATCACGCGCCAAGACATCGTGGTCTTCGGGCATTCACTGGGTGGGGCGATCGCGATCGATCTGGCGGCCGTCAAACCGGCCAGCGGCCTGATCGTCCAGTCGAGTTTCACCGACATGCGCGCGATGGCTCGCCACCTGTTCTCGCCCGTCCACCTGATCGCCAAGAACGGCTTCCGGAGCATTGACAAGGTCGCGAGCTTGCCCATGCCGAAGCTCTTCGTCCACGGTGAGGCGGACACCAAGATTCCGCCGGACATGGGCCGGGCGCTCTACGAGGCGGCTGGCGAGCCCAAGTCGTGGTTGACAGTTCCGGGTGCGGGGCACAACGACCTTCACCGACACGGCGGACCGCTCTATCTACGCGCCCTTCGCTCCTTTCTCGACGAACGCGGCCGCTAGCTCGGGACCACAGAGGCGATCGATCAGACGCGAAGGACGTCGAGTTGCTCGACCACCGCGTCGAACGACGCGGGGCGCGATCCGGGGTCGCGATCGAGACATTGCATGACGAGGGCAACCAGCTCCGCGGGGGCATCTCCTGCCAGCTCGGCGAGTGGTGGTGGCTCCTCGGCCATCTGACGCTTCTGGATCTCGGCCGGCGTCGCACCCACCACGGGCGGGCGCCCGGCGAGCGTTTCGTAGAGCGTCGCGCCGAAGGCGTAGATCTCCGCAGCAGCACCGCCAACGGCTCCGCCGACGGATTCCGGTGAGCGGTAGGAGGCCGCGGCTGCCGATTGCGCGCTCGCCCCGACAGCGAACCCACCGACCCGCACCAAGCCCGAGCCTTGAACCAGGATGTGATCCGGTCGGAGGTCGCCGTGAAGGACCCCGGCGTGGTGGGCGGCAGAGAGGCCCGCAGCCACCTGCCGGGCAACACCGAGCGTCGCTGGTGCGCTGAGCGGGCCCGCGGCGAGCATGGTGCGCAGTCGCTCGCCGGGTACGAACGGCATGAGCACGTAGGGTAGGCCCTCAGCCTCGCCAAAGTCCCACACCGGCACGATGTGAGGATGATCGAGGGTGCGAAGCTTGCGGAAGGCGCTCGCCAGTCGCTCGAGCTCGTCGGGTGACGCCAACAGGTGAGGCCGAAGCAAGGCGAGCATGGCGCGCAGGCCACGTTCCCGATCACGCACCTCGAACCGGACGACGTCGCCGTCCGCGAGGAGCTCGGCTTGGACTTCGAATCGACCGGCGAGGGTCGTGCCAATGGCAACATCCGCCAGCTCTCGACGCCCTTGCTCACGCTCCATGGGAGGCGCGAGACTGATGCCCGTCACCTTCGCCGCCACTTCAGACGGCACCGAGTAGAGCTCCTGCGGGCTCATCACGCCGCGCTGCGGCTGCAGCTCTTCGCCCGCCTCGGCAAAGGCCGACGCCAGCTCCGAGAAGACGTTCTTGGGCAAACAGATTTCGCCGGGCGTGCCTTCTCGCACGAGACTCTCGATCTGCTGCATGGGTAAACCGAGCAGCGCCGGGCCGGCGCCGGTCCCCCAAGCGACCTGCCCATGGACCAAACCACCGGCTGCGAGGGCGATCACCGGCGGCTCGGGCTGGTCGAATACCGACTCGCCGACAGCCAGCGCGCGCGCGGCCTCACTCGCCGCTGCCAAGGCGCGGAACGCCGCGTCCTCGCCCTCGAAGACCGCGAGAACCCGGTGCCCGGCCACCGACACGATGCGTCCTTGCCGGTCGCGAATCGAGGCACGCAGACGCCGGAGATCGGCTGTGAATCGCTCCAGATTGGCTTCCGGATCGTAGCCGAGACGCGGATCTGCAAACCGTCGCAGCTCGGCAACCAACACCGTGCTCGTCCGCGCCTCCGCTCGCATCCCCGTTTCGCCGGCAGTGCGAGCACCGCTCGGCGTGGCCGCGGCCATCAACACGGCGTGCGACAGCGACTGCTGCTGGCTGCGGTCACTGGCCAGCCGGGCTAGCGCTCCAATGGTCCGACCAGCATCGCCAGGAAGCTCGGGCAGGCTCGCGCCGGCCTCACCTTGGGAAATCCCCTCCGCGGCTTCGGCGACCCGCTGCCATGGCTTCTGGCTTCGGGCGACCATGAGCGGCACGAGGGTGCCGCCCAGCGCGAGCGCGACCAACCCGACGAGTGCCGCCAGTAGCGGCACCCGCCTGAGGCCCGGGGCGATCGAGCTGGGCGAGCTGGTCGCGATGACGGCGGCTACCGCTTGTCCGGAGGCGTCCCGCAAGGGCTCGATCCCGGCGAGTAAGGAGCCTCCTTCGACGTCGAGTACGATCGACGAGACCGTCTCACCACGACGTAGCGCCTCCGTCAGCGCATCGCCTCGCTGCGCCAGGGCATCGACCAACGCCGCAGCGCGGGCTGGCGCCGCGGTTCCCGCGATCGGCACGGCGCCGCCAGTGGTGCCCGAGACGGCGAAAACCACGTCTTCCCCACCCAGTGCGGCCAGCTGACGGGCCAAGCCATCGTCGACCGAAAAGGCCACGACAACGTGGCCAACCAGCTCGAAATCACGCACGATCGGCAGCGCGGCGGCCTGTCGGAGGTTGGCGCCATCGCGCCAGATTCCGCGCGCGCGGTCGGTCTCCCGCGCGGTGGTCAGTGTCGGTTCGAGCGAAGCGACGTCGGTAATCGGCGCTCCCACGGTCGCCCGCATCACGCTCGCCGTGTCGAACACCGCAGCGACATGGAATGCGAGCCGATCCTGGTATCCCTCGAGCAGGTCGAGAAGCTTGACCGACTCTTCGTCATCCGCGATCTCGACCAGGTAGCCGGCGAGCACGGGATCGGTCGCCAGCACACGGGCCATCAGCTCCAGCTTGGCGAGCCGGTCAGGTTGCTGCATGCGAAAGCCGGCGAGACTCGCCGCCAGCCGACTCTCGGCTCCCTGGCGCACCGCCTCACGGCCGAGCCAGGCGCTCATCAGTGCCGGAACGCCGGCCGCCAGCAGCACGACGACGGCGAGGATTGCGAGAAGAACGTTGCGTAGCGAGCCGCTGGAGCGAGGAGTAAACAAGGATGAGTGCTCAGATCGGTGCGATGCTCGGGCCAAGGCGGTTCTCAGATCGATCGTCAGGACGCGGTTTCCGTCACGCCGGGCAGAGGGCGCACGGCTCGGGACACGCGTGCGGTCGATTCGGCACGCCCTGAGCAAAATGTCACCACACTCTATCAGCTCCCTGGCGAGCTCGGGCCACGACCATGGAGCTGTGTGGCCTCTTCGCGGGGCTCCCGACAGGCCTGTGTGTCCGGCCGGCCTGTCGCCGATCTGAATAGAATGAGCAGCATGCTCACCGTGTCCGAACTCACCCCAATCCTGGACCGCATTCGTGCGTTTGTCGACGGCACGTCCGAGGAGACGCTCGACCGCCTGGCGTGCGACAGCTTTGCCCTGCAAGCGCGGGCAAGCCTGCCGCTCCGACGCCTGGCGGCTGCCCGGGGCGTGCAACCGGATCGGCTCACGCATTGGCGTGACATTCCCGCGGTTCCGGCCGGCGCCTTTGCCGAGATGGCACTCGGCCTCGAGCTCGAACCGATGGCGAGCTCGGGAACCGGCCTCGGTGCGGCGGGCGAGGTCTTTCGGTCGAGCGGCACGACCGGCGGGCGCCGGAGCGTCCATCGTCACCTGTTTCCCGATCTCTATCGCCAGGTGATCGATCGCTCCTTTCCACGATTCTGCTTCGATGCTGAGCTGCTCGGCGCCAGCGAGCCCGTCCCGATGCTGGCGTTGATCCCGCCACGCGACCAGGTTGCAGACTCCAGCCTGGGCTTCATGGTCGAGCACGTCCTGCAGCGCTGGGGCAGCCCGGAGAGCACCTACGCCTTCGGCAGCCGCGGCGTGGACGTCGCGCGGGCGAATGCGTTCGCACAGGCCCGCGCCGACGACAGCCGCCCCGCCCTCGTCCTGACCACCGCCTTTGCGCTGGTGCAGTGGCTCGATGCGCTCGCGGAGCGAGGCGAGGCATGGTCCCTGCCTGCCGGCAGTGTGGTCTTCGAGACGGGTGGCACCAAGGGCCGCGTGCGAGAGATAAGCCGAAGCGACCTGATCAACACCATTGGCAAACGCCTTGGCGTCGGCGCCGATCGGGTGGTCCGCGAGTACGGGATGACCGAGCTGACCAGCCAGCTCTATGGCCAAGCGCTGGTCGGCGGCGATCCCGATCTGCTAACCGGCCCACCTTGGGTCCGCTACCAGGTGCTTGCCCCAGACAGCTTGCACGCCGAGCATCCCGAGGCAGCAGCCCCGGGCGAACCCGGCCTGATCGCAATCTTCGATCTCGCCAATCTGAGCGCCGCGCTCCACGTGCTGACCGAGGACGTCGGCGTATACGAGGGCACGGCCGGCCAGCCAGCCGGCATCCGGTTGCTCGGACGCGCCGACGGCGCCCAGCTCCGTGGCTGTTCGCTGACGGTCGAAGAGCTGATCGAACCGGATTTGATTCCACGCGCATGATGGCCGTCCGGGCGTCACCCACTTCACCGTCGGCCTTGGCGCAGCATCTCGGTGAACGCGCGGCATCGCTCGCCCGCACCGGCCCAGGTAGCTTGGACGCGCTCGGGACAGAAGGCTTGCTGACAGCCTGGAACCAGGCGATTGAGGCCTTGCGTTGCCCCCAATCGCCGGACGGACGCATCCTCGAGACCGGGGCGCTACGCTCGCGTCTCGAAACGACGTCTGGTCTCTCTTCCGCCGGGCTCGACGCCGCTCTCGAGGTCGTGCTCATGGGCGTTGCACCAGGTCCGAGCGAGAGCCTCGTGGCCGAGGCCCGCAGGCGCACCAGACGGCGCGGCCTGGTCGCACTGGTGGTCGCGTCCAACATTCCTGCCCTCGCGGTCCAGCCCCTGCTCCCTGCCCTCGCGCTCGGTCACCCCGTGTTGATCAAGTCGCCCTCGGCGGAACCCGACTTTGCCCCAGCCCTCGCGCGGGCCCTGAAGCACTTCGCACCCGAGCTGGGCGATGCTGTGGGCGCGGTAACCTGGAAAGGCGGCGATCGCCACGCCGAGGCGGCTGTCTTTCCCCACTGCTCTCACCTGCTGGCCTACGGTGATGCCCACACCCTGGCGGACCTGACATCGCGCCTCGCGCCTCCCCGAGAAGCGACAAGGCATGGCGGTTCTCTAGCAGTGCAGCCGGCGCCAAAGCTGCTCGGCTTCGGCCCCAAGCTCAGCCTGGCGATTGTCGACGCCCACTGCGATCCTTCGACCGTGGCCGACGGGCTTGCGACCGACATCGCGCTCTTCGACCAGCGAGGCTGCCTGTCGGTCCAGGCGATCTACACGGCGGGCGACCCATCAGCCCTCGCCCACGCCCTGGCGGGCAGCCTGCGTGAGCGGGCCCGAGTCTGGCCCCCCGGTCGACCGGAGCTGGCTTCATTGACAGCCGTCCAAGCGCTCCGTGCCGTCGCCGCGATGAAAGGGCTCGAAATGCCCTCACTGTCTGTCAACGAAGGGACCGTGATCATCGAGCCGGATCCACGCTTGCGGACGTCTCCAGGCTTGCGCACCGTTCGCATCCATCCGCTCGACACGCTGAGCGACGTGCCGTCTCTGCTTGCTTCTTGGCGGGATCGCCTGCAAGGGGCGGCCCTCGGCGGTGACCACGCCTGGGCACTCGCGCCCGCCCTCGAACGTCTCGGCATCAGTCGTTGCGCGCAACCGGGCACCCTCCAAGACGTCGACACGTCCTGGCACAACGGCGGCCGGTCGCCCCTCGATCTTCTCGGCTAACCCAGCAGCCCCGGACGGAATCGCTATTTCAGGAGCTGCTCGACGCGGGCAGCGACCATGGCCAGGGCAACCCGATTCTGCCCACCCTCGGGCACGATCACGTCGGCCCATCGCTTGGCGGGTTCGACGAATTCGAGATGCATGGGCCGGACCGTGGTCAGGTACTGGTGCAGCACGTCGTCCAACGAGCGCCCGCGCTCCGAGATGTCGCGACGAACCCGCCGGGCAAGGCGCACATCGGCATCGGTGTCGACGTAAATCTTGAAGTCGAGCAGATCGCGGACTTCTGGCTCGGTGAAGAGGAGAATACCTTCGACCAGCACGACCGCGTGCGGTGCGACGCGGGTGGTCTCGGTCGACCGCCGGTGGTTGACGAAGTCGTAGACCGGCATCTCGATCGGGCAGCCCGCCTTCAGCGCCTGCAGATGCTCTACCAAGAGCTCGGTGTCGATGGCCGCGGGGTGGTCGAAGTTGTAGGTCGCGAGCTTGGCTTCGCGCCCCCAGTCGACCGGGCGGTAGTAGTTGTCCTGGGCGACGAAGGCGAGGCGGTCGGGACCGATGGTGCGCAGGATCGCCCGCGCAACCGTGGTCTTCCCGGACCCGGTGCCGCCGGCGACACCGAGTAGAACAGGCTGGCTCGAATTGGACACGGTCCGCATGATAGCCGCTTCGCGCCCGGCCTGAGCCTAGTGCTGACAACCCGGACAGTAGAAGGAGCTTCGATTCGCCTGGACGATCTTGCGAATGGTTCTCCCACAGCGTGGGCAAGCCTTGCCATCCTGGCCGTAGACCGCCAGGGACACCTGGAAGTAACCGGCGTTGCCGTCGCCGTCGGAGAAGTCGTTGAGCGTGGTTCCGCCCTCGGCAATGGCGTCGGAAAGGGTGCTGCGGGCAGCGTCGGCAAGGCGCTGCCAGGTCGCGGCGCCGATGCGCGCGACCGAGCGACGCGGGTGCACGCGAACGCGCCAGAGCGCTTCGCTGGCGTAGATGTTCCCCACGCCGACGACCACGCCGCCGTCCATCAGGAAGGTCTTGATCGGACCGCGGCGGCCACGGGCCTGCGCGCGGAGATAGGCCCCGTCGAGCTCGTCTCCGAGCGGCTCGATCCCCAGGTGTGCGAAGTGCCGATCGTCCTCGAGGGTAGCGGACGGCAAGGCGAACGCCAGGCCGAAGCGGCGGGGGTCTACCAGCCGCAAGCGTTGATCACCATCGAGCTGAAGCGCGAGGTGTTCGTGCGCCACGACCGGCTGATCCCGGTCGATCAGGGTTAGCCGCCCGCTCATGCCGAGGTGGATGACCAAGGTCGATCCGCCTTCGACGTCGATCAGTAAATACTTGGCCCGGCGGCGCAAACGCTCGATCGATCGGCCTGCGAGCAGGGATCGAAGTACCTTGCGATCGAGTGGCTCGCGAAGCGCCGGGCTGCGCACGTCGACACGCGCGATCTGTCGCCCCGGCAGGCGCCGGGCCAGGCTGAGACGGAGAACCTCGACTTCGGGCAGCTCGGGCACCGGCGCATTGTAGCCGAGGCGGAGGCTCTACGGCCGCGAGTTGACCAAGAGCGGCACTGAGGCGTAAGATGGCGAAAGAAGGGCGTAACTCCCATCACAGAGACATCAGCAACGAACCCACACGCCACGCAATCTCGCAACGACCGGACGGCCCATGATCACGATGAACTTCGCACCCACGCTTCACTGTGTCCCCTCGCTTCATCGTGCGTCCGCACGTCACGATGCGTCCGCCCTGACTCCCATGCCCGGCCTCGCCATACCGCAGGGTCCTACCGCGTCCCGGCGTCGCGGCCTACCCGACGCAGCTGCCGTGCCCGCGGTCCTGCGGCGCGCCATCCGACGGGGGTATCTCGCGTGGGGCAACGCTACCGCCCCGCTGACCCAGGCCCACCTACTCGACCTATTCGAGACGCTCCGCCACCCCGTGCTCGACCAACACGCGCTCTTGATTCGGCTCACGGCCAGGCCCGGCTGCCTTGGCGCGCTCACCGATGTGCTCGAACGCGCGGATCAGCGCCACGGGGTCGAGATCGATCTGGTGATCGAGGATGCCGATGAAGCTGACGTGGCGGGCCGCGAAGCGAGGGACCTTGCCGAGCGCGGCCTCTTCGTTCGCTGGACGCTGGGGGCGAGCGTCGTGCAGGGGCGGGACGAAGCCCACGTCGTCCGTCACCTGGTCGAGCATGCGCTGATGCAGGGCGTGGCCGATGTCGTGTCCGTCAGCGACGTGGCGCCCGCCGGTACCCTAGCCAGCAAACCGGCTGCCGCGCGCAAGCCGATCGCCAGTATCGCGGCAGTCTCCGACGTGACGGCAAGCCCCGACGCAACGGTCGCCAGCGCTGCCGTCGACCGTGAGCTCGATCGTCTGCGGCTGCGCTACGACCTGCCGCGCGAGCCCGCTCGCCGCGGATAGCCTCCACGACCGGGGGCACCGCCACGGGTCGCCGGGCTCTGACCGCTACCCGCCCGCAGCGCCGTCGCGAGGTGGCCGAGGAGATGCGAGATCGCGGCATCGGCATCGCGGCTCGCCCCCTTCACCCGCTGCTCGGTCTCGAGCACCACCCAGGGAAGCTTGGCAGCCGTCGCTCTCGAAAGACGTGAGGCTGCAAGATACGACTTGTGCAGACGGAAGGGATGCAGCCCGCGCAAGGGGCTGGCTTCGCCCGAAGATAGGTCGGCCTGAAGGGCGGGTGCAAGGCGCTCTTTGAAGCGGTAATAGTTGCGTTCGCCAGCCGAGACGCCGGCCTTCTGCATGACACCGACCGTAGCCGTGAGCTGGCGGCAGAACCCGGCAAGCAGCGAAAAGAACGACAGACGGGCGGCGATCGGCTCTTCCGCACCGGCAATCAAGCGCCGATACCGCTTCAGCGCCTCGTCGCCTCTGCCTTCGCCAAGGGCGCCGAGAATCTGCCACACATCTTCCTCACCCCGATCTTCGACCGACTCGATCACCTGGTTGCGGGTGATCGTGCCTTCGCCGATCATGCCAGCGAGCTTTCGGTACTCGGCCGCCAGCCGGCCCGTAGCGTTGGCCTGCGCGCGCTTGGCGCCCCAATCACCTTCGGTCTTGAGGGTTCGGCGAGCCAGCTCGGCCAGGGCATCGCGCGCGATGCCGACACCGGTCGCCTCGGTCAGACCCGCGACCAGGGGCTCGAGCCCCTGCCAGTCTCCATCACGCCCCGCCTCGACCTGGGTCAGCATCACGGCCGCGCCGCGGTCCGCGAGGCGCTCGACCAAGGGATGGTCCGCGGCAGCGGACGGTTCGGCGAGCACCAGCGCATGACCGGGAGGCAGCGCACCTTCTGCGAGCTGCTCCAACTCGGCAAGATCGCCATCGGCGAAGCCGACGAGGCCGGCCTCGCGGGCGGCTTCGAGCAGGCTACTGAGCCCGGCAGCCAGCGCCTTGCGTGCCTTGGCCGCACGCCCTCGTGGTTGCTTCTTGCGGAGCGCTGCACCGCCGCTGAGAGCCCAATCCGGCAGATCGTCGATCGTTCCTTGCGCATCGCCCACCAGCGGATCGATGCCAAAGACACGCAGCGCCTGGATCAATCGCGACGCGGACCGACGCTGGCTATCACTGAGATCGCCACTGACCTCACCCTTGGTGGGGAGTCCCTTCTCCGCCTGATCGATGAGATCCGCAGCACTGGACCGGTTGGCGAGAATGGCGGTGTCGACCGCCAGGATCACTTTGGCCGAAGCGAAGAGCGAGAGCGTGCGGAGATCAGCGAGCAGCGGCGCAAGAGAATCGGGCCGGACTCGGGCCTCGACTTCACAGCCCGCGGCGTCGGCGAGGGCCCCAGCGATCTGTCGCGCCTGGGGCTCGGAGGTCACACGATCTCCACCGACCAAGTAGAGCGGTTGCCGCTTCCCTTCCTTGATCGCTTTCAGAACTTGCTCGACGGTCACGCTGGCGCCCTTCGCTTTGGGACGGGCGCGGGGTGAGCGGGAGCTAGGGGCGCGAGGTGGCATGGTTGAACCTGGTGCGGAAGTAGCTGTGAGCGCTTGCGCGTCGTGCGGCGAGATCAGGGCGCCGGGGCGCCATGCGGTACCGCTCGTGGCGCCGTGTCGTCCGTTGCTTCCGACGGTCCCCAAGTCGGACGCTGCACCAGCCCCAATGCCTCCGGCGACAGCCGCTCTGCCTCGATGTCGATCTCGACGCTGTTCCAGTTGCCACAGCTCTCGCAGCGATCGTGCCACTCGCGGGTTCGCCGGCTGCAGGTGTGACAGACGAAGCGGGTACGCGCCATACCCAGACGACGAAACGCCCGGATGAAGCCGCCAAGGGCCAGCTCCAGATGAGACTTGCGCTGGTGCAGTCGACCAACCAGGTAGTGGTAGGTCGGTGAGGCGTCCATCGGTTCGGCAATCGACTCCAAGACCTTGAGCGCCTCGTCCAGCATCTCGACCCGCAGGTAGAACCGGCCGAGGAAGAAGCGCAGCAAGACGTCGTTCTCGGTCGCGGCGATCAGCTCACGCAAGGTGCGGATCGCACGTTCCGGCTCTTGGCGCTCGATGAAGTGATCTTCGAGTCGCTGCAAATAGACCGGACTGCCGGTCTCCCGGTAGCCACCGCGCCAGGCATCCAGGGCGGCGTCTTCGTCGCCCCGAAGCCACTCTGCCTCGCCCAGCATGATGCCGGCAGGCAGGAAGCGAGGCTCTTCCGCGAGCACCGCCCGCAGGGCCTTGGCAGCTTCCTCCGGCTGATCTTTTTCGAGCAGGCTCACCGCACGCTGGTAGGCGAGACCACGGGCAACGCCGAGGTCGCGCATGCCCTCGCCATCCGTGCCGACCAACAGGCCATCGATACGATCCTGCCAGCGTGACGCCTCTTCCCAATCGCTCTTGGCCATGGCCTGATCGCGGTGATGCCGAATCGCCCGCAGACACTGCTCCGGAAAGTCACGCTGGATCCGGCTCCGAACTTCGTCGGCGACCTGCTCTTCGCCGCGGGCAACGTAGTCGTCCGAAAGCTCGTAGAGCAGCCCCACACTGTGGGGATAGAGCACCGAAGCCCGGCGGTGGACGTCGAGGGCTTCGTCGGCCCGGCCGAGCAGGCGGAGCACCTCGCCGTAGGCGGCCAGGGTCGTGAAGTCTTCGGGCCGCTCGGTCAACACCTCTTCGAGCAAGGCGGCGGCGCGGTGCCACTGTCCGTCCGCGCGGAAATCGAGGGCGCGACGGAAGCGACTGTCGAGACTCTCCGTCTCACGCTCGTTGCGACGCTTGCGACGTGCGGATAGGTCTTGCTCGAGCGACTGAATGAACAGCCAGGTCGCCACCGGCAAGAAACCGAGCAAGAAGGCGCCGAGGAGAGCACCCCAGAGCGGGATGACGCGGGCGTCGGCAATGCGGAACGACTGACGCAGAAGCTCGCTGTTGAGGGACGTCAGAAACGACGCGCCGACCACGAAGAGTACGGCGAGCAGAATCCCAAGGTAGGTACGAAACTTCATCGTCGGCCGTCGAATTGGATCCGGACGAGTGCGACGATCGCTTCGAGTGCTCGCTTGTCGCGCCTTCTTCTTGCGCCTGTTTGCGGCGCCCCCAATGGTCGTCGCTTCAGTCGAGCATCCCTTTCTCGTCTTTTTCCTGACAAGAGATACAGTACCGCGCCCACGGCACGGCATTCAATCGCGGCAGGCCGATCTCGGCCTGACAGTGCGAACACACGCCAAATCCCTCTCCATCGAGCCGATCGATGGCACCGTCGACCTCGAACACCATCGAGCGTTCGGTGTCCGAGAGCTGGAGCATCAGTTCTTGGTTGTAAGCCTTGTTGGCGATGTCGACCAGATCTTCGGTTCCTTCGTCGAGGCTGGCTTGCCCCACCTTGAGATCGTGCCGATACAAGCTGAGCAGCTCTGACCGCTTGCTCACGAGGAGCTCACGAAAGGCCTTGCGTTGAGCAGCAGTCACGCCATTCTTTTTCGACCTTGACCGTTTTGCGACTGCGCTGGTCCTCGTCATGGCGATGTGCCTCCTTGACCCCGAGGGCATCGAGCGATCACCTTCTTGACGATCGCACGCGTCATAACGGGCCACGGTGGTATTTTATTCCCCGCGCCAGCGAGACCGACCGATAGAGCTGCTCGTAGAGAACCAGCCGCGCGAGCTCGTGCCCGAGCGTCATCGGCCCGAACGAAAGA
Organism: uncultured bacterium; assembly: GCA_937948815.1. Classification (GTDB taxonomy): domain Bacteria; phylum Acidobacteriota; class Thermoanaerobaculia; order Multivoradales; family J023; genus J023. The sequence continues at coordinate 26,738 of CALFAM010000350.1, forward strand.
ACCATGCGGGCCGCGCGCGTGACGGCGAGGTCGAGCCCGAGATCCGAGCCGATCACGAAGGCGACGGGATGCGGCCAGTCTCGCTCGATGGCCTGTAGCTCACGGGCCAGTACCGTCGAACGCATCGACCGACCACCCGCGTCGAGGGCGACGGTCCAGCATGGATCTGGCAGCGCGGCCAGCAACGCTTCTCCCTCCAGACGTTGGCGATTGGGATCGTCTGCCGCGGTCTTGACACGAATCGGCCGATCGCTCACCGACACGGCGCGTTCGATTCGCTCCCGATAGTCGCTGCAGAGGGTTTCCCACGGACCACGACGGTGCCGTCCAGCCCAAACGATCTGGTACCCACGTGCCACGTGCCTTCGCTTGCTTCGGGGCGAACCTCGCTCAGAGGCTAGCCAACCGGTGTCTCGCCGTCGTCATCTGTGGTCATGTAGCGTTCCCATTCGTCGCCGAAGGCCAGAGAGCGCAGGTCGCGCATGCGGTCCAGGAAGACGATACCGTTGAGGTGGTCGAACTCATGTTGGATGATGCGGGCCGAATACCCCTCGGCGGTGAAGTCGACCCGCGTCCCCTCGCGATCGAGGGCATGGACCCGGACCATCGGCCGGCGCGGCACCAAGCCACGCAGGTCCGGAATCGACAGGCAGCCTTCCCAGTCGTAGACCAGCTCGCCACCGAGGGGCTCGACCATCGGGTTGATCAGCACGCGCCGCGCTTCGGGCCCGGGCTCGTCGCGCTGTCCAGCCTCGATCGCCAGGAAGACGAAGACTTGGAGCTCTTCCGCCACCTGCGGCGCGGCGAGTCCCACCCCTCCAGCCTGGTCCATGGTCTCGAAGAGATCGTCGATCAAGGACTGGATCTCTGGGCTGGAAACGGCTCCCGCGTCGACCGGCAAGGCCGGGGTTCGTAAGGCAGGATGCCCCAATCGAACAATGTTTCGCACTGGCATAGATGTCATGACCTCGCGGAGATTGTATCGCTCCGATGCCGCCGGCGTCCCGGATGAGCATGCAAGGGTCTGCGATGGTATCTTTGCCGCGTCATGGCTGCCGAGCGACGTGAGGAAACCCAGCGCAGAAAGCGCCGGAAGCGACTGATTCAAGGGCTGGCGGTAGGAAGCGCCGCGGTCGGGCTTCCGGCTCTGGCGAACCTGCTCGTATCGCGCCACGCACGGCGCCTGCCTCCCGTGCGCTGGGGCAGCGGTCACCGCTACGCCTGGCATGCCGGCGAGGTGCTGTTTCAGCGCCTCGGTGACGGCGACGTGCCGCTGGTTCTCCTGCATGCCTTCGGCCCGGGCCATAGCGCGGCAGAGTGGCGCCGGGTCGCCGAGCAGCTCGCCCACAGCCACCAGGTCATCGCCCCCGATCTTCTCGGCTGGGGCCGCTCGGACCGTCCCAGCTTGGCCTACGACGGCGAGCTCTACATCCGGCTGATCACCGACTTTCTCGAAGACGTCGTCGGCACCCGCGCGGTCATCATTGCTGCTGGCCTGTCGGCGGCTTATGCCGTGCAGATCGCCGCCGATCGCCCCGAGCTGATCCGCGCGCTCGCCCTGGTCGGGCCACTCGGCATCGGCCAGGGCGAAGACGAGCCCGACCTCAAGGATGCAGTGGTCCACCGGCTGTTGCGCCTGCCCATTCTCGGGACCGCAGCGCTGAATCTCTACACCAGCCGCTCGGGAATCGCCCACTACCTTCGCCGAGAGGTGTACGCGAACGAAGCGCTCGTCGACGACCGATTGGTCGACGAGCACTACCGCAGCAGCCACCTGCCGGGCGCCCACCATGCGCTCGCGGCGTACGCCAGTGGCTACCTGAATCACGGCGTCCGCGATCTTCTCGCGAGTATCGGGCAGCCGGTTTGGCTGGCCTGGGGACGCCACGCGGCGAGCCCAGCCGTCGCCACGTCTGATCTGTGGCTGAATCGCCTGGAGCAGGCCAATCTCGACGTCTTCGAACACTGCGGCGCCCTGCCCCACGCTGAGTCGCCGGAGGAGTTGGTGCACAAGCTCGGTCAGTTTCTGGGCAACGCCACACGCTAAACGCGCGAATCACAGATCGCGCGGCGACGGTGGTCGCGCGACTTCATCACCGCCAGAGGAGCTTTGCCATGGCCGGAATCTTCAAGGCCTACGATATTCGCGGTACCTACCCCGACCAGATCGACGAGTCCATCGCCCGCCGAATCGGCTTGTCGTTCCACACCTTGCTCGACGACACGGATCGTGCCGGCGACGCGCCGGTGGTGGTAGGTCGCGACATGCGCAGCCACAGCCGTCCGCTCCAAGAAGCGCTGATCGGCGGGCTGCGTGACAGTGGCCTGCACGTGGTCGATATCGGCCTGACCTCGACACCGATGAACTACTACGCGGTCGGTAGCCTGGAAGCTGCTGGCGGTATTCAAGTTACCGCCAGCCACAATCCGGCGGCCTACAACGGTATGAAGCTCAGCCGCCGCGGCGCACAGCCGGTCTCGGGCGACCACGGCATTCCCTTGCTGGAAAGCGAAGTCGCCAAGATCGCGGACAACGAGAGCGCTCCGGTCGCGGAAGATCAGCGGGGCAGCTACCGGGCGCAGGACATCATGGAGACCTACAGCGCCCATCTGCTCCAATGCCTCGAACGTCCCGAGGGCGCCCGCCGCCTGAAGGTGGTGGTCGACGCGGCCAATGGCATGGGCACGATCTACCGCCCGCTGCTCGAGCAGGCTGGCATCGAGATGATTCCGCTCTACTTCGAGCTCGACGGCACCTTCCCGAATCACGAAGCGAACCCGCTCAAGCTGGAGAACCTACGTGACCTCTCCGCCGAAGTGTTGCGCACAGGCGCCGACCTCGGCGTGTCTTTCGACGGAGACGCCGACCGCGCCGCCTTTGTCGACGAGCGCGGCGAACCCGTCGGCAGCGATCTAGCCACCGCACTGATCGCCGGCGAGCTACTGGCCGCCCAACCGGGAGGCGCGGTCGTCTACGATCTGCGCTCGTCGCGCGCCGCGGCCGAATACATTCGTGAGCGAGGCGGCAACCCGATTCGCGAACGTGTCGGCCACTCGTTCATCAAGGCGACCCTGCGCGAGCACAGCGGAATCTTCGGTGGCGAGCTTGCCGGTCACTACTACTTCCAGGCCAACTACACCGCCGACTGCGCGATCATGGCGGTATTCGAGATGCTCAACCTTCTTTGGCGGCGGCAGGCGACCATGTCCGAGGTGGTCGCCCCCTTGCTTCGCTATGCCAAGAGCCCGGAAATCAACTTCGAGGTCGAAGACAAGCAGGGCAAGCTCGACCTGCTGACCGAGCGTTTCAGCGATGGTGAGATGGACCGCCTCGATGGCGTCACGATTCAGTACGACGACTGGTGGTTCAATGTGCGGCCGTCCAACACCGAGCCCTATCTGCGCCTGGTGGCAGAAGCCGCCGATCAGGCTCTGCTCGACGAAAAGCTCAACGAGCTGATCGCCATGCTCGGCGAACCGGTCTAGGCGGCCTGGGCAGGGCGCCCTTGGCAAGCGGGCTGGCAGAGGCCGGCCCGCGCAGAGATGCTGACTACGCTCATTGGTTCGAGGCCGGGTTGCGCCTCGCTCGAAGAATCTCTGACGCCCGATTCGAAATCACGTAGGCGCTTGCGGTTGCGCGACTTGCGAGCGAAGGCGACGAAGGCTTGGCAGCGCTGCGCCCAGGAAACCTGAGCGACCGAAACGCAGCACACGCTTGGAGAAACGTGATTGCGCAGCCGGGAGCTCAGGATTGATTCGGTCTAGTCGTTGCGCCCTAGTCGTTGCGCCCACCGAGCAGCCCAGCGCGCATCAGGAAGTAGAGCAAGGTGAGGATCGAGCTGACGGCAGCGGCGACGTAGGTGAGCGCCGCGGCGTTCAGCACCTTGGCCACGCCCTTCCGTTCCTGATCGAGCACGATGCCGTGCTCGAAGGCCAGCTTCTTCGCGCGTGCCGAGGCATCGAACTCCACCGGCAAGGTGACCAGCTGGAAGAACACCACCATCGAGAAGAGGATGGCGCCAGCCGTCAGCAGGCCGGTCGAGGAGAACATCAGGCCGAACATCATGCCCCAGACGCCGAATTGGGAGCCGATTCCGGCCATTGGCACCAGTGCCGATCGCAGCTTGAGCGGTGCGTACCCCTTGGCATGCTGGATCGCATGTCCAGCTTCGTGGCAAGCAACACCGACCGCCGAAACTGTCGGTAGACCGTAGACCTGTTCGGAGAGCGCCAGCGTCTTGGTGCTGGGATTGTAGTGATCCGAGAGGAATCCGCGATGGGCAACGATCGAAACATCGTGAATGCCCGCGCGATCGAGCATCAGCTTCGCGGCCTCCGCACCCGTGATGTTCGAGGCGGTGCGCACCTTCGCGTACTTCTTGAACGCAGACTTGGTGGCAAAGCTCGCCCAGAGCGAGAACAGGAAGGCCGGGATCATCATTGCGATGTAGATCGGATCGAGAATCATTCTGGTCTTTCCCTCGTCAGGTCGTCGTTCGAACCGATTGGTCGAAGATCGTCAATCGTACCAACGTTCGAAGGGCGCCCTCTATTCCGTCGCATATTTCGATGCTCGAGGTTTCTCGTCCTGCTCGGATCGAGCCAGCGGAGGCGAGATGGATACGAGGCCGCCGCTCAGCGTGCGGTGCGCGCGCCCTGCGAGGTGACGACCCGATGCTCTCCAGCGCGCACGACGATGTTCGCCATGCGCTCGCCGCGCGCCAGCACCACTTGTGCGAGCTGCACCGCTTCGTCAAATACCCCGGCATCGAAGCGGTTGCGGGCACGTGCGAGCTCGTCTTCGAGCTGCTCCAGATCGGCCTGGATGCCAGCCCGATCGTCCGCGGTTTCGGGGCTTGCAGGAATTCGCTTGCTGGCCGCACGGACCTGCTGCACCACGCGTGTCGCATCTTCGAGCCGGGCCTCGGCCATCGACTCGGCGTTCTCCGCCGCACGCTCCGCGGCCACGCGCGCCGCACGGACCTTGTTCTCCGCATCGTCGATCAGAAGACGCGCGACCCGGAAGCTGCGCACGGAGAAGCGCCGCTCCGTCTGATGGCTGATCTCTTCTTCGGCGGCTGCGAGCAGCGCCTCGGCTTCGGCGAGGAGATCCGGCGCCCAGCGCGATACGCCGGCATCATGGGCATCTGCGAAGGCGGTCGAGACACGCTCGAATCGCTCGACCGGCGACGCCGCACATCCAACGAGTACCAGGACCAGCAGCCCAAGACCGAGACCCATCACAGATCGACGAGCCCGGGGACGTGCCGCTCGCCGGGGAAGGGCCCCGCCCCTCCGAAGGCGCCCGCGCTCTACGATCTGCATCGCTCCACCCATAGCAATATGATTCTATAGCATGAGACAGTCTGCGTCCACTCGAACGACCGCGTCAGCCCGTTTCCTCACCGACCTGGGTGGCCTCCGCCGGCAAGACGACCGCCGAAGCCCCCTCGCCTCCCGGAGCGTACGTACGGAAGCAACGGCGGCAGCGGGCCTCGTAGGCATCGAGATCTCCCACCTGCACCTGCTCGCCACCGCCGGCGATCCGCTGGCTGTAGTGTGCCGGCGCGCCACAACGCACGCAGACCGCATGCATCTTGTCGACGAACTCGGCCACGGCCAGCAGAGCCGGCATCGGACCGAACGGCCGGCGGGAGAAATCCTGATCGAGTCCCGCGACAATGACACGGACCCCCGCGTCAGCCAGTTCCATGGCCAAATCGACCAGAGCCTGGTCGAAAAATTGCGCTTCGTCGACACCGACCGTCTGAACCCCCCAGTGAAGGTTCTGACGAAGCTCGCTGGCATTGGCGACCGAGCAGGCATCGAGTGCGCGGTTGTCGCGCGTCACCAGGCGCTCCGGCGCGTGCCGCGAATCCGTATGCGGCTTGAAGATCTGCACCCGCTGCCGTGCGATCAGGGCGCGCCGAAGCCGCCGGACGAGCTCTTCGCTCTTGCCCGAAAACATGCCGCCACTGATGACCTCGATATGCCCGTTCGTCCGCTCGTCCATCAACTGCTCCTGTTCCCGAATCGTACCCCAGGGAAGCCCACACACGACCATCCCCTGATAGGCTCCGCCCAATGATCGACGTGCAGCCAGAACCCACCGCTTCTGCCGAGACGCAACAGACCTTTACGTACGAAGAGGCGCTTCTCAGCTTTCCTTCCGTGCAGCGCATTACTGAGATCGCGGTGCGCCAGATCGAAGCATTGGTGAGCCGTATCCGCAGCCGCGACGAGCTCGACGGCCGCCGCGCAGAGCTGGAAGATGCCTACAAGCACATCGTCGAAGCATGGGCGGACGAGATCGTCGGCCTCGGATGCGACGTCAAGGGGCTCTGGCTGGTCGATTGGGACAGCGGCTGTGGCTACTACTGCTGGCAATATCCCGAGCCGACGATCGGTCACTTCCACGGCTACGAAGAAGGCTTCGAAGGCCGCTTGCCGATCACCTGAGCCCCATCCACTTCGGCCCAAGTTCTTTCAGCCCACACTCTTTCGGCCCACGCTCTTTCAGCCCACGTTCGTTCGGGGACCACAGCTTTCGGGCCCGGCCCACGCGAAGTCAGCCCTCGCGGGCAGTCGCCTTCGGTTGGCAACCGCCCGTCTCGGCAGGGCGCGGCTACGCCCGATCGACATCCGGCGCGATCGAAGTCGGATGAACCCGCACGCGCAACGTATCTGCGAGTGGTTGCGGCAGTCCGAGTGCCTCCAGCTCCGCATCGAGACGGGTCACGGTTCCGTAGCCCGCTAGATATCCATTCAGGCGTGTCGCCGCGGTCGAGGCATTGCGCGCGGCAGCATCGGGGTACACCGCGACCATGTGGCGGAAAAAGTCACGGGCAGCGCGCAAGTGAGGCTTCTGCTCGGCAGCCGCGTCTGCCGCGAAGGTTTCAGGCGAAACGCTCCACCCTCCTGATACGGCTTCGAGTTGCTCGAGGGTGACCCGCGCCGAATCGTAGATCACCTCGACCGCATGGTAGGTGGTCGGCATGGCTGGCCCACGGAGCGAGGCCGCTCCGGGGACTGCAGGAGATCCGTCCGAGCCGAACGAGTCCTCCGACGCCGGCGCGTCGGCGGCCGGGCGTGCTACCCGGCCAATGCAGGTGCGGACCACCGCGGACACCACGCCCAGGCGGGCCTCCAGCGTCGGTGCCGGAATTTCACTCGCCAAGACGGCAGTCTCGTGCTCGGATGCCGCGTCTTCCGACGCCATCCGCTGGTCGATCGACGGCCGGGACGGGGGAACCGCTTTCAGCGCCAATCCGTGCTGCTAGACCGTAAACGACGAGCCGCAGCCGCAGGTGCCGATGGCGTTGGGATTGTTGAATTTGAACCCGGATCCGGAGGTGCCGAGCACGTAGTCGATCTCGGTGCCCGTGAGATAGCGAGCACTGATCGGATCGACGAAGATGTCGAGGTCCCCCTGCATGTACTGCAAATCCGTGTCGCGCGGGTCGTTTTCGAAATCGATGGCGTACTCGAAGCCGCTGCAGCCTCCGCCGCGCACCGCGATGCGCAAGCCGAAGCTCCCTTCGATGCCTTCCTGCTCACGGGTCAACTTGACCATCGTGATGGCCTTCTCGGTCATGGTGACCGGGACATCCGCGCCAGCGGCGCCGGGCGTGACGGCCGATTCTGGAGTCGCTGATTCTGGAGTCGTCTGTTCCATCGTTCTTTCCTTTCTGCCAGGAGTGGCAGCGCTGCGGCATGCCGCAAGACGTTCGTTGGAGATCCTATCGTGCCCGACACACGCACGGACGGTTCTCCGTGCTTCTCCCCATGCATCTCCCTGTGTCGAGCTCTCAGCCGCGCGGCGGTGGGGCCGAGCCAGGAGCCCCGATCGCGGCGCGCGCGATGCAGCGAACGGATATGATCGAGCACATGCTTCGCGCGCTTCTTTTCGATTTCAACGGCGTCATCGTGGACGACGAGCCACTCCACCTAGCCTTGTTTCAGCAAGTCCTGGCAGATGAAGGTGTCTCGCTTTCCGAAGATGACTACTACACACGCTACCTTGCATTCGATGATCGGGACTGCCTGACGGCGGCCCTCGAGCATGCTGGGCGTACACCCACGCCCGGTCTGGTTCCGCGGCTCATCGCGCGCAAGGCCGCGTACTACCAAACACGGATTCGCCAAGAAGGATTCCCCATCTTCCCTGGCGCCGCCCAGCTCATTGCCGCCGCGCACGACGCAGGGCTGACCCTCGGGCTGGTGAGCGGCGCCCTCCGGGACGAGGTCGAAGGGGCCCTGGGCCAAATCGGTCATCGCTCGGCCTTCAAGTTCTTGGTTGCCGCGGAGGACGTGCAGAAGGGCAAGCCGGACCCGGAAGGCTACCGGAAGGCGCTGACGCTGCTCAACAGCCAGCCACCGCTCCCCTCGCGCCTGATCCACCCGCACGAAATCGTCGTCATCGAGGACGCGCCAGCCGGCATCGAAGCCGCACGAGGCGCTGGTCTTGCGACCCTGGCTGTCGGCCACACCTACTCGCTCGACAAGCTGAATGCGGCCGACGCGACCGCGGCGACGATCGCCGAAGTCGATCTCGAACGCCTGCGCAGCGTCTTGGCTGGATAGCGCCATGGTGCAGGCCGCCGACGCCGGCCTGAAGTGCCACGCTTGCGACGGTCGCAAGCCAACGATTGGGAGAGGAGAGAGCCATCGAGCATCACGCTGATCACTCGCTCGTGCTTGCAGTCGACGATGACCCCAGCATCTGCGACCTGGCCGAGGCGTGTCTGACCGCAGACGACCTGACGGTCAAGGTCGCCAAGGACGGTCGAGCGTGCCTGGATTCCCTGGCGCGCTTCCTACCGGACTGTGTGCTCCTCGACCTGAACCTCCCAGACACCACCGGGCTCGCGCTGCTGGCGAGCATCAACGAGCGTCACCCGCGTCTCCCCGTCATCATGCTGACCGCCGATATCGCGGTCGACACGGTCGTCGCTGCCATGCAGGCGGGAGCTTGGGACTATCTGCCGAAGCCACTGGATTGCACCAAGCTAAAAGCCACCGTCCGCAACGCCGTGACCCAGCACCGGCTCGCGATGCGGGTATCCCAGCTCGAACGCGAGGCGCAGGGCGGCTACGGCGGGATCGTCGCTGCTTCCGAGAGCATGAAGACACTCTTCCGGCAGATGGACCGGGTGTCTGCCAGCGACGTCACCGTGCTGCTCCACGGCGAGAGCGGTACGGGCAAGGAGCTCGTGGCGCGTGCACTCCACCAGGCCAGCGGGCGAAGCCGCGGCCCTTTCGTCGAGATCAACTGTGCCGCCATACCCGAGTCGCTCGCGGCTTCCGAGCTCTTCGGCCACGAGCGCGGAGCCTTTACCGGCGCCGACCAACGGCGCATCGGCCGGCTCGAGCAGGCCAACGGTGGCACCCTCTTGCTGGACGAGATCGCCGAGCTGGATCTCTCCCTCCAAGCCAAGCTCCTCCGCGCTTTGCAAGAAAGACGGTTTCAGCGCGTTGGGGGGAACCACGACGTAACCCCCGACTTTCGGTTGATCGCCGCGACCCACCGCCAGCTCGAAGACGAGGTCGCAGGCGGTCGTTTCCGCGAGGACCTCTTCTTTCGCATCGCCGTTTTCGAGCTCGAGCTACCGGCCCTGCGCGAGCGCGACGATGATGCGCTGCTCCTCGCCGAACATTTCCTGCCGGACGGGCTGCGTCTGGCCGCGGAGGCTCGCCAGGTCTTCCTCACGTATCCCTGGCCCGGCAACGTTCGTGAGCTGCAGAACGCCATTGAGCACGCCAGCGTCGTGGCGACCAGCGGCACGGTGCGGGCCGCCGACCTGCCGCGCCGCATTCGCAGCCATCCTTCTGTGCAACCGGACGCCCACGCAAGCGTTGCAGCCGAGGGCGAAGCGGCTGGCACTGAGACCGCGGCTGCGCACGACCTCGATCCGACGACCCTTCGCACTCTCGAAGAGCTCGAGCGTGCGGCCATTCGCGCCGCGATCGCCCGCACCGACGGCAATCTATCCGAGGCGTGCCGCATGCTGGGCATCGGCCGGACGACGCTCTACCGCAAGCTCGAGCGGTATGGCATCGAGCGCCCTGGAGCGGGAGACGCCGCGTGAAGCCAGCCGCCGACCTCGATCCGCTCTTTCGGCCGCTGCTTCCCAAGTACCTGGCAGCCCGGGAGAGCGAGTGCGCGACGCTGCACCTGGCGCTGCAGCAGCACGACTTCGAGCAAATCACGGACATCGGACACCGGCTGGCCGGGTCGGGCTCGAGCTACGGTTTTCCCGCGATTTCGGCCCACGGTAGGGCGCTGGAAGTCGCTGGGCGCGCCCGCGATGGAGACACCGCCGGCGCGGTGATCGGCGAGCTCGAAGCACTCGTTCGCGCGGCGCTTGCCCACCTTTGAGGCGCATCGAGTAGGAGGGGGCCTTGCGGCCCCCGTCCTCTCACACCACCGTGCGTACGGTTCCGTACACGGCGGTTCGCATGGTGCGCGCGAGGCGCTGATGCGTCTGGAGGAGACTCACGAGTCCTGCTGTTTGGAAGTAGCG
>CALFAM010000351.1 GCA_937948815.1 uncultured bacterium
CGGCGAGACTTGCTTGGGGACGAGCATGGGGCCGTCCTTGGAAGTCTTGACGATTTGGCGATTCTGGCGGCCGAGCGAGGGGACTACAGCGGTGCCGAAGAGCTCTTCAGGCAGAGTCTCGTGTTGCGCCAGCAGATCTACACGCCACCGCATACTGCCCTCAGCTCGAACCTCAATAACCTCGCACTTTCGCTCCATGATCAAGGGAAGTACCTGGAGGCAGAGCCGCTGTATCGGGAGGGCCTGGCGATGGACAGTGAGGTGCTTGGTCGGCAGCATCTCCGGACCGCGCCAGAGCTCCTGAATCTGGGGCTGTTGCTCTACGATCTCGGTTCCTTCGAAGAGGCTCGAGGATTGCTCGAAGAGGCGGTAGAGGTGTACCGCCTTCATGAAGGAACGCGGAGTCTCAACCTCGCGGAGACCCTTCGAATCCTCGGCACCATTCTGTCTGCCCTGAAAGACGAGCCGCTCGCGACGTCGACCCTCGAAGAATCCGTCAACCTCTTTGAGACCCTGGGGGGGCAGCGTCACCCTCACCTGGCTCGAGCGCGCTACTCCCTCGCCGCGCACCATGACAGCCAAGGCCGGTGGCAAAAGGCACTCGCCCTCCATCAACAGACACTTGCGCAACGCCTCGAAATTCTCGGCAAGGGGCATCCGGAGGTCGCGACCAGCCATGTCGGTCTGGGGGAAACGCTCGTCGCTCTCGGGCGTTTCGAGGAGGCAGAGACCTTCTTCGTCCAAGCCTTGGAGATTCATCGCGACACCCTGCCACCTGGCCATTCGCAGCTGGGTACGACCCTTACCAGCCTCGCCCGGCTGCGGGCCGCCAAGGGGGAGCCGGCCGCCAACATCGCGCCTCTGGCACAGGAAGCGTGGGGCATACTCCGCGCCGCATTCCGTCCCGGCGACCCTCGGATCGAGGCTGCCCGAGCCCTGGTCGAATCAGCGGCCCGGCCGCCCCTTGCAGCGGACGCTGCCCTCGCCAACGACTGATTCTTCCGCCGGGTGATCCCAACCCTGGCAACCTCGTCCGGACATTCCTCTACAGCTTTGCGTGCGGAAGTGCGCTTGTAGAGCAGAGGCCCCTCGTGAGGGCCGACGTGCTCATTTTCTGGAGGAATCGATCGATGCCACAACACAGGACCCACCTCAACGATCTCAGTTCCCCGACGGCACCGACTCGAGAGAAGGGAAGCCGCGTGAAGGCTCACGCCGCCTCTCGCCCCAGGCCTTGCAGAATCAGCACGCGCCCACTTCGATCTCGAGGGGTGTTCTCCTGCCTCACCCTCGTCGTGCTTCTGGCCTTGCCCATTCTTGCCCCGACGCCTTCAGAGGCCCAGACCGTCTCGGTTCCTTCGTTCGGCCAGCCGATCAAGCGCTACGCCGCCCCCGACTACGTCACCGGCGGTCCCGGCGGCGCCGGCATGAAACCACCGCTCTGCCAGCCCGGATGGAGCGAAGGGGAGTGTGGGCTCTGCCAACCTGGAAGCCCTGGGCAATGCGGACTCAATCCCACGGGCGAGGCCTGGCCCGCGGACGGGCCGGCGGTGTGGAGCGGCGGCGCCATGACCCACGACGGCGGTCTCCTCATCCTGTCCGCGATCGATAGCTCCCACGATCTCGAGGAGCGTGGTCTGTACGTCACCGCGGTCCATCTCGATCGGGTGACCCTTGACAGCGTGACCGGCCAGCCGGATATGAGCGCGGCCTTCGACCATCCTCTGCGCATCATGGAAACGGCCAAGGCCTCCTCGTGGGCCTGGAACGGTACCTTCGGCAATGGCTTTTCACCGTTCGTGACGGCGATCTTCGATCCCGAGGTCGACGAGCCCGGACTGGTGCAACCCTACCCGGTGGACTGCAACACCTGGCAAGTGGCCCCCGGCGGCGCCTGTCGGCGCTACAACCTGCAGCTCATCATCAACGTCTCGCGACCGACTTTGCACGATATGCCGGTGGGCTGGAACGTGCCGCTCGATGCCGCTGGCAAGCCGCTGCCACCCGTTGGCGGCAATTGCCTGAACCCGCTGGCGTACGTCGACAACAACGGCGATCCGGTCGTACAGGTCACGGGCAATCCGGTCAAGGCCACCGTGCCCGGCGGCCTCGGGCTGGAGGGTAATGCGGTGCCGGCCTGCCCGGACACGATCTCTACCTTTTTCCCCCTCTTTCCCGGCACAAAGGACGGCCAGGCGGACTCGATCGCCACCTTTCTCAGCGTGCAGCGGCGACTCGAGGTCTACCTCGACGACCAGGGTGAAGTCGTGCCCTTCGGAACTGCTTCGGCCGCTGGCACCGCCCCTGATCCCCGGTGGCTGGACCAGGGCGTCGTGCGGACCCTCGCGTTCGGTGACAACGGCAAGTATTTTCCCCTGGTCGGTAGCGAGCCGACGCTGACCGCCGATGGCCGGCTGATGTTCTGGCAGAGCACCCGCAACCACTTCGAGGCTGACGACCTGGGTCAAGCAGGCGGCAAATACTTCAGTTACGACCATGACTTCGGTGGCGTCACCGGCACGAAGCCGGTGCACCGCGCCGCTGCCGGCTACGGCAAATTTCTCAGCCGGCCGACCGGGGTCTGTGTACCGGGAGCCTCGAACCAAGGTTACCCGCAGGGCTGTGCCGGCACGTCATTCCAGTGCCTGAACCCGAACTATGCCGACGGCACACCATGCACCAATGAGGTGCCCTTCTTCGTCCAGCAGAATCTGGTCTACGCCTTCCGTCACGATCCCCGTGATCCCCACGGCTGGTCGCGGCCGCGAAACCTTGCGGAGATGTACAACACCCACGGTCCAGGCTCCGGAAATGAGCCCCTCGTCGACGGCGTGCGATTCTCCGAGCGCTTCCCGATCGCTGCAGCTCCGATCACCCACGGCGACGGCTCGTCGATCGATTGGGTCCGCGGCCAGTACTACTGGGCCAATCCTGACGGCACTGGCGTGCTGTGGAATGAGCGTGGCCATGCCGCCACGTCCTACGTCGGCTCCGAAACCAAGAACCGGATCGTGGTGCTCGACGGACCGGTCAATCCAAGCGATCAAATTCTCACCGTCACCGAAGGACCGCTGCAAGATCCCACCACGACGATCCTGAAGTGGACGGATCGGGAGAACTTCTTCGCCTTCGGTACCAGCCCAGGAATGTGGGGACCTTTTCTTGCCAATCCGGCCCTGCCCTACATCCAGGCCCCCGGCGGCGAGCGCAGCATCGTGCTTGTCGGCCAGCAGACCAACAACCTCGTGGAGTTTCAGTTCCGAGACAATCCTGACCGCATCCTCTTCTTGCACATGAACAAGGCGGCTCGATTCAAGGCTGGCGTACCCGTTGACAAGCCCAACGCGGCCCGCTTCCTGACCCGCAGCCCCCACGTCTCGCCCAACTTCGGAGCGGCGACCGACGATGCCACGGGAAACGGCCACACAGGCACGCTGGTAGGTGTATTCGAGGCGTTCTTCGACGGCGATGACGTCCATGGCGCCAAGATCGCGGAATGCCAGGACGCGCTCGATCTGGGACACGCCTGCAGCCAAGCAGACAACCACAACAACCGCGAGCACGACGGTTTCAATGGACCGCGCAGCGGCAGCTCGGTTCATCTCTACAGCGCTGGTCACATCGAAGTGGGTGGCGACACGCCTCAGCTCAACCCGGCGGCGGGCGAATACGCCCGCGGTCTCAGCGCTGGCCTCTTTCTGAGAGTGATCCACGCCGACGCGACCCACAGTGGCGACCGCATGTTGCTGCGCAAGGACGGGTCTTTCAGCCTCATGTTGCGGGGCAGCGACGGCAGGGTGGTGGCGTCTGTGACACGCACCGATGGCAACGATCTCACCGTCGTCAGCCAGGGCAAGCTGAGCGCCCATGCCCACCCTGGTGGCCCTGATCCCCAGGCCGATCAGTACTGGAATCACATCGCCTTCACCTACGAATTCGACGGCAATCGAACCGAGTTGATGCTCTACATCGACGGCCAAGTTGAAGGCGTAGACAGCGTGTCTGGCGACATCCGTGCCAAGGCCACGGACAAGCCCCTCTACATCGGTTGGCAGGCGACCGCTCCGGCTCCCGACGTGGCGATTGACGAGGTCGAGCTCTGGGCGCGGCCGATGAGTGAGAAAGAGGTCGGGAAGATGGCCTACCTCAAGCCACCGTCCTCGGGCCTGCGAGCTGATGCCGCCAGCGAATTCGGCACCCTGCCCCTGGGCCTCGACGCCTCTTTCCTGAAGCTTCCGGAAGGAAGTGAACATGATCTGACCGCCGCACGCGTCGCCCTCGGCCGAGATCTGTTTCGCGAGACAGCCCTGTCAGGCAGCGGAAACGTGTCCTGCGCCACCTGCCACGAGGCCAGTCATTTCTTCGCTCAGCATCCCAATGCTGGTGGTTTCCACGGCTTCTCCCTTGGCGCTCAGGGTCAAGTACTGCCGCGCCAAACCCAGCCGGTGATCAATCGCGCCTTGGGCACTGCCCAGTTTTCAGATGCCAGGGCATCCAATCTCGAGGAGCAGGCAACCATGCCGATCTTCTCGATGGCGGAGATGAACTCCACGACGGCGATCATCAATCAGGTTCTCAGAAGCCCGCCGTACCAGATGCGATTCCAGCGTCACTACGGGACCGCCAACCCTGGCCTCGGCGAGCTCGAGCTCGCACTCGCCGCCTATATGCGCAACATCGTGGCCGGGGACTCCTTGGCCGATCGCTTCCTGGCGGGTTTGGGGGCCATGAGCCCCGGCGCCCAGCGGGGGCGACAGCTCTTCTTCGGCAAGGCTCGGTGTGCCGCGTGCCACCACGGACCCAACTTCAGCGACGAGCGACTTCACGTGACCGCTGCTGCCACCACGGATGACGGTGCTTTCGACGTCACTGGCGAGCTTGCCGACTGGCGGGCCTTCAGGACTGCCAGCCTGCGTACGGGTGGGGTGACCGACAAGTTCTTCCACAATGGCAGCGCCGCCGATCTGGCGGCCCTGATCTCGCGCTACAACGCTGGCAACCCTCACGGCACGCCGCCGCCGGGAGCCCCGGCCCGGGATCCTGAGATTCGGCCCTTGGGGCTGACCGTCCAAGAAGAGCAAGATCTACGGGAGTACCTGGAGGCCCTCCGGAGCACGGTGGTGGAGGTACATCCGTGAGAGAGGTTTGTTGGCCCGGGGCGACCTGGCTGATGACACACAGAAGGTCTCATCGAAGAGTCCAGCGAGCGCGGCGACTAGATGGTCGCCGTAGCCGGCCACGAGCCAGGGTGATTTCTCTGGCATCCGGAAGTGAACGGGGCAAGTACCGTAGGCATTGACTCCTCAAGAGATGAGCGCCGAAGCGCGTCCGCTGCCATGGCGGGCTTACACGTCAGATCTTGGAGGCCGGAGTATGCGCCCATCTCGAATTGCCTTGCTGTCTTTCCTGATCGCTCTTGCCGCTGGCCACGTGCTGGCCCAGGCGTCCTCGCCCACACAGACCTTTCCGGTCGACCTCTACAGTCAGCCGGTCGAGCGCTACGCCGCGCCCGACTATGCGACGGGTGGCCCGGGGAGTGCCGGGATGAAGCCGGCACTCTGTCAGTCTGGGTGGAGTCAGCAGACCTGCACGGACGATCCTCTTTCGGAAGCATGGCCGGCGAACCAACCCGCCGTGTTCAGCGGTGGCGCCATGACCCATGATGGTGGCCTTCTCTTTCTGACGGCGGGTGATCCCGTGATTCACGACAACGAAGAGCAGGGTCTCTACGTCACGGCGGTGCACCTCGACCGCGTAGCCATCGATTCCGCGACCGGTCAGCCGGACATGAGCGATGCCTTTGACCGGCCGCTGCACATCATGGAGACGGTCGGAGGCTTTTCCTGGCTCTCGAACGGAACCTTCGGCAACGGCGGATCATCCTTCTTGGCGGCTACGTTCGACCCCGAGGTCGACGAACCAGGGCTGGTGCAGCCCTATCCGGTGGACTGCACGACCTGGCAGGTGTCCCCCGGCGGCGCTTGCCGGCGCTACAACTTGCAGCTGATCCTCAACATCTCGCGGCCCACGCTTCAGCAGCTGCACGTGGGCTGGAACGTGCCGCTCGATTCTTCCGGCCGGCCGTTGCCGCCGGCTGGAGCCAACTGCTTGAACCCGGTGTTCTTCGATCCCAACACCGGCGTGCCTAACCCGCTGACCTCGATTGCGGCGACCGGCCTTGGCCTCGAAGGCAATACGGTGGCGGCTTGTCCGGACA
Source organism: uncultured bacterium (assembly GCA_937948815.1). Taxonomy (GTDB): domain Bacteria; phylum Acidobacteriota; class Thermoanaerobaculia; order Multivoradales; family J023; genus J023. The sequence continues at coordinate 6,218 of CALFAM010000351.1, forward strand.
CCATCTCGACCTTCTACGGCGGCATCTCCGGCACGGCGATTCAACCGGACGATGTGATCAATACGGTGCTCATGGTGCAGCGTCGGATCGAGATCCACCTCGACGCACAGGGCCAGGTCGTACCCTTCGACACATCCGACGCGACCGCCAGCCCGCGATGGCTCGATCAGGGGGTGGTGCAGAGCCTCGCGTTCAGCCACAGCGGCAGCTACTTTCCGCTCACCGGCATCGAGCCGACCCTGACTGCCGATGGAAGGCTGATGTTCTGGCAGAGCACGCGCAATCACTACGAGGCCGACGATCTGGGCCAGGAGGGAGGCAAGTACTTCAGCTACGAGCGCGACTTCGGCCCCGGTGTCGGGACGCAGCTGGTGCGGCGTGCTGCCGGGGGCTACGGCCGTTCCTACGGCCGCCCGATCGGGGTTTGTGACCTCGGGGCGCCACAGCTCGGCTATCCCCAGGGATGTACGGGCCCCTACCAGTGCCTCGACGCGAGCTATCCTGATGGCACGGCGTGCGCCAACACGCTGCCGTACTTCTCGCAGCAGAACCTGGTGTACGCCTATCGCGAAGACCCCAGCGATCCCTATGGCTGGTCCCGGCCGCGCAACCTGGCGGAGATGTACGCCACCCACGGTGCGGGCGCTGGTAATGAACCGGTGATCGATGGCGTATTGTTTTCCGAGCGGTACCCGATCGCTGCTGCCCCGATCACCCACGGGGACGGATCGCCAATCGACTGGGTCCGCGGCCAGTACTTCTGGGCCAACCCCGATGGCAACGGCGTGCTGTGGAACGAGCGCGGTCATGCTGCAACGTCCTATGTCGGCTCCGAGACCAAGCACAAGATCGTGGTGCTCGACGGGCCGATCAACCCCAGCGACCAGAATCTCCACATCACCGAAGACGTTCCGGGCCTCGGGCCGATCACGCATGGTTTCAATTGGACCGACCGGGAGAACTTTTTCGCCTTCGGGACCAGCCCCGGCATGTGGGGGCCCTTCCTCGGCAACCCGGCCTTGCCCTACATCCAGGCGCCGGGCGGCGAGCGCAGCATCGTGCTCTTCGGTCAGCAGGCAAACAACTTGGCGGAGTTCCAGTTCCGCGACAACCCGGACCGTATTCTCTTCCTGCATATGAACAAGGCAGCCCGCTTCAAGGCGAACGTGCCGGTCGATCAGCCGAATGCCGCCCGCTTCCTGACCCGCAGCCCACACGTCCCGGTCGACTACGGTGCTGCCACGGACGATGCCACGGGCAACGGCCACACCGGCACGTTGATTGGAGACTTCGAGGCCTTTTTTGACGGAGATGACATCAACGCCGCCATCATCCAAGATTGCCAAGACGCAATCACCATGGGGCTGCCCTACACGTGCAACTACGCTGGCAACAACAACAATCGCGAGCACGATGGCTTCAACGGGCCGCGGAGCGGGGCGTCGGTCCACCTCTACGACGATGGTCATGTCGACGTTGGCGGTGACACGCCCTATTTGAATCCCGCGTCGGGTGCCTTTACCCACGGTCTGAGTGCGGGGCTCTTTCTGCGGGTCATTGAGGCCGCGTCGCAGAATGGTGACCGGATGCTGCTCGACAAGAACGGCTCTTTCAGCCTCATGCTGCGCGGGAGCGACGGCAAGGTCGTAGCGTCTGTCACGCGCACAGATGGCAGTGTGCTCACGGCCGTCACGCAGTGGGCGGTCAGCGCCTACGTCCACGCGGGGGGCCCCGATCCCCAAGCCGGGCAGTATTGGAACCACATCGCCTTTACCTACGGCAACGATGGCAGCAGTAGCCAGCTCACGCTCTACCTCGACGGCAAGGTCGACGACGTGACCAGTGTCGCGGATGTTCTGCCGATTCAGGCCACCAGTCAGAATCTCCTGATCGGGTGGCAGGCGAGCGCGCCGGCGCCGAGCGTCGCGATCGACGAAGTCGAGCTGTGGGCCCGGCCGGTCACGGTTACCGAAGTCGCGAAGATGGCCTACATCAAGCCGCAGCCCTCGGGCCTGCGGGCCGATGCCTCGAGCCAGTTCGGGACCCTGCCCCTGGGGCTCGATGCTTCCTTCCTGAAGCTGCCAGAAGGGCCCGAGTACGACCTGACCGCCCAGCGTGTCGGCCTCGGCCGTGACCTCTTCCATGAGCCCGCGCTTTCCGGCAGTGGGGCGATGTCCTGTGCAACGTGCCACGAGGCGAACCACCTCTTCGCCCAGAACCCCGCCGCGGGAGGGCTCGACGGCTTCTCTTTGGGGAGCCAGAATCAGGTGTTGCCGCGCCAGACTCAGCCGGTGATCAACCGAGCCTTCAGCACCACTCAGTTCTGGGACGCTCGGGCCTCGGACTTGGAGGAGCAGGCCACCATGCCGATCTTCTCGATGGAGGAGATGAACTCCACATCGGCGATTGTCGATCAGGTGCTCGGTAGCCCGGCCTACAAGCAACGATTCCGGCGCGCCTATGGAACCAGCAATCCTGGTGTTCCCGAGCTCCAGCTCGCGCTCTCTGCCTACATGCGAAACCTCGTGGCGGGCGATTCCCCGGCCGATCGCTTCGTGGCGGGCCTCGGGAGTCTCAGCGCGGGTGCCCAGCGGGGTCGCCAGCTCTTCTTCGGCAAAGCCCGGTGCGCGGCCTGCCACCACGGCCCCAACTTCACCGATGAGCGTCTTCACGTGACGGCGGCGTCCACCACGGACGATGGCGCCTTCGGCCTCACCGGCGATCTGGGCGACTGGCGCGCCTTCAAGACGCCGAGCCTGCGCACGGGTGGCGTGACCGAACGGTTCTTCCACAACGGCAGTGCTGCCGATCTGGCCGCGCTGATCACGCGCTACAACGCCGGAACGCCACACGGCAGCCCGCCGCCAGGCGCCCCCGATCGCGATCCGGAGATCCGCCCCTTGGGTTTGACCGCGTCGGATGAGCAGGATCTGCTCGAGTTCCTCGAGGCGCTCGAGAGCTCGGTGATCGAGGTGCACCCCTGAGGCCAAGCCTCTGGGGTTTGGCGCTCCGGGGGCATCGATGCTGGACGCAACAACTCCGAGCAGTCACGCAGCACTCATTCTGCGGCTGCGTCCTCGTTTGGCCCGTCGTCGCCGAACCACCGGCGACGGCGGGGCGAGCGCGTGTGCTCTTCTGCTGCTACGCTGGATCTCTGCGGCCCATCACGGCAGCCTATCCCTGTGGCCGGCCGAACCGTAGGGGACAGAAGGAGCTGACCTGAACATGTCGCGCGCTGCGGCCAGGTCTCGGAGAGCACGATGGAACAGTATTGGACGATCTTCGTCAATGGGTACCGGAACTACGCCAACTATCTGTGGAACGAGTTGGTCAGCTTTCACCCGAAGAACTACCTGCTCTGGCTGGTCGGCGTGTCAGTCCTCTTCTTCGCGCTCGAGATGGTCAAACCCTGGCGGGAGGAGCAACCCCGGTTCCGCAAGGACTTTTGGCTCGATGCGTTCTACATGTTCTTCAACTTCTTTTTGTTCTCACTGGTGGTCTACAACGCGGCCTCCGACGTCGCGGTCACGCTCTTCAACGACTTCTTGGCCCTGATCGGAATCCGCAATCTGGTCGCCCTCGAGATCGGAAGCTGGCCGGTTTGGGTTCAGCTCTTCGCGCTCTTCCTCGTTCGTGACTTCGTGCAGTGGAACACCCACCGACTGCTGCACCGCGTGCCGTTTCTCTGGCAATTCCACAAGGTTCACCATTCGGTCGAGCAGATGGGCTTTGCGGCCCACCTGCGGTATCACTGGATGGAGAACGTGGTGTACCGTGCCCTCGAGTACATTCCACTGGCGATGATCGGCTTCGGCATCGACGATTTCTTTGTCGTGCACATCTTTACCCTGGCCGTGGGGCACTTCAATCATTCCAATATTCGTGTTCCACTCGGTCCGTTGAAGTACATCTTCAACAACCCTCAGATGCATATCTGGCACCATGCCAAGAACCTACCTTCCGACCGGCCGCACGGCATGAACTACGGCTTGACCCTGAGTGTCTGGGACTACCTCTTCGGAACAGCATGCATACCCTCTGACGGCCGCGATATTGCGCTTGGCTTCGAGGGCGACGAGCAGTTTCCGAGAACGTTTCTGGGGCAGCTTCGATTCGGCTTCCGTCCTCGGTCGCGTCCTTGAGTCCATCCCGCCCGGCCGGCGCGTGATCTCGCGCCCATCGACGCCTGGGCACCCAGCGATTGTTTGACGCGGGCTGGAATCCTTCGTTGAGGTGATCGCGCTTGTCTTTGCGGTGGTCCCTGCAATGGGGGTCATTGTGAACCGTGCTCTTGCCGGCGGCAAGCCGGTTCCCAGTGTCCTGGCCTCCAGAGAAGATCGATGCCCTCGGCGTGTGGTGACGATGAGTCGTGCCCGATACACAAAGAGGGTATCCGTGTCGAGACAGCGGTGAAGCGGCGGACGGCCATCGTGGTTTCACGATCGCCCGTTCGTCGCCAACAACAGGAGAGAGCCCACGATGCGAATGACTCCGCGATCTGAATCATCGGACGTTCCGTGCTGGAGGCGTATGACGCGCCAGCGAGTCCCAGCAGCCCTGATGACATGTTTGATCTTTCTGGGGGCTCACGTTGCCGCCCAAGAATACACACACCGGCACGAAGGCTACGACCGGCGTCTCGAGATCCAGCCACCCGCCAAGGGTTCACAGCCTGCGTCGCAGCATCGCGCGATCCAGGCGTTTCGTGCCGAAATGCCTGACATTCGAATCGAAGTCGATGATCGAACGGGCGCGACACGTACGATCACGAATGCCATGGGGACGCTCAGCAAACCAGCCGAGTCGGGTTTCGATCCCGAGCTCGTCGCTCGAACGTTCCTGGAAGCGCAGCGTGAGGCGCTGGGGCTGCAGCCCGGTGATCTCGAAGAAATGGTGCTCGTTGATCACGTCGAGACCGATCTGACCGGCTCGAATCACTTCTACTTCCAACAGACACACTTCGGGATCCCGGCGTACGGCGCACAGCTCCAGGTCCATGTTGGTGCCGATGGCAGTGTGGAAGGTGTCAACAACAGCTTCTTGCCTGACCTCGCCTACGCCGTCAATGCATTGGCGCCGTCGGTCGACGCAGAGCTCGCGGTCACGGGTGGCGTCGAGCATCTGGGCAGGTCGTTCACGGTACACGAAGCCGTCGAAACCAAGCTGTCAGAGTCGCGCCGTGCCACACGCATTCGCACGACCGGTGTTCGGGACGAACGAGTCGACGCCGAGCTGATGTGGCTGCCCATCGCGGCTGGTGACGCGCGTCTCGTATGGTATTTCTTGATCGATCCGATGCACGAACCGAGTGTCTACGAGATGACGGTCGACGCGATCACGGGTGACGTCTGGACCCGATTCGATCAGACCTCGACCGCTACGCATCGGGCCTTTCTGCTGCCTCGGGAGAGCCCGTATACCGCCTCTGGAAGCATCCCGAACGATGGGCGCGGGGTCTTGATCTCGCTTGGCAATCCTCCCGCTGGCTGGCATGAAACGGATACGACCAGCTACACGACCCATCGTGGGAACAACGTTCACGCCTACTCGGATATCTCTGGCTTTGCCGTTCCCACGACAGCCCAGCCCGATTGCGGTGTCAACCTCAGTTGCAGTTTTCCGCTCCACTTTCCGAGCGGTATCCGAAGCTATACCGATGCCTCGATCTCGCAGCTCTTCTACACGGTCAATACGGTCCATGATACCCACTACCGATACGGATTCGACGAACAGGCCGGGAACTTTCAAGAAGACAACTTCGGTCTTGGAGGGGACGACGGCGACCCTGTCCTCGCATTGACGCAAGGTCCGATGAACTCTCCATTGCCCAATACTCCGGGCAATATTGGGCCTCACTGGATTCCCACCCGCGACGGCACCAGCCCGCGCCTGGTCATGCCTCTCTGGCGATTCGATGGCCCGCCCACGCGGGACACGGCGTGGGACAACCTGGTCACCGTACACGAGTACGGCCACGGAATCTCCTCACGCCTGATCGGCGGACCGGATACGGTGAGCTGCTTGAACAACGTTCAGTCACGTGGCCTGGGTGAAGGATGGAGTGACTTCCTCGGCCTGTGGTATACCGCCGAATCGAGCGATCGCGGCACGGACGGCCGTGGCGTCGGACAGTGGGCGATGGGCGAGCCTGCCTCACACCGCGGCTTGCGGCCACAGCGATACAGCACGAGCAACAGCGTCAACAACCACACGTATCGGACGATCACCCAAGATACACGGACTCACTCGGTCGGCGCGGTCTGGGCGCAAGCGCTGTGGGAGGTGCATTGGGCTCTGGTCGACCAATATGGTTTCGACTCACGGCTCAAGGACGTGTGGCGCCGCAAGGGTAACCATCGCTCCATGCGTTACGTCACGGATGGCATGAAGCGTACGGCCTGCAATCCGGACTTTCTCGATGCGCGCGATGGCGTCATCGAAGCCGTGGGTGCGTACCGCGGCGGCGAAGATCGCTGCCTCGTGTGGGATGCCTTTGCCAAGTTCGGGCTCGGCACCAATGCGCGAAGCGGTGGCTCGAACACGTACTCGAACGTCGCCAACGGCTTCCAGATTCCGGCCGACTGCTGCACCGTGTCGACGCCCACGTTCATCGGCGAGCAAGGGTTGGGGCCGCTGTGTCAGAACAACGCAGTGACGTACGAGACGAATGCGGATCCCGCGGTCGACACCTACCGTTGGGAGGTGCTCAATGCCAGTGGCAGTGTCGTGCGCACGTCCGCGACGAGCGTTCCGCGCTACAGCCTGAGCGGCTTTGCGCTGGCCTCAGGAAGCTACACCTTGCGCGTACGCGCTCAGCGCTCCTGCGGCGCGGTGAGTGGGTGGCGTTCACGGTCGATCGTCGTGCAGCCGTCCACCAGTCCAGCCTGCGACTGCAATCCATTCTTCCAGATCTGCGGGCCTTTCTAGCGCTACTTCGTTCATTGAAGAGCGCTGGGTCGCGCTGTGCCGTCTCGTCGTACAACCGTCCGAGACGGCGCGGCCGTGTCCTGGCAAGATGGATCAGGACTTCCGATCTGCTGAAAAGGCCACCCACAGTCAAGCAGAGCGGCGGGACTCGATCATCGTACTCTTGGTGGGTGCGCGCACGAGGGGCACACGCGATTGCTTGGTACTCCCCACAGTTGGCCTCGACGCGTGCAATCAGATGTCGCCTATCTGGGTCGACCAAAGACTCGTGTTGCCTGACTCGAACCCGTCGGAAAACAGCAATTGCTCACAGTCGGCGAATTGAACTGACGCGATACGCGTTGAGGCCACTGAGCTTTGGTCGTGCTGGCCTGTCAGGTAAAAAGTGCAGTCATCGATCGGGTCTACCACGACCATCGTATGGTCCAGGTTGGTACCGATGCTAACGGACGTTCCACTGGCGAGCGGTAGGTCGGACGAGGAAAGCACGCCGAGAGGATCGCTTGCTCGACGACCTGCATATTGCAATCCCGGATACGTCGTGGGACCGACGGCTTGAGCGGCTATTGCCAAGTTCCCGAAACGGTCACTCGCGATGTTCGGTGATAGGTGGCTCTCTGCTTCCTGGATCCACGATCCTTCTTGATGCAGTGTCCATTCTCCGCCTGGGCTGCGCCGTAGCTCGATCCAGCGGACACCAACCGAGCTGTCGACATAGGGTTCTTCCCGGAACGGAAACGTCGTGACGAGTGACTCGACGGAGCCGACATTTCTGTACTTCGGGGAAGCGGTGATGATTGGAAAACTGGAAAATAGGGTGCCGTCGGGTGCCTCGATTGCCTGTCCGAACGTCGCGAATTCGTTGATCGCAATTCGCGCGAGGAACGAGAGGTTTCCAGAGCTTGGCTGATCGAAATCTATCTCGGAGATCCAAAGATCGACCGCGTCTTTCAACGGGTCTGGGGTGCTGACAAATGCCTCGTCGTCATACGCATGGAGGTAGATGATTGGCGCTCCGGCGGGAGGGTGCGATAGTCCATCGAGGTCGGCAGGCTGCATGGAAATGAAGGTTGAGGTCGAAGGCGGCAACCTAGTAAGTGTCGTTCGTGTTGGAAGGCCTTGGAGCATGGGCGCACGTTCCCATGCCAGCGTCTTCTCTCGGTTCTCACTGGAATAGCGTACAAGGTAGGCGCCTTCCCACATGGCAAGCGTCGGGAAGCTGACAGCGTCGTCCTCGAATTCGTAGAGCGTCCAGCCGCCGGCGAGCGGGTCACTGGTCGCGGAGATCAAGAAGCATCCCCGATCCGGGTCGAAGCTCGTGCCCAATGGCCGACCGAACATGACGAGCCAGCGCCCTGCGCCTGCATCGTAGTAGATCGTCTGCCCTTGGAACCCTTGAAGATCGGTGCCGCAATTGAAGGAAGCCAACCCTATCGGATCGCCGACGATCGTACCGTTCCGCTTGTCAAAGAAGGCTAGGGTGCCCCCTTGTCGATTGTTGATGACCTGGCCGATCAGGCTGCGGCCGACGGCGATCGAGGGTCTGGGGCTCGTGTCACCTTGCCCGAGGCCATCGACGCTGAAGAGCGGCACGTCGAAACGCGGTTCACCTGCGTCCGAGAGTCCCGGAGCGAGACGCTTGGAGCTGCTCTTTGTCACGCCGATATCGAGGGCGATGTGCCTGGGGCTGACAAGGCGGTTCGACTCGGCAGAAGCCGGCAGCGGAGAAGAATCGGCTACAGACGGGCTGAGCGTAGCAGCCAAGACGAGAGCACTCGAGATGGCGAGGGGGAGGAGTTGACTTCTGTGCACGGGCGGCCTCCTTGTGGTTCCA
>CALFAM010000352.1 GCA_937948815.1 uncultured bacterium
TCCTCATGGGGACACGCTCGCCTTCAGACCTCGCAAACAACCGAGCCTGGCGGGCGCCTGCCCCATGACGCGCCCCTCGAGGCGACCACCGTGTGGCGGCAGCCGTATCTGGCATGACGGCTGCACGCACTACGCTGCGCAGACGAACCGTTCCGAATGCCGAGGGTCCGACTACCGCGAGTCTCATCATGGCCGATCGACGCCGCCTCCCCCGCTTCTTTCTGATTGCCGTCCAGGCCGCACTGTTCTGGACCGGATCGCTGCCGATCCACGCGGCCAAGACGCCGGAGCCGAAGCTCGAAGGGCTCTACGCTCGCTGGTTGACGAGCGTCGCGCATCTCGCGAGCCCGGAAGAGCGCGCGCTTTTCGAAGGGCTCGACCATGACATTCTGCGCGAGCTGTTCATCCATCGTTTCTGGTCGGCACGCGGCGATGGCTCCCCGCCCCGCCCTGGCGGCCCACTCGCGCGATGGCGACGCAACTTCGACCGCGCGATGAGTCTTTACGAAGATCTCGACGATGCGCGGGCACAGGCGGTCCTCATGGCGGGCGTGCCGCCGCGAACGATTCGCCTCGACTGCGACGACCATCTCCGCCGCATCGAGATCTGGTCGTACGACCCCTGGCATGCGGCCAACCAAAGTGGTCGTCCGGATGCCCGAGGCTTCACCCTGCTCTTCTACCGCGATGGCCCTTTCGAACGCACCACGGTGCACCAGTGGAGCCCGGACATGGGCGTCATGCCGCTGACGTTGGGCGGTCCTGGGCAGACGATTGCAACCACCGGGGATGTGTTGCGGCTGGCCGCCCAGGACCGATGCCTGCGGGCGCCCGGTGCGCGTGACCTCTTGAAACGTGGCTTGGAGCAGGCGCTCAATGTCTCGGCGCTGCGCGAGCATCTGGCAGCCCTGCCAACCGACGGTGAGCGCGAATCGGGTACTGCCCTTGATTGGGTCGACGACTTTCGCACCGAGCTCGCTGATCTGCGTCCGTCGGCCGCGCTGCTGCCAGGCGCGCCTTTGGAGCTTCTCTATCCCGGCCGCTACAACGACCAGCGCACACTCCTCGAAGGTCGCATCGTCGTGCCCGCCGACCGCTTCGCGCGAACCGCGGACGGCAGCCTTTTCGACCGCGTGACGATCGAAGGCGACATTTGGCAAGGAACCCGTTTGCGAGACGGCTTCCGCGCCGACTACTACCTGGCGGGCAGGCCACCGGCCGATGACGTCGTGCGGCTCGCCTTCTACCGACGCCTGCGTCCGGGCACCTACACCCTGAGCATGCGCGCGACAGACGCCGGCGGGCTCGCCTTGGTCCGCGAAACGCGCGAGATCGTCGTGCCTCGGCTCGAAAACGACGCCGAGCCACCAGCCGGCAATCGCCAGGGATTCACCGCCCTGACCCGGGCGGACGTCGGCACCCTGGTCACCTTCCCGAGCCTCGAAATCCTGCCCCAAGGCGCCGAGGTCACCGGCCGCACCGAGCTGGTCGCCGTGACCACCGGTGGCCCGATCGATCGGGTGAGCTTTCAGCTCGATGACGAGGCACCCATCTCCGACCATGAGCCACCCTGGTCGACCCAGGTCGATCTCGGCCTCCAGCCGATTCGTCACACGGTGATCGCCACGGCCTACGATGCCGACGGGCGCGTCCTGGCGGACGATCGGTTGGCGCTCAACGCGGCGCCGCCACGCTTTGCGGTTCGCCTGACCAAAGCCGAGAAGGATGCCAACGGCCGCCAACAGGTCACGGTCGCGGTCGATGTGCCGGCTGGCGAGACGCTCGAGTACGTCGACCTCTTCCTCAATGATCGCCGCCTCGAACGACGCCGGGGAGAGCAACTCTCGCCAGCCTTTACCCTCGTCCTGCCCGACCTGCTGCCGCAGCCCACGGCCTTCGTGCGCGCCGTGGCGTCATTGGCGAGCGGAGCCGAGCTCGAAGATCTACTCATCGTCCGCTCGCGTGTTCCTGTCGAGTCGATCGATGTGCAGCTCGTCGAGCTCTACGTCTCGGTCCTCGACGGTCGGGGCCGTGGGATCACAGGCCTGCCGGCAGAGGCGTTTACCGTCCGCGAGGACGGCCGAGCACGTCCGCTCGTGCGGTTTGCTCGCGTCGCCGATCTGCCGATCGATGTCGGCTTGCTGATGGACGTTTCCGCTTCCATGCGACGCGGCCTGGCGACAGCCGCTGACAGCGCGCAGCGCTTCTTCGATACGGTCATCGGAACCGAGGACCAGGCCATGCTGGTGTCGTTCAATCACCAGCTCGAGCTGCTGACACCCTTCACCGGAGACACCGGGCAGCTACGCTACGCCACCACCGGGCTCCGTGCCTGGGGCACCACCCGCCTGCGTGACGGCATCGTCTTCTCGCTCCATGGCTTCGGCGGCCAGCAGGGTCGCCGCGCGCTGATCGTGCTTTCGGATGGCCAGGACGTCGATAGCGACTTCGACGCCGATCAGGTCTTGGTTACGGCCCAGCAGACAGGCGTCGCGGTGTATCCAGTCGTCCTCGGCAGCTCCGAACCGGAATCACACAGTGAGCTCGTGCAACTCGCCCAAGAAACCGGCGGGCGCGTGTTCACCGTCGCGTCCGTAGCCGGGCTCGACCAGGTCTACCGGCAGATCGAAGACGACCTCCGCGCGCAGTACCTCCTGGTCTACCAACCGCCGGAAGAAAATGAGTCGCGGGAGTTCCGCCACATCGACGTATCGGTCACCGCTCCTGGCGCACGCGTGCGGACGATTAGCGGCTATCATCCCTGACGGCTGGGTCACAGCGCCTGGCTTCAGCGCTGGTAGATCGCTCGCGCACCCGACCATCCGACCGTGAACACGCCTGCCCACGCCATCGTCAACCTCTGGGCCCTTGGCCGCAAGGACCGTCCTTCTCTGGCGGTCCCCCTCCTGGTCGGTGCTTGCTTGCCGGACCTGCCGATCCTGATCTTCTACATCTGGGAAAAAGTACAGGGAACCCCAGAACGGCTGATCTGGAGCACCCACTACTTTCAACCTGGCTGGCAGCTCGCCATCGACGTCCTCAACGCGCTGCCCTTGTTGGTGGTTGCCGCGCTCGTCGCCCACCGCGCGAAGATGCCGCGGCTGACCGCGCTGTTCGCGAGCATGGGATTGCACGCCCTGGGCGATCTGCCCGTTCACCACGACGACGCCCACCGACACTTTCTGCCCTTCTCCCACTGGCGATTCGAGAGCCCGATCTCCTACTGGGACCCCGCCCATGGCGGCCAGTGGTTCACGCTGTTCGAGATTGTGCTGGTGCTGGCAGGAAGCCTGGTGCTCTGGCATCGGTTCCCGTCTCGCGGGATCCGCACGCTCGTCGCTGTGATCGGTGTGATCTATCTGATCTATTTTGGCTTCGTCGCGATCTTTTGGCTCTGAGACCGCACGGGATCGAGATGCGGCAACGAGAGCACCGGGCGCTCGAGCGGCACATGATCCACGTGAGCTGGCTCGGCCTGGAGAGACCTGGCGGGAAGGTCGAGTACTTGGGAGCACAGCGAACGATCCACGCCCCCGCGCGGCCACCGCACGGTCGCCCCTTCGCCGAGGGGGACGCGCACAATCGAACCATCGGCCAGGTGGAAGCAGGCGTCCGGCGCTTCGGGAAGCCCTTCGATCCGCGTCTGCAACCACATCGCCGGAGCAGCCAGGCGAATCTCGGTAATGCAGCCGTTGAAAAGCTCTTCGTCGCCCAGGTACCAAACCACAGCGTCCTGCCGATGGCCGCGTCTCAATGCTTCGCCCGCAGGGCTCATCCACAACGATTCGTCGCCGGGCTCCTCGCCCGCGTGGGCCGGCACAGAACGAAAGAGCGAAGGATGAACCAAGACCCTTCCGACGTTTCCATTCTCATGCTCGCAGCGCTCTGTCTCGTCATGATCCATGGCGTGACACCCCCATCTGCCCGCCCCTCTCCGAGCCCACAGATTGTTCCAATAATTATAGCGTGAACGCGTAGCCGAGCTTCAAGAAGAGCGTCCGATCAGCCTGTGTCAAGCTGAGGTCGCGCCCGCCCTCCCGATTGTCCGAATAGCCGAAGAACAGCACGGTCTGGGCGTTCAGCTTGTAGGAGAACAGAAGCTGGGTGAAGAGGCTTTCCTCGCGTGCCTCGACCATCTCGGCGAATAGGGTTGGATCACGTGAGATGTCAAAGCGCTGGAAGATCGCCCGGACGAAGCTTCGGACATTGAAGTTGTAAACCAAGCGGAGTTGGGTGAGGTTGGCTTCGAAGAGCTCGCCCCCTGGAACGGTCAGCCGCTGCAGCGTGTGGTTCACGCGCACGTTGATGTGACGCCCGAGCTTGAGCTCGATGCGCGGCTCGATTCGCAGCTCCTCGGCCACTTGGTTGTTCGCAACGTCTACCGTATCGCCCTCTTGTGCAAAAAGGGAGACGCGGAGAGCACCGCTCGGCTGCATCGCGCCGAAGAACTGTAGACGATCCAGGTCGTCGTGCAAGATGCCCTCGAAGAAGATCCTCTCCGTCCCGAGGGAGAGCTCGACAAAGCTCTGGAGCGGACCGCTCACATTGGCGAACACCTCGATCTCGTCATCCGTCAGGCTGCCCCCGCGATCTTCGGTTCGTTCCGCAGAAGCACCAATGTTGAACCGATTCCACCAATCATCTTCCTCACCGAACCAGCGGCGCACGAGGCGTCCTTCGATGGACTCGGTGTCCGCCCGGCGTATGAACCCAGTGTCCGCGCGGAAGCCGACGTCGCGCAGGTCGTATTCGACGCTCCCCCGCCACCGCCGGCTGTCGTGCCGGTACTCGAGGGAGATCGCGTCGCCAGTGAAGGCTTCCGTAGGCTGATCGAACTCAGCCGCGATCGCGTCGGGGTATTGGGTATCCGAGCGCAGCGCCTGCACGGTCACGGTATTGCTTTCATTGATGCGCAGAAATGCATCAATGCCGAAGACATCGTTCGAATAGTCGTCCCCATCGCGCCCCGCATAGAGCACGCCGACCGTCGAACCGGTTCCGATGTCGCGCCGATAGCGAACCACACCCGTGGTGACCTCGTCCTCGATCACACCGGACTCGCTTCGCTGGTTGCTCGGGAAGAGCAATCCACCGATCGTGTCGCGGGCAAAGAAGACACCGATACCGTTGTTCCCCAAGGTCGCCGTCAACTTGCCGCCCCAATCAGGGTCTGCCACCGTGCGGGTGAACACAGCATTGATCGGGGTGCGAAAAAAGTCGACGCCTTCAAGAAAGAAGGGCCGCTTCTCGGGGAAGAAGAGCGCGAAGCGGTTGTTGACCTGCAAGCGCGCCACATCGGCTTCGACCTGGGAAAAATCCGGGTTGACCGTCGCGCTCAGTGAAACATTGGGCGTGATTCCCCAACGCGCCGAAAGGCCAAGCTCGGCGTCTTCTACCTGCGTCGCGAAGTCGCCGTTGGGAAAATCCTGATCCGCTTCGGTACGGTTGCCCGTCACCGTGGGAATGATCTCGAGGTTGCGACCTGGCGCCAGGTCACGAAAACCTGACACCTTGTCGATCTGGCACAAGACGCACGAGTTGCCGCGCTCGAGCCGGTGGGCAGAGATCCTGTGTCGTACATTGCGTGGATACGAGCGCCCAACGTCGATCCCCCAGGTCTGTTCGCCATCGGTTTTGGCGAACCGAAGCTGATCGAAGGGGATGGCGATCTCGACCTGGTAACCCTCGGCAGTGATCTGGCCGGCTGACGACCAGATCATGTCGAACGAGAAGTCCTCATCATTGTTGCTGAACACCGCATCGGCTTGGACGCCGAACGGATTGATCCGGAACTGCAAACCACGACGCTCGTCATTGTAGGTATCGAGCATCAAGGTGACATGGTCATCTTGGTTGAGCGTGCCGATCTCATCGCGATCCATCAGGTGGGCGCGAATCTGGTCGGGAACAGGATCGTGGGCGATCCAGGCCGCGTAGAGATTCTTGTCGTCGTAGGTGATCAGAAAGTCAGTCTCCACAGGCGGTGCGACATTGTCACCGGGCGACCACTCGTAGGGGAGATCGAAGCGCAATGCCCGCTCCCAGGCCGGCTCGTCGAGCAGGCCGTCGATCTCGATCGCGCCATCCGCGCGCGTGATCTCGAAGTGGCGGGCAGCCTGGCCGGGCGCGTCAGATGCGCTGACGTGGGTCATTCCGAACAGGGCCAGGATGGCGCCTGTGATCACGAATGCTGTGACCTGACCGAGAGAAGGCGCGGCATGGCCGTCGACGACGCGGGCGGCGCTCCAGCGCCGAAGAACGTAACGCATGATGGTGTAAGCCCTTGATGCCAAGCAACAACCCCCTCCCATTCGAGCCCACCACGACGAGCGGCTTCGTCACGACCTGCCAGCGTGATCCGCGCGCAAAGAGTGTCCCGAAGGGTGATGGTACCCGGTTTGCAAGGACGCTCTTCATGAGCCATGTATCGAAGCTGTCACTCCGCCCCGGTACCTGCTCTCGACTCTGCTCTCGGGACCGTTCTCGCATTCGCACTGGTTCGCGCCGCGCGTCCGCCAGGACCGTGCCACGGCAACACGTTGCGACCCTGTCTGTTGCGACCCTGTCTGTTGCGATCCTGCTCGTCGCGACCTGGGTCGGGCTACCAGGCGTCGTGCCGCCGATCTACGCTCAGGACGACTCGCGCGTACCGACGCCAACGGCACCAGCCTTCGAAGCCGAATCGCGCGTCGTGGCGGTCGATGCCATGGTGTCGGTCAAGCGCGGCAGTGGAGGGACGTGGCTCCGCGGCGACGTCACACCGAAGCAGGTGGAGGCCGATCGCTTGGAGGTTCACGCAGGCGACCTCGCTCGCCGCATTGTGGCGATCGAGCCAGCGCCCGGGAAGGCTGAAGAGAACCAAGAACCTTGGACGATCGTGCTCTGGTTCGATGCCGCCTTCTCCAACAGCACGAGCCTGCGCTGGGCCGCCACCTACCTCGGGGAAGCTGCAGAATCGCTGACCGCCCTGGGGTCAGTAGAGGTCTTGCTCGCCGAGGGAATGGGGCTCGACGCGATACCGGGAAGCCCGCTCACACGCGACATCGTACGCCAGGTGGTTCCCCCAACCCGCGACGCACAGGAGCTCGCCGATGCGCTGTCTCGCATGGCGATCGAAGGCACACCGGGCAGCGACTCCGTGCGACGCCTGCGGGCCGAGTTCTTGACTGTCGCCGAGCGCGAACCCGAGCTCGCTGAAGCGTTGGCCGCGCATGCCGCCGAGCTCGAGCACACCTTGGTCCGCGATCGCCACGACCTCCTCTTGGCGTCTTTGCTCGAGCGCGGCACCGACGGCCCGAGGCGCGCCGTATTCTGGGTCACCGACGGTTGGGATGCCACTCCGGACACCTTTTACCAGCACGAGCTCGAAGCGGATCGCTCGACCGCGGACACCGCCAAAGCTGGCTCTAATGACCCGCTTCAGCCGACACCAGTCGATGCCCAGGTGTCAGCGGGATCCGACACCTTCCATCCAGACAACCACCACACCGACCCGCCCACTCAGGCTGCCGCCCAGACACTGGCTGCCTACGGTTGGCTGACCTATCCGTTGCTCGCCCCACTACCCCCTCCACCTCCACCGGGGTTCTACATCGGCAAGTGGTTCTTCCGCACACCCAGCCTGAAGCCGCAAAAGGGCACACCGATCCCCACGCTCCCTGGCCTGATCGGGACACGCAAGAAGTACCTCGATCCCGAGCGCGCGCGTGCCTTCCTCGCGCTGGGCCAGGCACTCATCGGTCAAGACAAGATCGACGATGCCATCGAAGCCTTCGAGAAGTCGATCTTTCACTTTCAGAACGACAAGCGGACCCAAGGCGAGCAAGCGGAAGCCTGGGCCAAGCTCGGCGAGGCGTTTGGCCGGGCCGGGCGCACGGAGGCCAAGCTCCGTGCATTCGAACGCGTCGCGCAGCTCGATCCCGAACGTGCCGCCCTACTCGGTGGAGTCGCGCGAGTCCTCGCGCCCGCGGGGCCGCTCACCACGCTCGCGCGCACCACCAGTGGTTTTCTGATCCAAGACGACAATGCCTTGCGCCGCGCGCTGGACGATCTCCGCTGGCGCATGCGCCTGACCCTCGAGCTTGCAGGTGCGCCCCTCGGTGATCTCTTACCCCTCACGATCACCCACCGTGGCAGGTTGCACATCACTGCCCCAGCCTGGGCTCGCTCGGCGACGCCGCCAGCGATTGCCGCCTTGCATGCCCGGCGCCTGCTCGACGAGCCGCTGGACGCGGCCGAGCTGGGTGGTGGAGAGTTGGGTGCCGACTGGCCGATCGCGCTCTCGGTGGAAACCGATGCGCAGGGCGCGCGCGTCGTCCATGTCGAGGTCGATCTCGAACGCCTCCCCAACGCTGACATGGCGTCCCCGCCAACGCGCTACTTCAGACCCACACTGGCACTTCGCGCTGCTGAGGGCGCGCCCTTTCCGCCCACCATCATCCGCCATGAATCGGTCGCGCGCTGGCCGCCGAGCGAATCGGGCAGTGCCGAGACCACGACAGCCACTGCCACGATCCCGGCAGTTGGCACAGGCAACCCGGGCGTCTGGCGAGGAGCATTCCCGCTCGATGAAATCGCCGCGGAGCTCGAAGCCAGCGAAGATGGGCCCTTGATGCTCGCCGTCATCCTCGACGAGCTCGACAGTGGCACGTGGGGTGGCAGTTCGGTGATCGTCGAAGAGACTCACTGAGCGACCGCGAGACCTCGGTCGCCGCCCCTTGGCAGCCGGAGACCCCGTACGCACGGATCCAGGCAAAGCAGGCGGTGGCCTCGGGATCCACGTAGGATAGCCACGCCATGGACGATTCAGACGATCAACGCAAGCACGGCCTGTCACGGCGTGGCCTACTCAAGCGAGCCGGTCTCGGCGCCGCTGCCGCGACCCTGCTCGACCGCATCGGCATGCTCCAGCAGACCTTTGCCGATGAACTACGCGCCGACACCCGCCAGGCCGGGTCGCCCATCGATGATTCGCCCCTCGACGGCGCTCCCTTCTCCGGTCTCCACCTGGCCTACAGTCTCGATCCCAGCGTCACGTACCTGAATCACGCGTCGATCGGCACCATTCCTCGGGCCATCCAGCGTTCCCATGCGCGCTATCTCGAGCTCTGCGAACAGAACCCTTGGCTCTACATGTGGGGCGGTGCTTGGGAAGGGCCCCGAGAGTCCATTCGCGCCAAGGCGGCACATTTCCTCGGCTGTACGGCAGAAGATGTCACGTTCTCCCACAATACGACGGAGACGTTCAACCTCCTGGCCCAAGGCCTTCCCCTCGGTCCGGGCGACGAAGTCTTGGTCCCCAACCTCAACCACTCGGGTGCCAGCGTCTGCTTCGAGCTCCAGGCCGAGCGACGTGGCTATACAGTCCGCCGATTCGATCTCGGCTGGGACGACGCGACCGACGTCAACCGCACCCTGGAACGCTATGCCGAGGCCGTCGGGGCTCGCACCCGGCTGCTGGTGCTCCCCCACGTCGACAACACCGTCGGCCTTCGCCACCCAGTCGCCGCAGTGGCCCAGGAAGCACGCCGGCGCGGGGTCGAATTCATTGCGATCGACGCCGCGCAGACCGTGGGCATGATCCCGATCGACGTCTCGGCGCTCGGTGTCGACGCTTACGCCACCAGCCCGCACAAATGGCTGCAAGCGCCCAAAGGGCTCGGTCTTTCCTATCTTGGTTCCGCGTTGCGGGAAGCCCTCCAGCCCATGTGGATGACCTGGGGGCAGCAGCGCTGGCAAGGCTCGGCGCGTCGATTCGAGGACTACGGGACCCGCAACCTGGCGGCCGTACTCGCCCTCGGTGACGCCCTCGACTTCCACGGCCGCCTCGACCCCGCAGCCCGTGTCGCCCACCATCGCCGCCTGCACGCCCACGCCTACGCCCGCACCCAAGAGATCCCAAGGCTCGCCTGGAGGTCGCCGGCTGACTTTGATCAGGGCGGCGCGCTCTACGCCATCGACGTCGATGGACAGCCGGCGCGGAGCCTGGCGCAGGCTCTCTTCACGGAGCACGGCATCGTGACGCGTGGCTTCGAGCACCCGGGCTGGCACGCGATCCGCCTGTCCCCCAACCTTGCCAACACGACCGCGGACCTCGATCGCTTCTTCGACGCGGTCCGCGGATCAGGAGAGCCGTCGTGATCGAGCTGATTTGCAAGCGAACCTGAGGAACTTGTCGCAAGGCGGTCGCCTTGCTCGACCAGCGCGCCATTGCCTATCGCTACCGGGAGTACACCGAGGAGCCGCTATCCGAGGACGAAATCCGTCAGGTCCTGGCGCGCCTCGGTCGTCCCGCGCGCGATCTGCTGCGCAAGGCGGACGGCGCCAATCGCGAGCTCGGGTTGACCGGAGACGAGGCAGAGGCAGTGCTGATCCGCCACATGGCTGCGCATCCGACCTTGCTCCAACGGCCCATTGGCCTGCTCGAAGATCGCGCCGTCCTCGGACGACCGGCAGAGCGCCTGCTCGATTTGCTGGACCACTGACCGAC
This sequence comes from uncultured bacterium, assembly GCA_937948815.1. GTDB lineage: Bacteria > Acidobacteriota > Thermoanaerobaculia > Multivoradales > J023 > J023. The sequence goes on from CALFAM010000352.1 coordinate 10,490, forward strand.
CGGCCCGGAGTCTCGCGCGATCGGACGCGCGCCCTAATCGACGACTTCTAACTCGACGGCGCTCAGCTCACCGGAGGCAGGGCGATCGGTTTGCACTTCGGAGTCGCTGCCATCGCTGGCCGGCTTCGCGGCGCGGGGCACGACGCGAACCGCGACCAGGGACTCCAGGTCACGGGCGAAGAACAGCCCTTCCGCGAAGCTCGGCGCGGTGAAGGGAACGATCGACGCTACGTCGATGCGCGCCTTTTCCTTGTAGGCATCCGTCGTGGCTTCAGCCACGACCAGATTGCCATCGGCACCGACCACGGCGAAGTGGCCATCGACCATGATGAGGCCATTGCCGCCGGGTGGGCGAGAGCGCCAGACCTGCTCACCGGTCTCGACGTCCAGACAGGTCAAGATGTTGCCGCGGAAACCGTATGCGTAGCGGCCGCGAACCACGGGCAGGGCATAGTTGCGCTGGAAGGTCTGGGAGCGCCAACGCTCTTCGACCGAGAAGCTTCCGTCCTCTTTCGCCGTGATCTCGAGGCGCGCGATGCCGTCCCAGCCGTTGATCAACAAGCCCGTGGCACCGAGCGTGACCGGTAAGGTGTAGCCGTCGCCCATATCGTCCGCCAGACCATGCTCGAAACGCCAGAGCTCGTCGCCGGTGCGCGGATCGAGGGCCAGAAGCATCTTCTGTGTCACGGCGACCAGGTGCTCACGGCCCGCGATCTCGGCAACCAAGGGCGACTCGTAGGTCACGGCGTCGTCGCCGCGTGTCCAGCGTGTCTCACCGGTCTCGGGGTCGAGTGCGGAGACAGCATGACCGTCCGCGCCACCGGTCTGTACGATCAACGAGCCAGCGGCAATGACCGGCGCCGAGGCAAAACCATAGTAGGGCGCGCGTGCCTCAGGCTCGCTCCAGGTTCGCTTCCACCGCTCGGCACCATCAGCCAGACCGAGGGCGACGAGCTGTCCGCGCGGTCCCAGGGCGTAAACCGTTTGCCCGTGAATCAGCGGCGTTGCCACCGGCCCGTCGTCCGAGCCATCGTGCCCCGCATACATTTCCGCCAGCCGGTAGCGCCAGCGCTCTTCCCCCGAGCGGGTCGCGAAGGCGCCGACCCAGTCGGACTCGCCGTCCGCGAACATGGTCACTGCCAGCCCGCCAGCGATCGAGATGCCCGAGTAGCCAGAGCCGAGTGGCCGCTGCCAGGCAATCTCGAGGTCGAACCCTTCTGCTGGGAAGACGTCTGTCGTCAGCGCCTGGCCTTGCTGACCCGGCCCGCGAAACTGTGACCAGTCGGCGGACGTGATCGCGTCTGCCGCATCAGCATGGACGGGCACGGCCACGGCAGCCAACCAGAACGTTAGCGTCGCACCTGAAACGACGAGTAGCCGAGCAGCATCCATTTTCATCGCGAGTCCTCCAGCCAGTCCGGCGGCTAGGCTAGCGTCAGACGTCACGACTACCTGTCACGGTCGCGTAAATGGGATCTGCGCCGCCCGGGAATGCGCCCTCGGGAGGGCCACCAACCCAGGCAAGCGCTCAGATTACGAGTCGCTCAGCTCGTTCTTGGGGATCGGTCGGTACTTGAACAGCGCCAGGCTCTCGCGCACCTCGTCCCGACTCGGGACCTCGGCACCGTCGCCGAGCCCGGTCCACAACGACGCCCACCGAGAACAGCCTTCGAGCAAGCGTCGGGTCCGCTTGGAAGGCTTCGCACTGGAATCGTTGGCTTCGACTTCCTCGCACAGCAAGGCCCACTCGTCCGGATCGCCGCCCACACGCTCGCGAACCGTCACGTTCTCGCCCTGCACGAAGCGGTACGAAACCGGGTCGGCGCTGCCGCCCAGATTGAAGACGGCCTGCTTGAAGGCGACCTCGATCACCGCACCGCGTCCGGCCGCCAGATCGAACTCGAATGCGCCGTCGGCCACACGCGCCGCGTGGTACCAGGACTTGAAGCGACGAACATGGCGCTCCTGCAACACCCAGAGCACGTGGCGCCCCGGCGGCAGGCGACGCTCGAACTTGACCTCCCGCGAACGGCCGATCAGGGACGATGCCGGCACGTAGCTGAGCGGCTTACCGTCGAGGTAGATGTAGAGGCCCCACTCGTCTTCGTCTTCGTCGAAGTCTGGCCGGTAGCTGAGATTGAACTGCACGGGCGTGCCCTCGGCCGACGCGTCTCCGGGAGGCAGAATCTCGGTGGCGAGGCCCGAGAGGGCCGCCCCTGCGGCTGGCGCGGAAGGGGTCGTCGACGGAGAAGTGGTTGCGGGCGACGCCGGGCTCGGCTGCGAGGTGCTCGGTTGTGCGGCACGGGGTTGGGCTGGCTGCGAGCGAGCGTGGTGCGGACGGCTCGACGCGGCATCCCTTGGGGCGGGCGCGGACGCTGCCGGCGGTGCTGTGGGAGGTGTCTTGGCCATCGACAGCAGGCGGGTCAGGAGCGCGTCCGAGGCACCGGCATCGCGCAGCGCGACCAGCTCATCTGCGGTCGGCAGGCGCGGATGCTCGGTCGAGGCATCGAGCCAGCCAAGGATGACGGCCTCCGAGAGATCTTGATCGAGCATGCGGCGAACGCTCTCGATCACCGGATCCGTGCCTGCGTCATCTGCCACCTCGGCATGGACGATCGCAGCGCTCGCCAGCGTCAGCAGGCCGAGAAGCCCGAAGATGAAGATGCGAGGAAGGAGGGTGCGGTTTGGCGGGTTCATCGAGGGGTCTCCAGCAGTTTCATCGGTCGAAGGGCCCCGATCATTCATCCGCAATGTAAAGCCAGAGTGAAGCTCTTAGCAAACCCGGGAAAACGGCCGTACGAGGCCCAAGGTCACGGGGGCGATGAAACTTGGTCCCAATCCCGGGCAATCGGTGCATGAAAGAGAGCGATGTTCCAGGCATTGCAGGATCGGGCACCGCCGCGACTGCTGTGCGAGCATCCTCGGGAAAGGCCGGTACACCAACGCCGAGGGATACCTGGTCGGATTCGACAGCGATCACCAGCGCCCCGGCATCCGTCTCGAGACGCAGCCAGTAGGGCTCGGCGTAGTAGCCGGCGGCGGCCTGCCAGGCGTCGGCGCCATCCAACTCGATGCGATGCCGTACCAAGGCCTCCCCGGAAGGTCGATTGGCCCACACCCGCCCAGGACGACCGAAGCGCTCGAGGGCGCCGACCGCTTGCGCGTCGAGATCGAATCCCACGCCCACGTACGGCTCGTCGCTTCGGTCATCGATCTGGTAGGACAAGCGCAGCCAGCCACTCGGATCGAGCGCCCAGCGCACGCGGCCCAGGCCGCCCTCTCGCGCGATGCCGACGACCGCCTGGCCGGCGTCGATTCCTGCGTCAACCAACACTGCGCCACCGTCACGCGCACCGAGCGGCCAGGGGCCGCCGGAGATCGGCAGCGTCTGCGTTCCGCGTCCAATTGAGACCAAGGACCCCGTCTGCCGATCAATGCGGACGAATCGCGCACCCGCATGGAGCGCGATCACGTCGCCCTCCTCTTCGATCCGAACACGATCTGGGCTCGACGCGCCCGGCAGGCGAGCCGCCTGGCGCCGAGCCGTCACGAGCGCATCGCGCACCCAGACTGCCTGCCGTCGTGTCGGCAAGCTCCAGGAGCCGAGCACCCGGTCATGATCATCGAGGGCCGAGAGCGCGAGCCAATCGGGCACCCGCTGTCCAGCTCCCGCCCATCGGGGTATCGACAGGCGACCGTCGGTACCCGGCGGCGTTGGCCCCCCACTCACCCATCCCTCGCCCCGTACCGGTGCGGGAACTGCTGATCCGGGGGCCGGGATGTCGAGCCAGCGGTAGTGGAACCGAACCGTGGCGAGGTCGGTTTCGTCGAATCGGTTGTCCACTTCGACGGTGACGAAGGCATCTTCCGAGCTCGCCTGATCCGCGCTGTGCTCGTTCGGGTCTGCGCTGGACTGCTCACGTTGCCCCTCGACAGGGGGCACGTCAGGAAGCGACTGGTCGAGGAGCTGCCGTTCATCGATCTGCACGGGTGACCAAACACGCCGCACCACCGCGGCGCTCGGCTCGGGGCGACGCCACGGGTCGACGATGCCGTCCGGCGCGTCCGAGCCCGCGGTATCGATCCGTCCGTCCTCGTCCACGCGTACGACGCCTTCGTCGAACAATGCCCAGAGGAAGCCGCCGGCACCTCGGGGCGACGAGGAGAGCAAGGACCAGTACTCAGCGAGACCCGCGCCGCCACCGCCGTCGTAGAGCCCATGGAGCATCTCGGTCGGCAGCACGAGCGCCCCGTCGTTTGGCCCGAAAAGGGTCTGCCACCAGCCACCGAGGCCCGCTGCGGTGCCAACACGGTCCCGAAGCTCAGCCCAGGTCGGATAGTGCACCGTGTCGAAACCGGCGAAGTGCTCGTCGGGATGAATCACCGGTCTGCGTGCGAGATCAAGCTGGGTGTAGAGCCCATCGAGGGCCTCGTTCCAGCCCCCCTCGTTGCCGTTGGCCCACAGAATGATCGATGGATGGTGGGCGTCACGGCGCACCATCTCGGTCACCAGACGCGTGCCCACTTCTGTGTCGAAGGCCTCTTTCCAGCCCGGCAGCTCGTCGATGACGAACAATCCGATCTCGTCGCAAGCATCGAGAAACGACCGGTCGGGTGGATAGTGGGACGCGCGGACCGCGTTGGCATTGAGCGACTTGATCAGCAGCGCATCCTGGCGGTTCTGGGCTGCATCGAGTGCTCGGCCGGTGGTGGGCCAGAAGGAGTGACGGTTGACGCCCTTGAGCAAGATCCGATTGCCGTTGACGAACAAGCCCTCTCCGGCGCGGACCTCGATCGTTCGGAATCCGATCCGGCGGTCGAGCTGGTGAAGAGGCTCGCCCCCCTGCTCGAGCGTGACCTCGAGGTCGTAGAGCACCGGGTTCTCGGCACTCCAGGGCACGACGCCGTCGACCTTTCCTTCGACCCAGATGGACTGCATGGGCTCACTGCCCTCAGACGCCACGTCGCCGCTTGCCGTTCCCCGCAGGGTGGCCAACGCCGCACCCGTGTCCGGTGCGCGAACCACCGCGACCACGTCCATCGGGCCGTCGCTGCGCGCCGCGACGACCTCGGCGCGCAAACGCAACGCCCCATCGTGACGGGCGTCGAGATCGAGGTGCTCGATATGCGTCGGCGGATGCGCGGCCAGGTAGACCGGTCGGTAAATGCCCCCGAAGACCCAGTAGTCGGCGTCGCGTTCGGCGCGGTTCACCGAGGCATTGGCCGAACCCTCATCGACCCGCACCGTCAGCTCTTGGGCTTCCCCAAAGCGAATCCGCGACGTGATGTCGAAAGAGAACGGTGTGAACGCTCCCTGGTGGCGCCCCAGTGTCTCTCCATCGAGGGCCACCAAGGCGTCCGTCATGACGCCTTCGAAGACCAGCTCGATGGCGCGCCCGCGCCACGACTCAGGCACCGCGAAGCTCAAGGCATAGTCGGCCGACTCCGGCTGTTTGTCATCACGGTAGCCGTAGTCATAGCGCCCAAAGCCTTCGAGCTCCCAATTCGACGGTACCGGAATCGCCGTCCAGTCTTCGCAACCCCGCCCCTCTGTACAGCGAAAGCGCCAAGGGACGGCATCGGAAGGGCCCTTTCCAGAAAGATACTGAACTTCTGTCCGTCGCCCATCTTCCGCGGCTACGCCTTCACCGACACCCTGGTCCGCCGAGGGCCATTCGTCCGAAAGAGCATCCTCTGAAGTGAGCACCGGTTGCGCCGAGATCCCGACCGCGCCGGTCATCAAGGCCGCGCTCAAGGCCCAGCGACACAGCATTGGCCAACGAGAGAGCATTGGCCAGCGACACAGCGACCGCCAGCGACCTGGCGTCGCCCATGCGGCGGAGCGTGCCATGGGCTTTGGAGCGAACGCTGCCATGGGTCAGGTTACCGGGCGCGTCGCGCGCGCGATCAGAGAGGTTCCAACAGGCCACGGGATTCGTCCCCACGTGGTCTGCTCCAGCCGGCTCAGCGCCAGCCAGAAGTGGTTGCTCCGGTGTCCGGGAACCGACGCCGGCGTGGGCGGGCGCGATACGAGACTCTCTTTCAGCCGCACCAGCAGCTTGAGCGGTACCAACCAATGGAAGAAATAGCGCATGTGATCGATCGTAAAGCCCCCAGCGCGCAGCACCGTTTCGAGCCGACGGCGGGTATAGCGAGTTCGGTGTTGATTGAGATCGTCGTGCTGAGTCCAGAGCGTCCGAAAGGCCGGTACCGTCAGAAGCAAGGTGCCACCGGGGCGGAGCAGGGTGTGCGCATGGCGGATCGCGGCCTGGTCGTCATCGAGATGCTCCAAGACGTCGAGCATGACGATCAAGCCGAATGACTTGCCTGGACTGAAGCGACTGTCGAACGGTGCTACCACGACCTCGCCCGGCGGCCGTGCGTCGCTCACCAACGACGCATCCGCTTCCAGGCCCATGGGCTGGCCGAAGCGCCGCAACACGGGGAAAAAGAGGCCGTCACCACAACCGATGTCGAGGATGTCGCCAAAGCCGTCGGCCGGCGCAGCTGCCTCGATGGCCGCTGTCACCACCCGTGATCGCGCTCGCCACCACCAGTGATGGTCGAAGAGCTCACGGTAACGCTCGGCGTAGCGGGAATCCACTCGGCACCTCAGCCCCGCGGCGATCCTGGCGATCCCGTGCGGTTGCTCACCGATGGCTCAGTTGGGGAAAGCCCGTGCGTCTCGGCAAGGATGTAGTGCGGCCGTCGCTTGACCTCGTGGTAGATCCGCCCGACGTATTCGCCGAGCACGCCGAGAAAGACGAGCTGTACGCCAGCCAAGAAGACAATGGCGAAAATCAGTGCTGTGAAACCAGGCGGCGGCTCTCCGAGAACCATCCTCACGAACACCGCGTAGAGAGCAAAGCCGGACGCCAACGCAATGGCGACGAAGCCGAACCAGGTCGCCACCCGCAAGGGAACCAGGGAGAAGGCAAAAACGCCGTCGAGTGCCAATCGCACCAAGCGGGTCAGGCTGTACTTGCTCTCGCCGGCCTCCCGGGCGGCCCGCTCGACCGGCAGATCGATCTGGCGAAAGCCGACCCACGACCGCAGCCCACGAAGGTAGCGATTGCGCTCAGGCGTCGCCTTGAGCGCGTCGAGCGCACGCCGCGAGAGAAGCGCGAAATCGCCCGCATCGAGCGGCAGATCGACGCTCGAAAGACGGGCGATCAGGCGGTAGAAGGCGTGATAGCAGGCGCGCAGCCAGAGAGCCTCCTTGCGTCCGACCCGTCTCGCGTAGACCACGTCATAGCCTTCGGCATACTTGGACAGGAAACGTGGCAGCTCCTCCGGGCAGTCCTGGAGATCGCCATCCATCACCAGCACCACGTCCCCACGGGCGTGATCCATTGCCGCCGAAATCGCTGCCTGATGGCCGAAGTTGCGCGACAACCGAAGCACGACGATACGCGAATCCTCGGCCGCTGCCCGCGCCAATGCCTCGCCGGTTCCATCGCGGGAGCCGTCGTCCGCCAGCACCAACTCATGCGGGCCGCCTGGCGTCGCGTCGAGCACGGCCAGGCAGCGACGCAGCAGCTCCGGGAGCACGGCCGTCTCGTTGAAGACCGGAATGGCAAGCGATACCCGCGGTGGGCTGCTCATTGCCGGCGCCCCCGTCGGTGTACGCGATCACCCGTGCGGATCTCCTCGAGCAGCACAGGTGCCTGGGGCACGTACTTCGGCGCCAGGTCCAGCCGCTCGATCACCGCTTCAGCCTCCGCCACCGTCAGCTCCTCGACCCGCCGCAGCAAACGCAGCTCCTTCACGCTGCGGTAGATCGGATCGACTCGCAATGGGAAGACCGCGATTTGATCATGGGAGCGGGCGAAGGATGGCGGTGGGCTCATCAAGAGTCGAAGAGTGATGGGAACATAGGCCTTGGCGCGCTTTCGCACCGGTTGGGGTGCAAAGAGGATAAAGCGCGTTTCGAGCAGAGCCCGGAGATTATACGGGTAACCCCAGTTCTTGTAGCCGGTCCCGCGTACGCGATAGCCGTTCTCGGGCCAGTGCTTCGCCATCCAGAACGAGAACAGCGCAGGCCTGATCATCGGTCCGCCGACGATCATGATCTCGTTGTTGCCCGGATCGTCGTCGGTCACCGTCTCGGTCTGTGTCCGGATGGTGTCGACAAAGGCCTTCGATGGCCACTGCTCTTCACGCGGCGGCTGCGGGCAGTAGACGCAAGCATGGCGTGCGGTCCGCGTGCAGGTGTCCGAATCGAGCCGGGCGCCCAGGCCACGCGCCATGGACCCCATCCAGATCTCCTTGCTGCCGAAAAGCACGAAGGCCAGGTTGAAGACGCAGACGGCACAAACCGCCACGACCGTTGCCCGACGCACCACCCGACCGGGCAAGTCCATCACCGCCAGCGCAGAGAGCAGGGCGAGCATCGGCAATGCCGGTGCCATCTTCCACCAGGCGAACGCCGTCTCGCCGAGCTGGATCACCGTCACGGTCCAGGCGAGCGCAACCACGATCAGGGCGCGCGCACCGATTCCGCGCCCTCGATGCTGCGACCGTCGGCCGAAGACGAGCCGAATCAATGCCCAGGCGACGCCCAGGACGCCCAAGACCACCAGCGGCGTCGACAGCGCAGCCGACGCCGTCTCGAGATACCAGCCGGGGCCGGCTTGATCACGAAAACCGTCGGCCAGGTACTGCTGTCGCCGAAACGCCACCAGCGCCTGCCCTTTGAAGCCGCGATACTTGTCGATGATCACGGACCCGGGCCCCAGGTACCAGAGGCAGATCGCGCCTCCGCTCAGCAGTCCGCCGGGCAACCAGACGCGGCGCAGTGATCGGGCCGCCAACCAGGCTGAGCGGTTCGAGCCCCGTTCGGCCCCAGCATGCCGCGTGCGGGTCGAGAGCACAGCCGCCAAACCAGGCGCGATCCGGCTGGTGAGCGCGACCGCCACAGGGACCACGACCATCCCGAGATAGGAAGGGTGCATCAGCGCGCCAAACGTGATCTGGCCTAGCAAGAGCCAGCCCGCGAGCTCGGGTCGCGTCAAGCCACCACCCGGTAGCCGACCGTCCAGCCACGCGACCGCGGCATCCACTCGCCTGGCCCGGCCTTTTCCGGAACCTGAGGAGACGACGTCAGAAGGGTCGACGCCAGAAGGGCTTCCCAGGGAGCTCGACGCCTGTACCAGCCACACGAGGTTCCACAACGTGGTCACGATCAGCGTGGGCACGACTGCGTGCGGTAGGAACTCGTGATTCACCGCGACGACCGGTGGATAGGTCAGGTAGAGGGCGGCAGCCAATGCGCCCGCCCAACGACTGCCTGCCTGAGAAGCCAAGCCTTGGATCGCGAGCGCGCCCAGCGCCAGGAACGCCAGATTGACCACGATGGCGGCATCTTCGGTCGTGCCCAGCAGCCACAGAACGGGACTCGCCAGCAACTGGTAGAGCGGCGGCCGGCCGTTCAGGCTCAGGCGGTCGAAGGCGTGCAGCAGATCGCCCAATCGGTCCACCTCACTCAGCGCGTGCATCGTATAGAGCAACCGAGACAGGTAGGCGTAGCTGTCGACAAAGGCCAACGGCGTCCGATCGAGGAGCAACCACACGACATGCACGCTCAGCACGCACAGGACGACGCCACCCAAGGCGAGGCGCGGCCGCAAGGCGCCATGCTTGCGCACGCTCCCCGCACCCTCCACCGATGGGTCAGGCAGGGTCATCGGGCGTGCCGAAGCCTCAGGGAGGGGCGCTTCCTCCGCGCGCGCCCTCCTGGTCTGCCTGCGAAGACGGTCGAGGACCAGGCGCCCTCCAGGCTCTGGTTTCGTCGGCTCGTCCCCTTGCACCGCGGCTGTCTGTCTCATGAGCGCTCCCCTGGTGTCTGGCCATTGATGACAATGCGCGCCGGACGGCGATGCCCCCCCCCTCGGTCATCGTCGTTCTCTCTGGCTTGTTGAGCGAGAGTGGCTCCGAAACCGACTCAACGCTCGGTTCTCTCGAGACAGCAGGCTGGAATGGAGAGGTGCGTGTTCGATCACGGAAGCGTGGGAACGGCACAGAGCTCCGCTCGCCGACGCGGCGCTGCGCTCGGCGGCTGTGTGTCCGCCTTTCCCGTGTCGAACCCGTTCGGCAAGCAGCGCTGTGCCATCGCTTCGAGATCTGCGGTCGGAAGGGCACGATGGAAGAAGCGCGGACTCTCCAAGATGCCCCGGAACGGGCGCTTGCCCTCGGCGTGGTTGCCCAACAAGATTCGCCGCCGCGTCGCGCGCACATCGCTGACCGGCGACGCCACGACCTCTCCCGAGCGTCCATCCTCGGCGTGGAGATAGAGTCTTACTTGGGTCCGGCTGCCGAGGTCGTCGAAGAGCGCGAAGGCAACGAATTGCCACATTCCGGGCAGGACTTCTTTCGGGTGCTCGACGACCGCGACCCGACCCGAGTGCTTTTCCCAGAGCGTCAGCTGCAACCGGCCGTTCGCCGCGATCCCGAGCGACCAACTATCGCGTTTCTCCGCGAGGACCTGAGGACTCGCAGCGCGGGAACCGGTCGCGCCGCGCGGATCACGAGGTCGAACCCAGACGCCGAAGCTGAAGTCGTCGAGACTGACATCGAAAAGGATGTGCTGCCGCAGGGCGACCACTCCCGGCCCGGCAAACGTGAAGCGAGGGGCACCGGAAGCGGTGCTGACGTCATGCTGGACTGTTTCGCTCGTGCGCTCGACGGCAAACGGGATCCCCGCGGCGCCGAGGCTCCACGAGCCAAAGCGGCTGGCCAGGCGCGCGACGCGGTGGGGTTGGCTACGGGACAGGTCGTGCTGTTCCCCGGGATCGCTCCCCAGATCGAAGAGGTAGCGTCTCCCCGCTTCCTCCACCAGTTTCCAGTTCCCTTCGCGCACCGCGAATGCACGACCGGTCGGTGCGAGCTTCGGATCCTTGTATTCCCACACCAGGCGTCGCGCCGGTGGGCGCGGACCGTGCCCTTGCAGCACCTGCAAAAAGTCGATGCCGTCCGAAATCTTCGGCTGTTGTGCACCGGCGATCGCGGCAAAGGTGGGGGCGAAATCCGTCGACGTGACGACACTCTCGTCCACACTCCCTGCCGGCACGACGCCCGGCCAGCGAACCAGCATCGGAACGCGGATTCCCCCTTCGAAGACCGATCGCTTGCCGCGGCGCAGCGGGCCATTCATGCGGTGCCCACCGTCGAGGCGATAGGCCCCGTTGTCACTGGTAACGACCACCACCGTTCGATCGTCGAGCGCTAAGTCCTTCAACGTATCGAGCAAACGGCCGATCTGCTGATCGGCATGGCTGACCAGGGCCGCGTACTGTCCCTCCTCGGTAGCCAGGTCATAGCCGGCTGGCGGCGGGTCCGGAAGCTCTCCGAGGGGACGATGGGGCGCGAGCAGCCACAGGTTGACGAAGAACGGCTGCTCGCGGTGTGCCCGGACGAAGGAGATCGTCTCGTCGACCAGCAGGTTGGTCAGATGCCCCTTGCGCCGGACAAAGGGCCCATAGTCGCGCCGCAGCAGTGGATCCAGATAGCGCTTCTCGCGCAGCACCACGACCCGGTCGTAGCCTTTGCTCGCCGGATGAAACTGGCGCGCTGGCTTGCCCCCGAGATGCCATTTTCCGAAGTGGCCCGTCGCGTAGCCGGCTCCTTGCAACAACCGTGGCAGCGTCTCCACTTCCTCCGGAATGCCCTTCGTCGGCGGTCCGCCCATGTTGGTGATTGTCCGGATGCCGAAACGGACCGGGTGTTGGCCCGTGAGCACGGCGGCACGGGTTGGCGAGCAGACCGGGGCACTCGAGTAGAACTGCGTGAAGCGCATTCCCTCGGCGGCCAGCTGGTCGAGACGCGGGGTGCGAATCACGGTGCTACCGTAGCTACCGAGCGAGGCGTACCCCAGATCGTCGAACATGATGAACAGAATGTTTGGCGGAGAAACCTGCGGTTCTCCCCCTGGTGCCGAGAAAGCGGCGTCCTGCTCGGCCTCTGCCCGCAAGGGTGTATCCGATGCCGACAAGGGCGCGCCGCGGGACTCACGCTCCCCGGCATGGGACGAACCTGATCGGGGCTCCGCCATCTGCCGAGCCCTGCTCCATCCAACCGTGCAGGCGCCGAATGCGAGCACACTGATCAGCAGCAGCTCGATCGTGCGCACGCCGACGCGACGCGACGCCTCGGACCGAGATCGAGACGCAGATCGAGATCGATCCATGATTACGCTTTCCTCTCGTACGTTCCGCGACCAGCCGACTTCCCCAAGTGGCCGTTTCCAGCGCGCAGTCGTGCCCGATACCGGGGCGACGGAGCGCTCAGTCAGGCACGAAGGGAGTAGCGAGAACGCGCAGGAAAGCCGCTCATCGCAGCGTCGAAACGTGCCGTATGGCACGGGCAGTCGATGGCAGGCTTCCGTGACGGACGGAGGCGGCCGGGTTCAGCGACCCGTGACGCAGGTCGCGTCAGGCGTCGCCGCGCATGCGATCTGCGGCGGCGCGGATCGCCACGGCGTCGCCACGCCGGATCGCCAGGTAGGCGGGCAGCAAGCTGATGGCAACCAGGGAGGTCAACAAGGCACCGAGGATGGCC